>NZ_CP048409.1:3637500-3951974 GCF_010448835.1 Draconibacterium halophilum
TTCAACCTGCCCATGGGTAGATCACAGGGTTTCGCGTCTAGCGCCACTAACTTTACGCCCTATTCAGACTCGCTTTCGCTTCGGTTACGGATCTTAAATCCTTAGCCTTGCTAGTGACGACTAACTCGTAGGCTCATTATGCAAAAGGCACGCAGTCACTCCTATAAATAGAAGCTCCTACCGCTTGTAAGCGTACGGTTTCAGGTACTATTTCACTCCCCTGTTCGGGGTGCTTTTCACCTTTCCCTCACGGTACTTGTTCGCTATCGGTCTCTCAGGAGTATTTAGCCTTACCGGATGGTCCCGGCAGATTCAGACAGAATTTCTCGTGTTCCGCCCTACTCAGGGTACTGCTAGGATAGTATTTCTTTTCTGTACCGGACTGTCACCGTCTGTGGTAGGCTTTTCCAAAACCTTTCCAGTTCAAAATATTTCTCCATATCGCAGCCCTACAACCCTGACATTGCCGAAACAATATCAGTTTAGGCTGTTCCCAGTTCGCTCGCCACTACTATGGGAATCATTATTATTTTCCTTTCCTCCGGGTACTTAGATGTTTCAGTTCCCCGGGTTAGCCCCCTTGCGGGTACCCTTGCGGGTGGGTTGCCCCATTCGGAAATCTTCGGATCGATTCATATTTGCTAATCCCCGAAGCTTATCGCAGCTTGTCACGTCCTTCTTCGCCTCTGAGAGCCTAGGCATCCTCCGTACGCCCTTAGTAACTTTCTTTTAGAGAATCCTCGTATTGATTCAATTGTATCTCTGTAAAATTGTCGTCTCTATCTTGTGATTTGATTTGACTCTCGATAATTACATTGTAATTATCAAAATTATTTTTTTCCCAACATGCCAAAGAACTTTTTAACCTCCTGAAAGTTGTCTCAGTAACTCGTACCAAGTACATTTTCCCGGTGTTAACCGTAGATAACCAGGGAATCGAACCCCAATCAAGGCGCCAGCCTTATCTCGTGACAGCCGCAAGTTGTACATCCCTGTACTTTTATATAAACTTGTTCTGTCTTTCAGTATTTCAATTTTTTTTGAACGTTTGCCATTTTCATGGTCTTTCTTCTTTTTCGACTTCCAACCTTATCGGTCTTCTGTCTTTCAACTTTTCAGTCTCTCGTGGAGAATAAGGGAGTCGAACCCTTGACCTCTAGAATGCAAATCTAGCGCTCTAGCCAACTGAGCTAATCCCCGGGCTTTTGAAGATTAGAATGTTGGAGTTTTGAAGATTTGAATGATTTGTGTTTTCACATTTTCTCATTCAGCTATTCTCATATTCCATTATTCCAATATTCCAGTAGTCCCGCCCAGACTTGAACTGGGGACCCCTACATTATCAGTGTAGTACTCTAACCAGCTGAGCTACGGGACTGTTTTACTAAACTCAAGCTCAGAGCTTGTAGCTTTTAGCGCAGCCCCCGCTTGTAACTCTAGTGTAATATTATAAAAAAAAGCAAGGACAACCGTTGTCAATCTCTTCATAGATCACAGTAAACCTGTGCTCCAGAAAGGAGGTGTTCCAGCCACACCTTCCGGTACGGCTACCTTGTTACGACTTAACCCCAGTTACCAGTTTTACCCTAGGACGCTCCTTGCGGTCACATACTTCAGGTACCCCCAGCTTCCATGGTTTGACGGGCGGTGTGTACAAGGCCCGGGAACGTATTCACCGGATCATGGCTGATATCCGATTACTAGCGAATCCAACTTCATGGAGTCGGGTTGCAGACTCCAATCCGAACTGGGATCGGCTTTAGGGATTGGCATCCAGTTGCCTGGTAGCTGCCCTTTGTACCGACCATTGTAACACGTGTGTAGCCCTGGACATAAGGGCCGTGCTGATTTGACGTCATCCCCACCTTCCTCTCACCTTACGGTGGCAGTCTCGCTAGAGTCCTCAGCATTACCTGCTAGCAACTAACGATAGGGGTTGCGCTCGTTATGGGACTTAACCCGACACCTCACGGCACGAGCTGACGACAACCATGCAGCACCTTGTAAACAGCCCCGAAGGGAAAAAGTATTTCTACCTTATGCAGTCTACATTTAAGCCCAGGTAAGGTTCCTCGCGTATCATCGAATTAAACCACATGTTCCTCCGCTTGTGCGGGCCCCCGTCAATTCCTTTGAGTTTCAACCTTGCGATCGTACTCCCCAGGTGGATCACTTAATGCTTTCGCTCAGCCGCCTACAGTGTATCGCAGACAGCGAGTGATCATCGTTTACGGCGTGGACTACCAGGGTATCTAATCCTGTTCGCTCCCCACGCTTTCGTGCCTCAGCGTCAATCGTAGCTTAGTAAGCTGCCTTCGCAATTGGCGTTCTGTGTCATATCTATGCATTTCACCGCTACACAACACATTCCGCCTACCTCAACTACATTCAAGATCTTCAGTATCAATGGCAATTTTACCGTTAAGCGGCAAGATTTCACCACTGACTTAAAGATCCGCCTGCGCACCCTTTAAACCCAATAAATCCGGATAACGCTTGGACCCTCCGTATTACCGCGGCTGCTGGCACGGAGTTAGCCGGTCCTTATTCATTTGCTACCGTCAATACGCTACACGTAGCGTCCTTTCTTGGCAAACAAAAGCAGTTTACAACCCATAGGGCCGTCATCCTGCACGCGGGATGGCTGGTTCAGGCTTGCGCCCATTGACCAATATTCCTCACTGCTGCCTCCCGTAGGAGTCTGGTCCGTGTCTCAGTACCAGTGTGGGGGATAATCCTCTCAGAACCCCTAATGATCGTTGCCTTGGTGAGCCTTTACCTCGCCAACTAGCTAATCATACGCATGCCCATCTTGTACCGCCGAAACTTTAATCACAATAACATGCGAAATTGTGATACTATGAGATATTAATCCACGTTTCCATGGGCTATCTCTCTGTACAAGGAAGGTTGCATACGCGTTACGCACCCGTGCGCCGGTCGTCAGCTGGTGCAAGCACCACTGTTACCCCTCGACTTGCATGTGTTAGGCCTCCCGCTAGCGTTCATCCTGAGCCAGGATCAAACTCTCCGTTGTAAATATAAAAAGTTTAATATCTTTCGCTCCAGGTTTACTTATCTCTCAGAAATCAACAAAGTTGTTTTAAATTAACCTTGCTTTTTTTATGCTTCAAAATTTTAAAGAACTCGCGTAAAAAAACCAGCATCTTAATTATTACCTCGCAATGCCGGCCATTTACTTTTCTATTATATCTTACTGGCTTTCTCTTCTCCTCTTAATCTCTCTCGTTTGCCAGAACTCATTTCCCTTTTAACGGGGCGACAAAGGTAACTACTTTTTCAAAACCTCCAAAACTTTTTTAGCTTTTTTTGAAACTTTATTTCTAATGCTCCATGCGGCTTTGACGTGATTTCTACAACCATTTTACCGGCCGTTTTGTTCACTCGTTTTTACTCTCATTATGTCGCCTGAACGTTGCTTCGTTTTAAAAGCGGGTGCAAAGGTAATTGCTTTTCTGAATCCTCCAAAACATTTTTTCATTTTTTTGAAATTTTATTTTGAAGTCTTTTGCGGTCGATCACTTGAATTTTAACAGCTCGTTTGCCGTCTCACCCAAACTCTCTTCCTTTCATCATTTTCCCTTTGAACGTCGCTATCTGTTAAAGCGGCTGCAAAGGTAAATCTATTTTTGTCTCTGCCAAATACTTTTTTAAGTTTTTTAGAAACTTTTTTGCCGAACCGATTTACCGCTGTAAAGACCGAAATCCTTACTCCTTCCACCTGCTCTCCTTTGCCGTCCTATATCCCATCTTTTCTATGAACTCGCTTCTCTTAAAGCGGCTGCAAAAGTAATCAAGGTTTTTAATCTTCCAAACTTTTACCTCGCTTTTGTGCATCTTTTTTTCGTCTTTTTGCTAATCAATTGAAATTCAGAAGCCATCAAATTTCAAAAAAAATAGAGACGGATAAACTGATACGAGAAGGACAGTGAAGAGTTACACTTCTCGCCCTAATAATTGGAGTAAAATTGACACCTCTATAAGAAGCAAAGAAGCCCCGGGAAATCTATTCCAGGGCTTTAATACATTATAATAATACTTCTGCTATTTCAGGAAAAGCTCAATTACCGGTATCTCAACATTCGGTTTATTTACGGGTAACTGCAGATTAATATCGTTTTCAGCCTGTTCTTGTTCTACCCAATGCCCGTATGGTTTCCCCATTTTGATTTCGGATGCATCGTGCAAAAACTGCGCATATTTCACTTTATCGCCATAACCGCGCATCAGAAAATTCCTCATTGGATAATCCAACAGGTGCACATACAAACGGTTTGTTTCAGGATTGTATGTTAATAATGTGTTATCCGGCGCTTCAAATTCATCGGGCGCCTGGGTACAATTATATATAGACCTGTCGTTGTATTTCATCCACTCCCCCATTTCAGCGAGTGCTTTATCGGCCCGCTCATCAAAAGTGCCGCGTGCTGTTGGCCCTACATTTAATAACAAGTTACCTCCTTTACTCACCGATTCTATTAATAATACAAGCAACTGCTTATTGTCTTTCCAGGTATGTTCGTCGCGGTAATATCCCCACGAACCGGAAAAAGTCTGACAGGTTTCCCAGGGAATACGCACGCCGTTTTCTTCGGGCCACTTATCTACCTTAAACTGTTCGGGTGTTGTAAAATCCCATCCGCCCCAATAATCTTTCAAGTCGGCACGATCATTTACAATAATACCCGGTTGCAATTCACGAACTAATTTCATTAATTCAACCGATCCCCAGTCCTCTCTTCCTTTGCCAAATTCTCCGGGGAACGAATAATCCAGCCAAAGAATATCGATCTTACCGTAATTGGTTAGTATCTCACGCACCTGGTTTTTCAAATATTCACGATAAATACTCATGTCGCGATCTTTGTTCAGCTCATCATATTCCTCTTGTGTAGCTGCACTCTGCGGATGCACCCGATCGATCGTATATTCAGGATGATGCCAGTCGATTAAGGAATAATAAAAACCAATTCCCAAACCTTCGGCACGAAAAGCGTCCACCCATTCTTTTATAATGTCTTTTCCGTAGGGCGTATTCATTATATTATAATCGGTATATTTTGACGCAAACATGTTAAAACCCTCGTGATGTTTGGTTGTAATAACCGCATATTTCATCCCGGCAGCTTTTGCCTTTTTTGCCCATTCGGCAGGATCAAAGAGATCGGGATTGAAAATTTCGAAGTATTTTTGGTAGTCTTCATCAGAAATCCGCTCTCTTTTCTTCACCCATTCGTGACGTGCAGCCTGCGCATACAATCCCCAGTGAATAAACATACCGAAGCGTGCATCGGTCCACCATTTCATTCGCTCTACTTTTTCCTCCTGAGTTTCGTCCCAAATTTTCTTTTGCGAGAATGCCGGTTGAAATCCAATAAGCATTATCATGATCATCAAAATTGTCCGTTTCATATTAATAGGTTTAGTTTATATATATTATTGTGTAGTGACATCGAATTCTGCAATTCCTAATTTGCCATTTTCTTCGGCCGGCGAAACAGCTGTAAATTTTATATAGCGAGCAGCAACCGGATCAAAACTTTTTGTTTGCCAAACCGGACTGTTTCGAATATTCGAAAACTCACCTTCTGAAACCGGTTGTTTCCAGTTTTTGCCGTCGGAACTTAAATACAACTTGTAATTAAAGATAATACCGGGATCAAATCGTTGCTGATCGGGCAAGTATTTAAAACCTTTAATTGTCAAGCTTTCTCCAAGATCGACAACAAAATCAACCGGTGCTTTTTCATCAACTGTAAATGCTGTCTTTTCATTGCCATCGAAAATCAAATTCGCCCTTTCAGCATTTTCATATTTTCCAACTAATTTCCATTTTGTTTTTGGCACGTCAAAATCAACGACAGAAACTGTACTTGTTTTGTTCTCATTCGGATCAACAACAATAGCTTTAACGGTTGCCTTTTGAGACAACTCAAAAGGTTCATTATATTTTACATCCGGGCTCGAACCATCTATCGTATAATATATATCGAGTCCACTATCAAACGCCTCTATACTAACAACACCATCTTTCGATCTTGAAATTTTGGGCTCAACAATAACTTTTGGTGCATGATAAATACCGATTTTTGTAATTACCGGACAAGCTTTTGAATCCTCCACTGAAAATCTCACTTTTGAGGCTGTGGTTTCAGGCAGCCGAAGAATCCGTTTTCTACCAATAGTAGTTTGAGAATCGATCTGCTTCCACTTATTATTAATATATGCCTCCACTGAAAATTTCTTTACCCGCTGCCCTAAACGAATATCTTCCTTAACCAGAAAACGATTAAATGTTGTTTCTTCTCCTAAATCAATAGTCAATGAAGCTTGAACAACACCATCGTCGGTTGCCCAGTAGGTATCCGGATCGTCATCAATTACATTTAGTGCATTGAACTTTTTTGAATTACCTCGTACATTTGATGCTTCTGCCGTTCTAACGGCTGCAAGATCGTGTGCCAAGTCAGCCTTCACTGCTTCGGCCAGTTTAAGTATCTGCTCTTCGTCTTTTTCATGAATCAATCCCCGCGTATCAACCGGAAAGTTGATAAGCAACGATCCATTTCTACCTATACTATTATAATATATGTCGAGCAGCTGAGGTAAGGTTTTCACTTTGTGATCTTCGTATGGATGATAATACCAACCCGGACGAATGGAAACATCAGCCTCGGCAGGCACCCAGTGAGTTCCATTCTCCTGCCCCTTACTGTATTTTTTTGAATATTCGGGCATGCCACCGTAAATTTCATCTCTCATTAAATTCGACCAGGTTGTTGGATAAGCATAGCCATGTTCATTTCCTACCCATCTCACATCGGGGCCTGCATCGGAAAAGATTACAGCACCAGGCTGCAATTCTCGAATAATTTTATACGTGTTATCCCAATCGTAATAAGTAAGTTTATCTACTCGGCGCTCTTCGTTTGCACCACCATAATACCCGGTTCCACCGTTGGCTCCATCAAACCAAACCTCGAAAACGTCACCATAATTTGACATCAATTCACGCAACTGTGCTCTGAAAATGTCAATGTACTCATCATTACCATATTCCGGATTATTACGATCCCACGGCGACAGATAAAGTCCCAACTTCAGATCGTATTCTTCGCAGGCATCAGCTAGTTCACGCACCACATCTCCTTCTCCATTCTTCCATGGCGAATTTATTACCGAGTGTTCCGTTGTTGCTGTCGGCCACAAACAAAACCCATCATGATGCTTGGCAGTAAGAATAATGCCTTTCATTCCAGCCTCTTTACAAATTCGTGCCCATTGTCGACAATCAAGTTCGGAAGGATTAAACAATTCCGGACTTTCGTCGCCAAATCCCCACTCCATATTAGAAAAGGTATTCATATTAAAATGAATAAACGCATAATATTCCATGTCGTTCCAGGCCAACTGCCGTTCGGAAGGAACGGGCAGCACCGGCTCCGGAGGAGCAACATTACTGCACGAAACAGCAATTAACAGCAAAACCAGCCAAAATAATCTGTTGATCATCGATTTTAGATTTTAATTTTTTTATAAACTTCGTAAATCATTAGTGTCCACTAAAAATTAAACAACGTTCTTTGAAACAATTGTAAATCTATACTTTACGCGGCTTTTTTGAGCGTGACGATTTGAATCAGTTAAGTTCGTGGATTTTAATTATCACATGAACACCGGAAAATACGTTTTCGCTCAACTAATAGGTTTTTTACCACAAAGGGTATTCGATAAATTTGTTACCAACTATTCCGGCAACAAGTATGTAAGGCACTTTACCTGCTGGAACCAGTTGCTTTGTATGATTTTCGGTCAACTGACCAATCGTGATAGTTTGCGCGATTTGATAGTTATTATTCATGCTCACCGAAGCAAAGCTTATCATCTTGGTTTTGGGAAATCAGTAACAAGAAGCAACCTGGCCAAAGCTAACGAAAAGCGCAATTACAGAATCTTTGAAGATTTTGCTTATTACATGATTGACTTGGCCAGAAAAAAGCTTGCTAACGATGATTTTGAAATAAAAGGAAAAATTTATGCTTTCGATTCTTCAACCATCGATTTGTGTTTAAGCGTTTTCTGGTGGGCGAGTTTTCGTAAAACAAAAGGAGGTATAAAGCTCCACACGCTTTACGATATTACCACGCAAATACCAGCATTTATACACATTACGGCAGCTTCGGTTCACGATGTCAATGTAATGGATGTTATTCCATACGAAACAGGAGCATATTACATTTTCGACCGTGGGTATGTTGACTTTGAACGCCTTTATCGGATAACAACACTTTCTGCATTTTTTGTAGTAAGGGCAAAAGCAAACCTGAAGTTTAACAGGATGTATTCGAATAAAGTCGATAGACAATCAGGTCTGATTTGCGATCAGATTGGAAAATTGTCTGGTTTCTATGTCTCAAAAGATTATCCTGATAAATTACGGAGAATCAAATTCTTTGATGCTGAAAGTAACCGCTACTTCGTTTACTTGACAAACAACATGGAATTGACAGCCGAAGAGATTGTGCTCCTATACAAAAACAGATGGCAGGTTGAATTATTCTTTAAATGGATAAAACAACACCTGAAGATTAAAGCATTCTGGGGTACGTCAGAAAACGCAGTCAGGATACAAATTCATTCAGCGATTATAGCTTACTGTTTAGTTGCCATTGTAGGTAAAGAGTTAAAAATTGAACGCTCAACCTACGAAATATTACAGATTTTAGGAATATCCCTACTGGATAAAACGCCTATAAATGAGCTTCTTACAAATATAGATTACAAAAATGTCAAAGAACTAAATTATAAACAGCTGTCCCTCAATCTATTTTAAGTGGACAGCAATGACAGTAAATATATAATGATTTCTCAACTAAGTGAAAACTTCTGTTTGATGATAGCATAATATACATTCCAGTACCTAAGAACTTATTTAGATATACAATTTTCTATGCTTTACTATTAAGTGCATATTGCTTTCGTATTGCATATTTCTGTGGCAAAGTCTATTTATCTATTAATTTATTGCCCATTTCAAGCCCGGGAAATAAATTTAATATAAAAATACTTACAGGTGTGTATTTTGTCTCTAAGAGAGTTTTGTCCCACCCGGGACATTCTAAGCACAAATCAATAACACTTAATGCACTGTTTTTCTGCATGTTAAAAACATAGGCATATCATTTGCTTACTGTAGAGTACAAGCGTACTAAACATTATTAAAAAGAGATATGGACAACACAAATCACAAATTTAAATTTGCATTTTATAACATTAAGTCATAATTTGCATAAGTAATTTATTGATACTGAAATTTAAAGAAGGTAGGAAATAAGGGGTTATCGAATCTTTCCAAGAATTTCACATCAAATCTTTTTAAAACACAACACACAATATAATAAGCTTATGCTTATTGATTGATGAATCTTCTTATGCGGTGAAATGATATAGTTAATAATCAAAATCTACCGATATGAGAAAGTTTATACCCAATCCGATTTTAACACGAACTCTACTACTGGGGTTGGTGTTTTTGTTTTTAGGAGTAACAAAAGGTTATTCTCAATATCCCCTTGACGGGAATTATGATGTAGCAGAATATGAAGATGGACAATCACTCATAATTAATCCAACAGCATCTGGTACATGTGAAGTTGGAGAAGTATTCGCTGTTGTGAAAGATACAATAGTATTAATCGGATTTCAAAACGGAAATGCAGGCAACGCCATATTCCGCTACTACTTTAATATTGATCCTGACTTTGGACTTGAATACGAAGTTTTTAAAGGAGATACAGTATTTACCAACGGAGCAGATATGGTATTACAACTGCAGGCGAATGACGGATCAACTCTTGAAGTATTCCAGCTGGATTCCGTTACACAAACATGGCAACAAGATGGAAATGGAATTACTGCAATGGTTGGTGATTATGATCCTAGTGACGGAAAATTCATTGAAATAATGATTTCACTTGGAGAGAGTACATTTTATAACGTTTGTGATTTGGAGAATGACGGAGCCATTGATTTAGCAACTTATGTTTCCTTCTCCGGCGGAAGTACTAAGTCCAATCCCTGCTACTTTGAAATAGTTGGATTCACAATTAATCTAAACGGTGCCGTTACATCCGACGAAGAGTTCTGTATTGGGGAAAATACATCACATACCCTATCTTTGTCTGGAGAATGGGATGAAATAGTTCGTTGGGAGTCAAGTACAGACAGCCTTTTATGGAGTCCAATATCAAACACTTCATCTTCATATACAACTCCCTCTAATCTGATAGAAACAACTTATTATCGAGCAATAATAAAAGGATCTTTATGTGATGACATCGAACTAGAATCCTCCACAGCAAAAATCACGCTTGAAGAATGTTGTACCGAAACTGTTTCAGCTTCAGCATTAGATTCTTCAGTATGCGAAGATGAAACCATTTCGTTAAATGCTACTTTTTCCGATGGAACAAACTACAATTCTATTACATGGAATGGTCCAAACGGATTTTCTTCTTTAGCAAAAGACACTACTTTTGATGCATTATCAATAGCTGCTTCCGGTGATTATATCGTTACTGTTTATTATGGTGATGGCTGTGTGGCAGTGGATACAGTTAATGTAATTGTATATGCGTTGCCGACTGCTGTTATTACTCAGTCACATATTGAACTGACTTGCGATACCTCTTCCATTAACCTGGATGCAGCTACCAACGATGCTTCATACTTGTGGAGTACAGGTAGTACTGATCCTGATATCGATGTAACAACAATTGGTGAATACAGCGTGATTGTTACTGATTTGACCAGCGGATGTATGGCTTATGATACGGTAACAATCGGACAGGATGTTAATACACCGACTGCTGTTATTACCCAGTCACATATTGAATTTACTTGCGATACCACTTCGATTAACCTGGATGCAGCTACCAACGATGCTTCATACTTGTGGAGTACAGGTAGTACTGATCCTGATATCGAGGTAACAACAATTGGTGAATACAGCGTGATTGTTACTGATTTGACCAGCGGATGTATGGCTTATGATACGGTAACAATCGGACAGGATGTTAATACACCGACTGCTGTTATTACCCAGTCACATATTGAATTTACTTGCGATACCTCTTCGATTAACCTGGATGCAGCTACCAACGATGCTTCATACTTGTGGAGTACAGGTAGTACTGATCCTGATATCGATGTAACAACAATTGGTGAATACAGCGTGATTGTTACTGATTTGACCAGCGGATGTATGGCTTATGATACGGTAACAATCGGTCAGGATATAAATACACCGACTGCTGTTATTACCCAGTCACATATTGAATTTACTTGCGATACCTCTTCCATTAACCTGGATGCAGCTACCAACGATGCTTCATACTTGTGGAGTACAGGTAGTACTGATCCTGATATCGATGTAACAACAATTGGTGAATACAGCGTGATTGTTACTGATTTGACCAGCGGATGTATGGCTTATGATACGGTAACAATCGGTCAGGATATAAATACACCGACTGCTGTTATTACTCAGTCACATATTGAACTGACTTGCGATACCACTTCGATTAACCTGGATGCAGCTACCAACGATGCTTCATACTTGTGGAGTACAGGTAGTACTGATCCTGATATCGATGTAACAACAATTGGTGAATACAGCGTGATTGTTACTGATTTGACCAGCGGATGTATGGCTTATGATACGGTAACAATCGGTCAGGATATAAATACACCGACTGCTGTTATTACTCAGTCACATATTGAACTGACTTGCGATACCTCTTCCATTAACCTGGATGCAGCTACCAACGATGCTTCATACTTGTGGAGTACAGGTAGTACTGATCCTGATATCGATGTAACAACAATTGGTGAATACAGCGTGATTGTTACTGATTTGACCAGCGGATGTATGGCTTACGATACGGTAACAATCGGACAGGATGTTAATACACCGACTGCTGTTATTACCCAGTCACATATTGAACTGACTTGCGATACCTCTTCCATTAACCTGGATGCAGCTACCAACGATGCTTCATACTTGTGGAGTACAGGTAGTACTGATCCTGATATCGAGGTAACAACAATTGGTGAATACAGCGTGATTGTTACTGATTTGACCAGCGGATGTATGGCTTATGATACGGTAACAATCGGTCAGGATATAAATACACCGACTGCTGTTATTACTCAGTCACATATTGAATTTACTTGCGATACCACTTCGATTAACCTGGATGCAGCTACCAACGATGCTTCATACTTGTGGAGTACAGGTAGTACTGATCCTGATATCGAGGTAACAACAATTGGTGAATACAGCGTGATTGTTACTGATTTGACCAGCGGATGTATGGCTTACGATACGGTAACAATCGGTCAGGATATAAATACACCGACTGCTGTTATTACTCAGTCACATATTGAATTTACTTGCGATACCACTTCGATTAACCTGGATGCAGCTACCAACGATGCTTCATACTTGTGGAGTACAGGTAGTACTGATCCTGATATCGAGGTAACAACAATTGGTGAATACAGCGTGATTGTTACTGATTTGACCAGCGGATGTATGGCTTATGATACGGTAACAATCGGTCAGGATATAAATACACCGACTGCTGTTATTACTCAGTCACATATTGAATTTACTTGCGATACCACTTCGATTAACCTGGATGCAGCTACCAACGATGCTTCATACTTGTGGAGTACAGGTAGTACTGATCCTGATATCGAGGTAACAACAATTGGTGAATACAGCGTGATTGTTACTGATTTGACCAGCGGATGTATGGCTTACGATACGGTAACAATCGGTCAGGATATAAATACACCGACTGCTGTTATTACTCAGTCACATATTGAATTTACTTGCGATACCACTTCGATTAACCTGGATGCAGCTACCAACGATGCTTCATACTTGTGGAGTACAGGTAGTACTGATCCTGATATCGAGGTAACAACAATTGGTGAATACAGCGTGATTGTTACTGATTTGACCAGCGGATGTATGGCTTACGATACGGTAACAATCGGTCAGGATATAAATACACCGACTGCTGTTATTACTCAGTCACATATTGAATTTACTTGCGATACCTCTTCCATTAACCTGGATGCAGCTACCAACGATGCTTCATACTTGTGGAGTACAGGTAGTACTGATCCTGATATCGATGTAACAACAATTGGTGAATACAGCGTGATTGTTACTGATTTGACCAGCGGATGTATGGCTTATGATACGGTAACAATCGGTCAGGATATAAATACACCGACTGCTGTTATTACTCAGTCACATATTGAATTTACTTGCGATACCACTTCGATTAACCTGGATGCAGCTACCAACGATGCTTCATACTTGTGGAGTACAGGTAGTACTGATCCTGATATCGATGTAACAACAATTGGTGAATACAGCGTGATTGTTACTGATTTGACCAGCGGATGTATGGCTTATGATACGGTAACAATCGGTCAGGATATAAATACACCGACTGCTGTTATTACTCAGTCACATATTGAACTGACTTGCGATACCACTTCGATTAACCTGGATGCAGCTACCAACGATGCTTCATACTTGTGGAGTACAGGTAGTACTGATCCTGATATCGATGTAACAACAATTGGTGAATACAGCGTGATTGTTACTGATTTGACCAGCGGATGTATGGCTTATGATACGGTAACAATCGGTCAGGATATAAATACACCGACTGCTGTTATTACTCAGTCACATATTGAATTTACTTGCGATACCTCTTCCATTAACCTGGATGCAGCTACCAACGATGCTTCATACTTGTGGAGTACAGGTAGTACTGATCCTGATATCGATGTAACAACAATTGGTGAATACAGCGTGATTGTTACTGATTTGACCAGCGGATGTATGGCTTACGATACGGTAACAATCGGTCAGGATATAAATACACCGACTGCTGTTATTACTCAGTCACATATTGAATTTACTTGCGATACCTCTTCGATTAACCTGGATGCAGCTACCAACGATGCTTCATACTTGTGGAGTACAGGTAGTACTGATCCTGATATCGATGTAACAACAATTGGTGAATACAGCGTGATTGTTACTGATTTGACCAGCGGATGTATGGCTTATGATACGGTAACAATCGGTCAGGATATAAATACACCGACTGCTGTTATTACTCAGTCACATATTGAACTGACTTGCGATACCTCTTCCATTAACCTGGATGCAGCTACCAACGATGCTTCATACTTGTGGAGTACAGGTAGTACTGATCCTGATATCGATGTAACAACAATTGGTGAATACAGCGTGATTGTTACTGATTTGACCAGCGGATGTATGGCTTACGATACGGTAACAATCGGACAGGATGTTAATACACCGACTGCTGTTATTACCCAGTCACATATTGAATTTACTTGCGATACCTCTTCCATTAACCTGGATGCAGCTACCAACGATGCTTCATACTTGTGGAGTACAGGTAGTACTGATCCTGATATCGATGTAACAACAATTGGTGAATACAGCGTGATTGTTACTGATTTGACCAGCGGATGTATGGCTTATGATACGGTAACAATCGGTCAGGATGTTAATACACCGACTGCTGTTATTATAGGCAGTCTTGAAATCTGCTCAAATGAACAAACAATCTTAGATGCAAGTTCTTCTATAACCCAGGAATCGGCGATATATGCTTGGTTCAAAGACAATAGTCTTTTAGCAGGACAAATAGGTGACACTCTAGTTGTAACAGAATCTGGTGATTATACTGTAGAAATTACTGATAGTAGAAATGGATGTACAAATACAGATACTGTAACTGTAAAAGTTAACGAATTACCAATTCTTGAAGAGCTTATCGCAGATGTGGAAGAATGTGATTCGTATGAATTGCCTGAGCTTCCTGAAGGATTTGCATATTATGCACAATCAATGGGTGTTGAGCCGGTTTCAGGTCCGATTACTGAAGATTCTACAATCTACGTATTCGCTGCTACCGGTACTGACAACTTATGCTGGGCAGAAGATACTTTCAACGTAGTAATAAATACGACTCCATCTATCAAGCCTTTAGCAGATGTGGAAGAATGTGATTCGTATGAATTACCTGAGCTTCCTGATGGTTTTGCATATTATGCACAATCAATGGGTGTTGAACCGGTTTCTGGTACAATTACTGAAGATTCTACAATCTTTGTTTTCGCTGCTACTGGTACTGACAACTTATGCTGGACAGAAGATACTTTCAACGTAAGTATTTTAAAAAGCACTGAAGCAACTATCGATACTACTGTTTGTGACGAACTGGTAATCAACGGTGAGACATTTACATCTAATGATACTTATATTCAGAACTTAACTAATGCAGCAGGTTGCGACAGCACACTGACAATTAACCTGACCGTATTGGAAAGTACTTCCAGCAGAGTTGAAGTTGCCGAATGCGATTCATACACATGGAACGGAACCACTTACAACGAAAGCGGTACTTATACATTCGAAACAACAAATGCTGCCGGTTGTGATTCTGTTGCAACGCTGGTATTAACCATACTTGAAAGTGGAGAACAAACCATTACAAGAACGGAATGTAACAGTTATACATTTAACGGAACTACATACAACGAAAGTGGAACATACACCATTATCACTGAAAATAACAATGGATGTACACTTACAACTACATTAAATCTAACAATTCTTGAAACTACTTACGGTACAGATACACAAACGGTTTGTAAAGAGTTCACCTGGATTGACGGTAACACTTATACTGAAAACAACAACACTGCAACTTACACCATAGAAAACGCTGCAGGTTGTGATTCGATTGTTACATTAAATCTGACAATTCTTGATCCGATTGAGTTAACCAGCGAAGCAAGCGACTTAACAGTTGAATGCGACGGACTGGGTAATACTGCTGAGTTCGAGAATTGGCTACTTTCAAATGGTGCTACAGGAACTGCCGACGTTGGAGTTGGAGACATCACCTGGAGCAACGATTATGAAGGTTTAACTTCAGGTTGTGGTAACACAGGCGAAACAACAGTTACATTTACCGCAATGGACGAATGTGGGAACACTGTTTCAACAACAGCTACATTTAGAATTGAAGATACTACCGCTCCTGATGTAATCTGTAACGATATAACCGTTCAGTTAGACGCCAACGGCGTGGCATCTATTTCTGTTGACGATATCGACGGTGGAACAACTGACAACTGCGGTGGTATCGACACTATATTTATCAGTCAGGAAAACTTCTACTGTGAAAACCTTGGTGAAAACGTAGTAACATTAACTGCAATTGACGAGTGTGGAAATGTTTCAACCTGTACAGCTACAGTAACTGTTGAACAAGGAGAATACGATTGTGGTGTTCAACCATTCAACGCAAATGATGATATACTCACCTTGATTTACTGCCCGGGCGGTACAGTTTCAGGTAGCATTGACTTATTTGCCAACGATGAAGGGTTTACCCGCGAAAATGTAAGTTTCAACATACTTACTGACCTGCCGGATGGCGTAAGTGTTACCGATGGCGAATTACTTTACGTGAACGAAGCAGCAAATGAAGCTGTTCTTACTTTCACTTATTCAGTTTGCCATACCGTTAATACTGAAAACTGCGACACGGCAGAGGTAACAATCCACGTTCTTTTAGATACAGACTGCGACGGTATTCCTAATAGGGATGACATCGACGATGACGATGATGGTATTTTAGATATTATCGAAGAAGAAAATGCATTAAATCAAACAACTCTGGATTCTGATGGCGACGGTATTGTTGACCGTTTGGATATAGATTCTGATAATGACGGAATTCCTGATAATATCGAGTGGCAACAGAACATCGAAGAAGGTATTCTATACGGTTCTTACTCTTATGGTACTGATATGGGATACGATTATTACCCGCCACTGGGTACCGATGAAAACAGCGATGGTTGGGACGACCGATACGATAGAGATGGTTTCACTTACGAACCTGTCGATATGGATGGCGACGGAACACCAGACTACCTTGATATAGACTCGGATGGCGATGGACTTGAAGACTGGATAGAAGGTTGGGATGCTGCTCCGCACGATACAATTGCCGATACAGATATTGGCGCTACTGATTCTGACGGTGATGGTTTATTCGACAATTACGACTCGTACGACACCAGCGAAGAATGGTTGCACGGATTAAATGCAATTGGTTCGTTTGCTCCGCTACAGGATATGGCCGCTGATACTGCCAATAACATCCGCGACTGGAGAGATGTTATCGAACCTTCTGAGCAAACTCCGGAACCATTGGCTAGTTTCCCATATATCCCTGACGGATTCTCACCAAATCAGGATAGTTATAATGATTACTTCCAAATTGTAATGCGAGATGAAGCCGGAACTACTTTCGATAATTTTGGTGAAGCATTCCCTGATGCAAAAATAGAAATCTATAACCGCTGGGGGAATCGAATATATCAAAAGGCTAATTATGGAAACTATAATGAATGGGGAACCACAGAAGCGTGGTGGGACGGAACATCGATGCACGATATGCAGATTGGCAACGACAAACTGCCAACAGCTACTTACTTCTACATTCTCTACCTGAATAATGGAAGTGAACCAATTACAGGATCAATATTCCTAAATAATTAATTGATTGATAATTAATGAATGTTAAATCTGAAAAAATTAAAATGATGAAAGCAAAATTAAATATAATCAAAGGTTTAGGGATTCTGGCAATAGTAGTAGCTGCATTTACCTCAAATGCCCAGCAAGACCCAATGTATACACAATACATGTTCAATACTCAAACCATTAACCCGGCTTATGCCGGTACATGGGAATCGGTAGGATTTATGGCGCTTGGCCGCCACCAGTGGACCGGATGGGACGGTGCTCCCGAAACATATACATTTACATTTCAGGCACCACTAAAGAATGAGCGTGTTGCTCTGGGGCTTGACCTGATCAGCGATAAAGTGGGATTGGAAAAACGATTCTATATGTTTGCCGACTATTCCTACCTGGTGCCGATTAGTGAGAAAACGAATCTGCGATTGGGGCTAAAAGGTGGGTTTACCAATTATTCAAATAATTTAAATGAATATGGTACTGTTGATCCGGGTGATCCTAACTTTGTTGGAGAAATAAAAAATGCCTTCAAACCTAATTTCGGAGTTGGTGCTTTCTTATACAGTAAAAGAGCTTTTGTTGGATTTTCGATTCCAAAACTGGTAAGTACCAAATTCGAAAACGACATGGAAACGTTTTCGGTAGAAGGCGAATTGAGACATTACTTCCTGATTGCAGGAGCGGTATTCGACCTTGGTGAGAACTTAAAGTTTAAACCTACTGCTTTTACAAAAGCCTCGTTTACTTCTGAAACCGGAACTCCTGTTCAGTTCGACCTAACAGGAAACTTCCTGATTAAAGAAAGACTGTGGTTAGGAGCCATGTGGCGATCGGGCGATTCTTACGGATTTATTGCGCAGTTCCTTTTTGCCGATAAACTTCGATTGGGCTATGCCATTGATTTTTCAACATCAAACCTGAAAAATTACAACAATGGGACTCACGAAGTAATGATCTCTTACGAGTTAAGATTTAAGAAAGAAAAAGTTGTATCGCCTAGATACTTCTAGAAAAATATTTTGATGTTGTGTTTAAAACCCGAGTCGCAACTTTCTTTGTTGTGGCTTGGGTTTTGTTTTTTTATGATCTTCAACCAAATCATCAATAAAACAATATGCACGAAAGATACATAGTTTTTAAATTTCGAATGAACTTAGAAAATACGAAATACAATTGGGAAGAAGAGAAGTCCCAAAACAGGAAGAACGGTTCATTTAACTTCTCGCAATTAACCTGAGGGTTCAAGCGTAAAACGTACCATATAAAATGAAATTTTTAGAAAAAAGAGCTGCAATAATCCCGAATATCTGAGAATAAGATATTAACCACTACCAAAAAATAAAAATCGCAATCTCCAACTCCTTATACAACCATTAGCAATTTTCTTGATTGCATACCATTCATAACAGATCTAATCAATCCGATTATCGATTTTAGATCAACTGCACACTTTTGTCCCATTTTGAGACCAAACCAATCCTTTCCCCAATCGACTATATGCCTGAACTACTGAACATTAGGTCACGCGGCACAACTATTGATATAATTCTATCAAACGTACTAAACAAAACAATACAGAGTTATGGATGGATTCAATCAAAAAATATTATTTGGATAATATATTTTTTAGTCATAATTTGTGTGACGAAATGTAAATATTTTGAAATTTAAAGAAGGTAAAAAATAAGGGGTTATTTAGTTTCTTTCCGAAAATTTCAATCTAGATTTTTTAACCAAACGGACAATAGATGCAATTCAATTGTATTTAAACTCCATGCTTTTAGGTGCTCTAATAATTAGAGACATACTTGTAAATGCTTAATACATACAATATGAAAACATTTTTACCCAAGCTTAAAATTTCGCAAACCTTATTACTCGTAATAGGTTTTGTATTATTTATTCCTACAGTCAATTATGCTCAGGTGGATACAACCACTCAAATAGTAGATCAGTTTTTTGACTATGATCAGTTAGGAGGTCCGGTTTATATTGGAGAAGTAGAACCATTTACTTTACCAGCGGATAACACGCTAATGAAATCGGCAATGATAAAAACCAGTCCGATTTTATTAAAATCGACAGTGCATACAGAACTGGAATGGCCTGATCCTGGTTCGGTTCATATTGAAAAATATGCCACACCAACGGGAACGGAAGGTCGTTGGAAGATTACGGTTAAAGTTGAAGGGAAAAATATACCTACTACTACTGATGTTGTTTTAGTAATTGACGATTCGGGTAGCATGGGAACCACCAAAATGAACGCGGCAAAAAATGCCGCAAGCGATTTTGTTGATGAATTATTAACGGGAACCACGGGAATAAGAATTGCGGTTGTAACAATTAATGGAGGCTCGGCAGGTTCGGGAACACCAGAAGTTGACCAAGGTTTTACCAGCAATATTGGATATCTGCAAGGAGCTATTGATGACATTGATTCAGATGGTGGAACAAACTTACAAGGTGGTTTTTACGCTGCAAAACAATTGGTTGCTTCAAGTACTGCCGATAAACAAGTTGTTATTTTACTTTCTGATGGAGTTCCTACATATAGTTATCAATCAAATGTTACTTCTTCTGTTACGCCTGTGTTAACACAGTGTTGGCCGCCAGAATGGGATTATACACCTGACGAAATTGAAGATAATTACTTGTTTGTTAATTCAAGTAATTATAACAATGTAGTTGGGTCAGGAGGAGACTTCGATTTTACACTTTTTTCAGTACAGGAACAATGCTACAATGGTGGTTGGAGAACAAGAACATTCAGTGCCGGAAACCATGGCATACCAACTAAATATGAAGCTGCCTTAGTTATGGCAAATGCAGATGTTTATACCATCGGTTTTGATGTTCCTTCTAATGGCGATGCAGAGGATGTATTGATGGGGTCACAAAACAAAGGCTATTTTCCGGCCAACAGTGGTAACATAAGTAACATTTACTCAGAGATACGCTCCAACATTTCGTTTGCAGCAAGCAACTCAATTCTTACCGACCCCATGAGTACCTATATTGTTTTGGAAGCAGGCGGTGCTCCTACCTATACACAACTTCCTACCACAACTGGTGATGTTGTTGTTACCAAAGGATCAGTAACCGCAACACAAAATGGATATGTTTTAAATGATCCGGATAATCCTGCAAGTGGCAACAGTAGCATTATTAAATGGCAGCTAGCCTGGAACATTGGTACTGTTTCGGAACAAGGCGACAGCATGTATTACTATGTAAACATGGCGCCAAATACCGATCCTACTATCTTATATCCAGCCAATGATAAAACATACCTGGACTATACTGATGTTAATGAAGACCCCAATGCTCATCAGGAAACAGAAGGCGACTTCTCCGTACCTTGGGTAAGTGGTGGTAAAGGATCGATTGAAATACATTATTATCTTGTTAATTCGTCGGGGCAACCAATCAGCAGCAACGGAACAGTGGTTACCGACCCAAAATTTGCCTATCAAATTCCCCAAAGCGGAAGTTCAAGTAGTCTGTTTAACGATGGTAGTGGAACCGCATTAGACGTGAATCAAAGTTATTCAGTAGCTCCACAAACGCCCTTAAACTCTTCAAATGGTACAACTTATGTTGTTCATAGTAATTATAATACATCTCAAAACATTACACTTACGTCATCAGAACCAAACAAAGATGCTTGGTTTGGATATACAATTGGTTGCATTGGAACAGTTAATGCCACTTATACATCGACTTGCGTTGGTTCTCCATTACAGTTAACTGCAACCACTACAAATATTACTGATGGAACATATTCGTGGACAGGACCTGATGGTTTCACATCAGACCAACAGAACCCAATCGTTCCCGCAGGGGTTGCAGGAACATATTCGGTAGGCATTGAATACAATAATGGAAATTGCACCATAAGTGATGATGTTGTTGTTACACTCGAAGAAGGTCCTGCAGTATCGATAGAAGGTGATGTGCATGTTTGTGCAGGTAGTGACATCAATCTTTATGAAGTTGGCGGGGAAGCCACCTCATGGTCATGGACTGGGCCTAACGGTTATACTTCTACTGATTCTACACCAACATTTGCAACTACTACATCCGATAATTTTAGTGGATTTTTTGTTGTTACTGCCAGCAATGGAACCTGTACAACGAAGGATTCTATTCAGGTAATTGTAACCAACAGTGTTATTTCAAAAACAGGGTGTCCAACAGACATTGTTGAATGTGCAGACGAAATTGTTGACAATAATCTTGTAAAATATATTGAGTGGCAAACTCCTAATTTTGGATTAAACTGTTTAGGAGGCGAATCGGGCAATTACAGTTTTGTGATGGAATTTGGTCTTCCTGAGGTTAAATGGGCATGCTGGGAATTTAACTCAGTGCAACGTGTTGGGAACAACTCAGGAGTTGTAAATCTTTGGCAGTCAAATGGAACAGGAGATCCTTACATATTAAGTCCAACAGTATATCTGGAACCAGGACTTGACGTTTTCATGGATATTTATGCGCCAACGGGAGAAAATTTTGATTGGACCTTGATTTTAGTAGATGAAACCAATCAGGAACATGTTGTGAACTCAACCCCTATTACTGGAGATAATACCACAAAGAATTATTCGATTTCAATACCAAATACTTTTGTTGATGGAGCATACAAACTAAAATTTAAATTTTCTGAAAACGGAAGTGGTGAACCAAAGAAAAGTGTGGTTGACAATATTTATTTTGATGCAATTATACTTGATAATGCAGGCTGTGAAGGTGGAATAGAATTTATTGTAGAAGGCCCACGACCTGGATACTTTCCAATAATTAATGATTCAACGTTAACATATACTGCTACTTATACTCCATCGAGTGGAGATCCCATCGTTGAAACTTGCAGTTTTAAAGTTACCGTTGAAGGTATTGATGCATCCTCAAGTTCGACTGATGCAAAATGTGGAGAAGACAATGGAACAATTACAATTAATGCTACTCCTTATTCATCAAGTCCCAATTTAGAGTATTCATTAAACGGTGGAATCTGGACTTCTTTTTCAGGAACCAATACCACGATTGAAGACTTGGCTCCCGGTAATTATACAATTAACGTTAGGGACATTTCTACTGCAGGAAATTGCGAACTCCTTTCTCTTTTAAATGAAGAAATTGAGGCTTTACCTCAAACAGATGTAACAATTGGCGAATTTGGACCATATTGTTCGGATGCTCCAAGTATTACACTAAACGGACAGCCCGCAGGTGGAATTTATAAAGGTGATGGCGTTAACCAAAATGGAGAATTTACTCCTACAAATAGTTTAGTTGGATTTAATGTTATTTGGTATGTTTATGAAGATAATAATGGTTGTACTGATTCTGCTTCAACCGTTATTCAGGTTGAAAACTGCTGTACTGAAACAGTTACGGCATTAGTAGATGACAATGAAGTTTGCGAAGGGGAACCATTTACTTTAAGTGCACAACTTACTAATGGTACTTCAGGAACTTATCTGTGGTATGACATTAATGAGAATTATTTATTTGCAGGAGATTCAACGATTGCTTCAGCAAATCTTGCTGATGGTAAAGCTTATATTGTAGAGGCTACATATAATTCTTCTTGTGTGGATAGAGATACTGTGGTGGTTGAAGTTAACGAAACCTATACAGTAAACGAAAATGCAGAAGTTGATACAACAATCTGTGAAGCCGATCTTCCTTTCAATTATGAAGGAACTGAATTTACTGCTGCCGATTCGAAAGACATTACTTTCCAAACCGTTAATGGTTGCGACAGTATTGTTACGGTGAACTTAACAGTAAATCCGACTTTCCTGGCCAGCGAAACAACGCCGGTTGATACCACAATCTGTGAAGCCGATCTTCCTTTCAATTATGAAGGAACTGAATTTACTGCTGCCGATTCGAAAGACATTACTTTCCAAACCGTAAACGGTTGCGACAGTATTGTTACGGTGAACTTAACAGTAAATCCGACTTTCCTGGCCAGCGAAACAACGCCGGTTGATACCACAATCTGTGAAGCCGATCTTCCTTTCAATTATGAAGGAACTGAATTTACTGCTGCCGATTCGAAAGACATTACTTTCCAAACCGTTAATGGTTGCGACAGTATTGTTACGGTGAACTTAACAGTAAATCCGACTTACCTGGCCAGCGAAACAACGCCGGTTGATACCACAATCTGTGAAGCCGATCTTCCTTTCAATTATGAAGGAACTGAATTTACTGCTGCCGATTCGAAAGACATTACTTTCCAAACCGTAAACGGTTGCGACAGTATTGTTACGGTGAACTTAACAGTAAATCCGACTTTCCTGGCCAGCGAAACAACGCCGGTTGATACCACAATCTGTGAAGCCGATCTTCCTTTCAATTATGAAGGAACTGAATTTACTGCTGCCGATTCGAAAGACATTACTTTCCAAACCGTAAACGGTTGCGACAGTATTGTTACGGTGAACTTAACAGTAAATCCGACTTACCTGGCCAGCGAAACAACGCCGGTTGATACCACAATCTGTGAAGCCGATCTTCCTTTCAATTATGAAGGAACTGAATTTACTGCTGCCGATTCGAAAGACATTACTTTCCAAACCGTTAACGGTTGCGACAGTATTGTTACGGTGAACTTAACAGTTAATCCGACTTTCCTGGCCAGCGAAACAACGCCGGTTGATACCACAATCTGTGAAGCCGATCTTCCTTTCAATTATGAAGGAACTGAATTTACTGCTGCCGATTCGAAAGACATTACTTTCCAAACCGTTAATGGTTGCGACAGTATTGTTACGGTGAACTTAACAGTAAATCCGACTTACCTGGCCAGCGAAACAACGCCGGTTGATACCACAATCTGTGAAGCCGATCTTCCTTTCAATTATGAAGGAACTGAATTTACTGCTGCCGATTCGAAAGACATTACTTTCCAAACCGTAAACGGTTGCGACAGTATTGTTACGGTGAACTTAACAGTAAATCCGACTTACCTGGCCAGCGAAACAACGCCGGTTGATACCACAATCTGTGAAGCCGATCTTCCTTTCAATTATGAAGGAACTGAATTTACTGCTGCCGATTCGAAAGACATTACTTTCCAAACCGTAAACGGTTGCGACAGTATTGTTACGGTGAACTTAACAGTAAATCCGACTTACCTGGCCAGCGAAACAACGCCGGTTGATACCACAATCTGTGAAGCCGATCTTCCTTTCAATTATGAAGGAACTGAATTTACTGCTGCCGATTCGAAAGACATTACTTTCCAAACCGTTAACGGTTGCGACAGTATTGTTACGGTGAACTTAACAGTAAATCCGACTTACCTGGCCAGCGAAACAACGCCGGTTGATACCACAATCTGTGAAGCCGATCTTCCTTTCAATTATGAAGGAACTGAATTTACTGCTGCCGATTCGAAAGACATTACTTTCCAAACCGTTAACGGTTGCGACAGTATTGTTACGGTGAACTTAACAGTGAATCCGACTTTCCTGGCCAGCGAAACAACGCCGGTTGATACCACAATCTGTGAAGCCGATCTTCCTTTTAATTATGAAGGAACTGAATTTACTGCTGCCGATTCGAAAGACATTACTTTCCAAACCGTAAACGGTTGCGACAGTATTGTTACGGTGAACTTAACAGTTAATCCGACTTTCCTGGCCAGCGAAACAACGCCGGTTGATACCACAATCTGTGAAGCCGATCTTCCTTTCAATTATGAAGGAACTGAATTTACTGCTGCCGATTCGAAAGACATTACTTTCCAAACCGTAAACGGTTGCGACAGTATTGTTACGGTGAACTTAACAGTAAATCCGACTTTCCTGGCCAGCGAAACAACGCCGGTTGATACCACAATCTGTGAAGCCGATCTTCCTTTTAATTATGAAGGAACTGAATTTACTGCTGCCGATTCGAAAGACATTACTTTCCAAACCGTAAACGGTTGCGACAGTATTGTTACGGTGAACTTAACAGTTAATCCGACTTTCCTGGCCAGCGAAACAACGCCGGTTGATACCACAATCTGTGAAGCCGATCTTCCTTTCAATTATGAAGGAACTGAATTTACTGCTGCCGATTCGAAAGACATTACTTTCCAAACCGTAAACGGTTGCGACAGTATTGTTACGGTGAACTTAACAGTAAATCCGACTTTCCTGGCCAGCGAAACAACGCCGGTTGATACAACAATCTGTGAAGCCGATCTTCCTTTCAATTATGAAGGAACCGAATTTACTGCTGCCGATTCGAAAGACATTACTTTCCAAACCGTAAACGGTTGCGACAGTATTGTTACGGTGAACTTAACAGTTAATCCGACTTTCCTGGCCAGCGAAACAACGCCGGTTGATACCACAATCTGTGAAGCCGATCTTCCTTTCAATTATGAAGGAACTGAATTTACTGCTGCCGATTCGAAAGACATTACTTTCCAAACCGTAAACGGTTGCGACAGTATTGTTACGGTGAACTTAACAGTGAATCCGACTTTCCTGGCCAGCGAAACAACGCCGGTTGATACCACAATCTGTGAAGCCGATCTTCCTTTCAATTATGAAGGAACTGAATTTACTGCTGCCGATTCGAAAGACATTACTTTCCAAACCGTTAATGGTTGCGACAGTATTGTTACGGTGAACTTAACAGTAAATCCGACTTACCTGGCCAGCGAAACAACGCCGGTTGATACCACAATCTGTGAAGCCGATCTTCCTTTCAATTATGAAGGAACTCAATTTACTGCTGCCGATTCGAAAGACATTACTTTCCAAACCGTAAACGGTTGCGACAGTATTGTTACGGTGAACTTAACAGTAAATCCGACTTTCCTGGCCAGCGAAACAACGCCGGTTGATACCACAATCTGTGAAGCCGATCTTCCTTTCAATTATGAAGGAACTGAATTTACTGCTGCCGATTCGAAAGACATTACTTTCCAAACCGTAAACGGTTGCGACAGTATTGTTACGGTGACACTGACCGTATTGGAAAGTACTTCCAGCAGAGTTGAAGTTGCCGAATGCGATTCATACACATGGAACGGAACCACTTACAACGAAAGCGGTACTTATACATTCGAAACAACAAATGCTGCCGGTTGTGATTCTGTTGCAACGCTGGTATTAACCATACTTGAAAGTGGAGAACAAACCATTACAAGAACGGAATGTAACAGTTATACATTTAACGGAACTACATACAACGAAAGTGGAACATACACCATTATCACTGAAAATAACAATGGATGTACACTTACAACTACATTAAATCTAACAATTCTTGAAACTACTTACGGTACAGATACACAAACGGTTTGTAACGAGTTCACCTGGATTGACGGTAACACTTATACTGAAAACAACAACACTGCAACTTACACCATAGAAAACGCTGCAGGTTGTGATTCGATTGTTACATTAGATCTGACAATTCTTGATCCGATTGAGTTAACCAGCGAAGCAAGCGACTTAACAGTTGAATGCGACGGACTGGGTAATACTGCTGAGTTCGAGAATTGGCTACTTTCAAATGGTGCTACAGGAACTGCCGACGTTGGAGTTGGAGACATCACCTGGAGCAACGATTATGAAGGTTTAACTTCAGGTTGTGGTAACACAGGCGAAACAACAGTTACATTTACCGCAATGGACGAATGTGGGAACACTGTTTCAACAACAGCTACATTTAGAATTGAAGATACTACCGCTCCTGATGTAATCTGTAACGATATAACAGTTCAGTTAGACGCCAACGGCGTGGCATCTATTTCTGTTGACGATATCGACGGTGGAACAACTGACAACTGCGGTGGTATCGACACCCTGTTTATCAGTCAGGAAAACTTCTACTGTGAAAACCTTGGTGAAAACGTAGTAACATTAACTGCAATTGACGAGTGTGGAAATGTTTCAACCTGTACAGCTACAGTAACTGTTGAACAAGGAGAATACGATTGTGGTGTTCAACCATTCAACGCAAATGATGATATTCTCACCTTGATTTACTGCCCGGGCGGTACAGTTTCAGGTAGCATTGACTTATTTGCCAACGATGAAGGGTTTACCCGCGAAAATGTAAGTTTCAACATACTTACTGACCTGCCGGATGGCGTAAGTGTTACCGATGGCGAATTACTTTACGTGAACGAAGCAGCAAATGAAGCTGTTCTTACCTTCACTTATTCAGTTTGCCATACCGTTAATACTGAAAACTGCGACACGGCAGAGGTAACAATCCACGTTCTTTTAGATACAGACTGCGACGGTATTCCTAATAGGGATGATATTGATGATGATGATGATGGTATTTTAGATATTATCGAAGAGGAAAATGCATTAAATCAAACAACTCTGGATTCTGATGGCGACGGTATTGTTGACCGTTTGGATATAGATTCTGATAATGACGGAATTCCTGATAATATCGAGTGGCAACAGAACATCGAAGAAGGTATTCTATACGGTTCTTACTCTTATGGTACTGATATGGGATACGATTATTACCCGCCACTGGGTACCGATGAAAACAGCGATGGTTGGGACGACCGATACGATAGAGATGGTTTCACTTACGAACCTGTCGATATGGATGGCGACGGAACACCAGACTACCTTGATATAGACTCGGATGGCGATGGACTTGAAGACTGGATAGAAGGTTGGGATGCTGCTCCGCACGATACAATTGCCGATACAGATATTGGCGCTACTGATTCTGACGGTGATGGTTTATTCGACAATTACGACTCGTACGACACCAGCGAAGAATGGTTGCACGGATTAAATGCAATTGGTTCGTTTGCTCCGCTACAGGATATGGCCGCTGATACTGCCAATAACATCCGCGACTGGAGAGATGTTATCGAACCTTCTGAGCAAACTCCGGAACCATTGGCTAGTTCCCCATATATACCCGACGGATTCTCACCAAATCAGGATAGTTATAATGATTACTTCCAAATTGTAATGCGAGATGAAGCCGGAACGACTTTCGATAATTTTGGTGAAGCATTCCCTGATGCAAAAATAGAGATCTATAACCGCTGGGGGAACCGAATATATCAAAAGGCTAATTATGGAAACTATAATGAATGGGGAACCACAGAAGCCTGGTGGGACGGAACATCGATGCACGATATGCAGATTGGTAACGACAAACTGCCAACAGCTACTTACTTCTACATTCTCTATCTGAATAATGGAAGTGAACCAATTACAGGATCAATATTCCTAAATAATTAATTGATTGATAATTAATGAATGTTAAATCTGAAAAAATTAAAATGATGAAAGCAAAATTAAATATAATCAAAGGTTTAGGGATTCTGGCAATAGTAGTAGCTGCATTTACCTCAAATGCCCAGCAAGACCCAATGTATACACAATACATGTTCAATACTCAAACCATTAATCCGGCTTATGCCGGTACATGGGAATCGGTAGGATTTATGGCGCTTGGCCGCCACCAGTGGACCGGATGGGACGGTGCTCCCGAAACATATACATTTACATTTCAGGCACCACTAAAGAATGAGCGTGTTGCTCTGGGGCTTGACCTGATCAGCGATAAAGTGGGATTGGAAAAACGATTCTATATGTTTGCCGACTATTCCTACCTGGTGCCGATTAGTGAGAAAACGAATCTGCGATTGGGGCTAAAAGGTGGGTTTACCAATTATTCAAATAATTTAAATGAATATGGTACTGTTGATCCGGGTGATCCTAACTTTGTTGGAGAAATAAAAAATGCCTTCAAACCTAATTTCGGAGTTGGTGCTTTCTTATACAGTAAAAGAGCTTTTGTTGGATTTTCGATTCCAAAACTGGTAAGTACCAAATTCGAAAACGACATGGAAACGTTTTCGGTAGAAGGCGAATTGAGACATTACTTCCTGATTGCAGGAGCGGTATTCGACCTTGGTGAGAACTTAAAGTTTAAACCTACTGCTTTTACAAAAGCCTCGTTTACTTCTGAAACCGGAACTCCTGTTCAGTTCGACCTAACAGGAAACTTCCTGATTAAAGAAAGACTGTGGTTAGGAGCCATGTGGCGATCGGGCGATTCTTACGGATTTATTGCGCAGTTCCTTTTTGCCGATAAACTTCGATTGGGATATGCCATTGATTTTTCAACATCAAACCTGAAAAATTACAACAATGGGACTCACGAAGTAATGATCTCTTACGAGTTAAGATTTAAGAAAGAAAAAGTTGTATCGCCTAGATACTTCTAGAAAAATATTTTGATGTTGTGTTTAAAACCCGAGTCGCAACTTTCTTTGTTGTGGCTTGGGTTTTGTTTTTTTATGATCTTCAACCAAATCATCAATAACTGGTAAACAACGTCCACACGAAGTTCCGGCACGCGTTAACGACTGAATTTGGGAAGTAGAATCAGCTCCTTTTTCAAGCAGCTTTTTAATCTCTGCTTCATCAACAAGATTACACATACATACCAACCTGTTTGCCATTATTTCTCAGAATCAATTAGGGTTATTACAATATTTCGAGAACTTCTTGGTCCGTCGAATTCGCATAAAAAAATATTTTGCCAGGTAGACAAGCCCATTTTTCCATTCACAATCGGGATTGTTTCACTGGGACCTACCAAACCTGCTTTTAGGTGCGAGTCGCCGTTATTATCCTGCGCATCATGTTCCCAAATACCGGCAGGGATTAATTTCGTCATCAGGCTAACCACATCGTTCTGCACCGAATCGTCCCAGTTTTCCTGAATCATAATTCCTGCTGTTGCGCCTTGCACGTACACATTAACCAAACCACTGGTAACTCCAGCATTTTTCACGATACTCTCCACTTTAGAAGTAATGTCAACCAGAATATTATGTTGTGGTGTTGATACCGATATAATTTTTTGCATCAGGCAATAAGCTTATTTTCAACAAATACTTTTACTTTCCGGTATATTTCAATAACCGTATCGTTTTTGGGCATCGAATTATAGATCTTTTCCAAGTAACGCTTTTCCATCATTAATTCAAACGAAGGTCTGTAGTTTAAATCGTATACCCACGAGAGTTGCATGACCTTAATATCTAGTTCGTTGGTTATGCTTTCTTTTGCCACCAACGCTCCTTTCAAAATTTGTTTTGAAACGTCTTTTGATACCGTCCCCCCTTTTGGCATTTCCCAGGTTAATGTATGATTTGGTGTTGTCTTCGGATTGGTGTAATAATCAGTAATTACGCGCAGTATATCAAGTTTATCAGCATCTCGGATAAGTTTAGCAAAAAGCCTTTCCTTATCGGTCATTTTTTTTGTCAATCCCAATTTATTGTGCTGTCTGATCGCTAATAAAATTAATTCCACCTGCCCTTCATCCAGATTTTCGAAGAAATCACTTTCCTTTAAAATTTCTACTGCCAATTCTGCATGATCCACAGATTTGGAGTCATTAAAGGTGTTGTATTCTTTTAATTGTTTGAACCTTCCAATATCGTGATACAATCCGATTAAATAAGCAAGATGAGCCTCCGTTTCGTTTAGCTCCATATTTTTTGCCAACACTAAAGCAAGATCAGCAACACGATAGGAATGATTTTTCTTTATCTCAAAATTCTGAAGCTGATCTTCACTAAGTCCCGTAAAAGAATCAACATAATCGTTAAACTTCCGTATTGCCAGTTCTGTTCTCTCCTCCATATTCATAGCTTTATGCCAGCAAATGTAGCGATATAAAAAAATGTGCGATATGTGAAAGACACCATTTTATCAACATTTATTGGTAAGCTAACTTGAAAAAGACCTGCTGACATTCGGGAATTTTGTTACTTTTGCAGCCAATACCGGCCCTATAGTTCAATGGATAGAATGTAAGATTCCGGTTCTTATGATCTGGGTTCGAATCCCGGTAGGGTCACCAAAGTGGGGATTTTATCAGAAATGATGGAATCCCCTTTTTCATTTTCTCCCAGAACCTTTGCTATTTCAGGGGACGAGTTTACCATTTTTAGGAATTCTCTTTATAACTATATTTTATACTGTCAAAGTTCCCGTATTAGGTCGTGTATCACTTCCGGTATCACTTGTGATATATGGAACTTTCTTTACCTGGAAACATGATAAGCTTTTTAGGCCAAACAAAAATCACCAAAAGATAATTGAGAACTTGTCTTTTGGTGATTTGCATTTGATAAACCTATAAGCTACCCCGTCTGCCCATAAAAAATGTATTAATTCTCAGGCAGAGTACCAAATTCAATAACCGGAGATTCACCTAAAACCGGGCGCTCGTGATTCGTATCAATCTCAGAAGTTTCGCTGAAAAATCCACAGTTTTTTAAGTAAAAGCCATTGTCGCCGTTTCTATACCCCCCGGCATAATCTAACCGTGCTTTATCGCGTGCAGTAGCGTCGGCGGTAAACTTTGCTTTGGTAACTTCGTGCCATGTGTCGTTCGTATCGTAAACCCATTGGTTATTGTAATAAGCCATGCGTTCAAGCGGTCCTGTTTTGGTGTCGAAGTTTTCCAAAAATGAATATAAGTTGGTTAAATAAGTACTTATTTTCGGACGTCGCCAGGTAGCGACAAAGAGCCACTCTTCTTGTTCAGTATCAAAAAACCAGGCCGAGTAATCGGTTGTATTTTCACTACTTGGTTCACCCTTCAATAAAAACCGGTAAGTAGTTCCTGCTTTCCAGTTCAACTGCATATAGCTTTGTCCGCCCGAGCCTTCATTTCCAAAATCGTTAGTTGTAGTATTTACACCTTTGGCAATAAGCTGAACACGCTGATCATCGGGGATAGTACTTGGATCATCAGTAGAATACGGACTCCATACCGAAAACAGTACTCTTCGTTCAGTGGAAGAATTTACCTGCATTCCGAAGTACCCCTGGCCAAAACCATTTGCCATGTAATACGATCCAATTACGTCGTTACCTTCCGGAACTGTTATCTCGTTATAAAACCAAACAACGTCAGATGCCTCGGCGGGCACAATATATCCTAAATGCACAGAAGGGCCGCGGCGCCCCCAGTAGAAATAATCTTCGTTTGAAAAATGCACACCCGAACTGCAGGCTTCGCCTCCCAAAGTAATCGATTCAATTGATGCAAACTGTGCTCCGTCTTTATCCACACCTTGCAAATCGATATAATAATATCCCGGCGATGGAACTGTATATGAACCAACAAATACCGAACTGTTTGTTGTTGAGTTTATCTCAATTTCTTTGGTTTGATTCAAGAAAGTTGCCTTAAGAGTTGAACTCCCCTCGCTTACTTTCCCTTTAATTCCAATATGAATTTCGCCTGCGGCCTCAACTCGGAAAAAGGTACGTAATACAGAAGAATTGTTGCTCCAGTTAAAACCGTTATAATCTGCTGTTTGAACTTGATCTCCAGCAACATTTGTAAAAAACCAACTATTTCCTTCGCTAGGAACCTGGTGAGACATCGTTGGTGTTTCCTCTACCGGAGTTTCCTCTTTCTCGCAGGAAAGGGCAGTAAAAGGAAGTACCAGGATTATAAATAGTATTTTCAAATTTAGTTTTGTTCTCATAGTGTTCATGTATAATAATAAAAATCAGACCCCCGAAATGTAAAGATACACCCAAAGAGCCTGATTTATTATCTATTTATTTATTGATTATGGATTTTGAATTAAGTTTGGTTGTGCTAAAATCTGATCCTCAGGAATGTAATCAACAACACGAGGACTGGTAGCCGGAACAGTTAACATTGGATTAGATCCACGGTCGTGAGTTCCCGGATAACGACGGTCTAAAGTCAATCCATTTCTGAAAATATCGTAACGACGATGTGCTTCAAAAGCCAACTCAAGACGACGTTCTTCAAGTATAATGTCCATAATAGTTTTGTCCTCCGGAACAGCAGTATAAGCCGGAATATTTGCACGTTCTCTTATCAGATTTAAATCTTCCAGAGCACCTTCGGTGTTGCCTGTTTTAGCTCGTGCCTCGGCGCGGTTAAGGTACATCTCAGCTAAACGCGAGATAATTGGCGAGAATAACTGCGGCTGCCCTTCCTGGTTCGAACATTTTATTACAAAGAATTTCGGGTAGCCCTGGCGGACCGGCATTTTTTTATCTAAACGCACGTAGGTTTTTCCACTAATGTGTTCGCCTTCGGTGATGTAATATTTTGTTACGCCATCAATATCTTCGGTCATTACAGTTTGTGTACCGTTGTACTCGTACTCCCAGCTATCTCCGTTACTTGTAACGTCATACATTTTAAACATTCTCGAACCTTCAGGAGAAGACTTGTCGTATGAATAAGTAATTTCATAGGTTTCGCCATCGTTATATTGTGGCTCGATAAATTTATGTCTTCTGTCATCTGGATTTTGATCCAACAGATCGCGGTAAGGTTCTGAAGCATACATTTCGCCCCAGCCAACTCCGTCAATTGTGGCATACATTCCACCGAAAGCATACCAACCGTAGTCATCTTCATCCTTTAATGCGCGACAAGCAAAAATTACTTCCGAATTATCTTCAGGAACCATTGTTGGGAACGTTTCATAATCCGATCCCTGCAACAGTGCAAAATCGTTCGACTCAATCACCTCGGTAGCAAAACTTGCTGCTTTGGCATTGTCGTCCATGTACAAATAAACTCTCGACAGCAACGCTTTGGCTGCTTGCTCTGAAGCGTAAATGTTGTATTCAGCATCAATTCGTTTAAAGCCACTCATCAGTTCAGCTCCTGTTGTCAGGTCTTCGATGATCAGATCATAAACCTCTTTAACAGTAGCGCGCGGAGGCATGTTATCAACATCAGGTTCTGCATCTAAAACAATAGGAACACCCCAGTTATTGGTAGGATCCTGGGTATAAGGACGGCCCCAAATATTAACCAGGTTAAAGTAGAAAAAAGCACGCAGGTAATACATTTCGCCAATTACGTGGTTCATTCTGTCGGTACCTTGCTGAGCTTTCGCAATAACTTTGTTGGCGTTCACAATACCCTTGTAACAAGTAGACCACAAACTGTTTAAGTGGTAGTTTGTTGGGGTATGCTGATAGTTGTACATGTAGTACAAATGGTCGGTAGTCGATCCACTCAATGCAATGTTATCGCCACCAAATTCGCCATGAAAATGGTAAGGACGCATAAATGTATTGGTTTTTAATAAGGCGTAAGTTCCTAATGCGGCTGCCTCAATTCCTAACTCGTCGGCAAACACCATTTCATCCGATAAATCCTGAAACGGATCTCTGCTAATGTCGCAAGCAACAAAAGAGAGCGTTAGAAGTATTGCTATAAAAGAATATATTTTTTCATCTTAATACTGTTATTCATGAATATTTTTTTTGCTTAAAAGTCGATTTTAACTCCTGCCATAATCTTTTTCGATAGTGGATAAAGCGCACCTGTTTCAGGATCCATACCCGACCAATCGGTAATAGTAACCAGGTTGTCGCCACTAATGTAAACCGAAGCATTTTTAACTTTAATAGCATCGGTAGCTACTTTAGGCAAGCGGTACGATAGCGTTACATTACGTAAACGAACATAACTGGCATCTTCCAGGTAACGTGATGAGTTTTTGTTTGCGTTTACACCTCCGTTAAATGGTTTTGGATGTGTAGCAATGTCGCCGGGTTTTTCCCAACGGTTCCAACCATCGGCAAGGTTCATGTTGTTAAACGATGCATACGAACCATCGCTGTCGAATAACTCGCGGTTACTGTTGTATTTGTAAATATCTTCAACAAAACTAATGTTCGCAGTTAAGGTAAAATCATCGAAAGTAAGTGTGTTTAAAATACCACCGGTATAAGTTGGTGTTCCTTTCGAACCGACAAATTGCAAGGTAGCACTGGCATAATCCGATGTAAGTTCAGTCGACTCTGTTCCATCTTCGTTCTCTACAACTTTTTCCCACAGTGGTTCACCATTTGATGGATTTGCACCGTACCAAATACGCTGGTAGTAAGAATCCATGTCGTAACCCTGCTCAATACGAACGTTACCCGAAGTATATGCTTTATCTTCGAATAATTCTTTTACCTGGTTTTTGTTATAGGCCAGGTTAATGGTCATGTTCCACTTTAATCTCGAGGTTTTTACGATCTCAGGCGTTACCGATAATTCGTAACCTTTGTTGGTAACACGACCTACATTCATCCAAATACCATTGTAACCTGACAAAGCAGGAAGTGGTACATAAGTTAACAGGTTGTCGCTGTTTTTATAATACAAATCGAGGTTTAAACCAACGCGGTTAAATAAACGAGTATTAATGGCAGTATTGTAGCTGGTAACTTTCTCCCAACTAATATCAGGATTTCCTTTTTGGTAGGGCGTTGCAGCACTGTTTCCATTGTATTGGGCAACAAATGCGTAGTAACCAAGGTACTGGAATCCACCAGGAGCATTACCAACCTGTCCCATACTGGCTGACCACTTTAGTACGTCTACCCATTTAAGGTTGCTCATAAAATCTTCGTGATGCAGGTTCCAACCTACACTTGCCGACCAGAAATTACCGTACTGATTATTCGGACCAAAACTACTTGACCCCTGACGGTTAAACGATGCTGTTGCCAAATACTTATTGTCGTATGCATATTGTAAATTAACCAACATACTTTGCTTGGCACTCTCCCACTTCGATCCTCCAACACCAACTGCTTCGGCCGTTGCGTTTAGTACAGTTAAACCTGCCGCAACACCTTTACCTGTGGCATTAGCGCCATCCGAATAATAATCGCTGTACTCCCAGGCTACAAATGCATTCAGGTTATGGTTATCAATGGTTTTTTTGAAACGAAGCATCTGGTTGGTAAAACGTGTTCTGCTAAAGCTATACGCTTCATATAATCTTCCCCGGTCGGCCTGACCACTTATCGAACGCGGATCGGTATAAGATTCGTTTTGTCCGTTACCAAGCGCAACATTGTTCATTGATGAGAAAGTAAGCCAGTCGTTTATTTTGTAATCAATACCTATATTAATGCGGAAATTATTACCGCGCGATTTGCCGTAATTGTATTGCAGATCGTACAAATAGTTGTTTTCATCACGACCATACCACACTTTATCGTTTTCAAGCAGGTATTCTTTTCCGCTATCAACCCGTGGGTCTAAAACCGATCCGTCGGGCAAATAAGGCTCGTCCCACGGCATGTAGGTAAACATGTTATAAGTAGAGTGTTCCTGGCTGTACGTGTTGGTATAATTACCTGAAAGATTAGCTTTAATCGTCAGTCGTTTTGATGCATTTACTTCAATGTTTGCAATACCCGAAAAACGTTCGTATTCATAACCTTTTAAAGCACCGGTTTCGTTGTAGTAAGTACCTGACAAATAGGCCAGAATTTTTTCCGTTCCTCCCGAATAGTTTACGTTGTATTCCTGTGCTTGTCCGGTTTGGGTTCCTATGTTCATCCAGTCGGTATCGGTATTCAATACATCTTCGGTTACGTTAGGATTCCATGTTTTTTGGTAATCGTATAATTCCTGAGAATTCATAACCGAAAAGTTTCCGGTATTAAATGTGGTGGCACCGTACGATGCATTAACATTAACAACAGATACTCCTTTTTTTGCTCTTTTGGTTTGCAGCAAAATAACACCATTTGCCGCCAACGAACCGTATAATGAAGTTGCCGATGCATCTTTTAATACAGTAATACTCTCAATATCATCAGGACTATATCCGGGATCGTCGTTACCCATAATAATACCATCCACAACCCACAGCGGTTTAGTGGTACCCGAAAGCGAACCTTTACCACGAATAGTGATTTGTGTGCCCGCACCAGGCTTACCACTGCTTGTACTGGTGTGCATACCTGCAACTTTACCCTGTAACATGGCCGCTACGTTAGGAGAAAAAACATCCTGTAGCTCTTCTGCATCTATGGCAACTGCCGAACCTGTTAGATTCGACTTTTTTGTCGTTCCGTAGGCAACAACCATTACCTCATCCAAATCGGTAGTAGAACTTTCCATCGCAACATCAATTGACGTTTTACCTTCAGTTGCAATTTCCTGGCTTTGGTAACCTATGAACGAAAACACCAAAGTTACATTGGATTCCGGCACATTAAGCGAATATTTTCCATCCATATCGGTTGTTATACCGTTGGTGGTGCCTTTTACGATAATACTAACGCCCGGCAACGATTCGTTGTTGGTCTTATCTACTACCTGCCCGGTGATTGTGGTTGTTTGTGCATTTGCAAATGTGGCAAATACAGCCATAAAAACAACCAAACTAATTGCCTTGTATATGCCCGACAGAAAGCTGCTATTCTGGCTTTCATTATTGTTTTTTCGATAGAAATCGAAATGTTGTAAATATCTCATATTTATTGTCTTTGTTCTGGAATTGTTGAATTACTTTTTATTCACCTTATTATTCGTAATCGTGTTGGCACTAATAGGGTAATAAACCATCATCGAAAACTTTAATCTCACTCATTGTAGTGTGGGTTAATCCCGGAGTACGTGTTTCAACAATTCGAATTCTAAAGTATTTTGAAGAATAATTTTTGTCGAGAGAAACGTCGTTTTTTGAAGGACGGGCTGCGGTTTCTAGCACATCTGAAGTCCAGACGGTGGTATAATCAACTCCATCGGCACTGGTTTGCACATCAAATTGTACCGGGTCATTTCCGCGTTGGCTGGAGCTTCTTGTCCAGAACTGGAAACCACCGATGTTTTTAGCTTCGGCAAATGTAATTTGAATGTAGTGAGGAAGCGGTGCTACACCACCCGACCATGCCGAATGCCAGTAGGTATTAAAATCATTATCAACCAAGGCCTCTTTTGGCCCTCTGAAGCCTCCTGAGTATAAGTATCAATCATGTCCGGAGTTAAGGCATGGAACGTTTTTCCTGCCTTTGTAGAAAAAGCAACGGTTTCACCATACGAAGTTCCTGCTTCGTTAGCAGCATAGGCACGAACTTTATAATCCGATTTTGCTGTTAAACCACTTAAAGTTACCGAATAGTCCCAATATTCTTCGGCTATTCCTTCCTTGGTAAATTCCCCAACAGCCACGAAGTTGTCCATTGTTGTGGGCTCCTTGTCTTCATCGGTCCAGCAAATACCCATTGCAATTATTTCCGCTCCCCCATTATCGGTAACAGTACCACTAATAACGGCATTAATGTCAGCAATGTCGGTAACTTCGCCGGTAGTTGTGGTTGGCAAGGTACCAACTTCTTCGTCGTCGCAACTGGCAGTAAAGAAAACTGCTGCCAATGCAAGCATAAAAACGGAGCATTTGGCAATACCGTTTTGCCGCATTTTTTGATAATTACTTCTTTTCATTTTTTGATTTTTCATAGATTAATTTGTTTTGCATAACCAATATTTGGATTGGTTGATAGTTCTTATTTTTCATCTACTCAGTGTGGCACAGAAACGAGTTCTCGCCAATTATTTATTAACTGACGAGCCTCAATCCTGAGCACCCTACATCAAAAGTTGATAAAAATGAAAGAAAAGTAAATTATTGTCTTTTTACGTATCCATATAACGACATAGTGATTACATATCAATCAAATTGAAGCAATATGCAAATTAATATAATTTGGGTTAAACAATAGGGGAACACATAATTTGCCCCGAAAAAAAGTCAGCCCGAAGCATACTATTCTGATTTAACGATAGGCTTCGCCAAATCTTTGAAGTTTTAAAATTCCTATTTTTCTACCTTTGGTTTGTATAAGTCTTCTTTTTCTTAAGTCTGATATTATTCGTATTGTATTTTCTTCGTTAGCTCCAATGTGCCCGGCGATTTCAAATCGTTTTATCGGAACGTTAATCATATTGTCCTCATCTAAATTAAATCGCTCGCGCAAATCCAGTAAGAGATCAATTATTCGCTGTCTGTTTGATTTTTGAGAAAAACTAATAATGGTGTTTTGAGCAACTCTTAACTCGCGACTGCTTTGTTCCAATAGCATTTTTCTAACCTGAACACTATGGGCGAAAAGTTTAGTAACAATTTTAATAGGTACAAATATCAGACGGGCTTTTTCCATACAGGTTGTAAACTCGGTAGCAGGTATTTGGTTAAGTGCCGAATCGAAGCCAACCATTTCGTTATAGCTGAGTAACTGATAGATTTGTTCTTTATTTTTAGAACCAATTTTGAATTGTTTTAAAACACCGCGTTCGATAAAATAAATACCTTTTAATTTTTGACCGGGCCGGTAAAGGGTTTCTCCAACATTCAGTTCAACCAACTCAAGGTCTTTACTTATTTCTTCCAGCTCATCAAGCGTTAAGTGCTTAAATATATGAATAAACCGAAGGTTTATGGTTTTACTATTTAGTCTGCTTCTTTTCAAAACTACCTCACTATTTATGCACTTAACAATGTAATTAATTTGCTGTTTGATTTATAGACGAAAATGAGAACCAAACACCCTACTACAGAAAATTACAATTGAGATATTTTGTATAGCAGAAGTAATAAGGGGAGGTAATCTTTTAGTTCGGTGCGCAGTGTTTTTAATGCCCGGCTAATCAGTGCTTCCACCCCTTTTACCGAAATATCCATTTTTTCAGCAATTTCAGGATAAGTGAGCTCTTCGAACCGGCTATATTCAAATGCAATTCGGCAGCGCTCCGGTAAATTCGATAATGCTACAATTAATTTTTCCTCGAATTCATGAGCAAGTACCAGATTCTCGGTAGTATTTTCGGCTTCATCATTCAACGATTGCTGTTGATGTGTTTTATTAATTACGTTTACCTTTCGCATGTAATCGATGCATTGGTTACGCACCATAGATGTCAGATAGCTGGGCAGATTTTTTATTGACTCGGCCTGTTCGCGTTTTCCCCACAGTTTTATAAACGATTCCTGAACGATTCCCTGAGCAGTGTCAATATCCTTTACATACACAGTTGCCTGCGCACAAAGTGCTTTGTAATATTTCCTGAAAATATAGTCAAAAGCTCTTTCCTGCCCTTTGGCAAGCTCTGCTAACACGAAGCTGTTATTTTGGATTTCGCTTTCCGGCATTGCTGTTTTCTTACGGCTTTAATATAGCCAATAAAGCCTAATTACATGTTTTACTCACTCTTGCTATTAGTAATTTCAAGTGCCATTTCTGCTGCCTTTTAACGCAACTCATTTAACTTTTCCAAGGCAGGTTTATAATTCATTCCGGCTGCTATCTGCAGATCGTTCATTGCCGATGGCCGATCGTTTGTTTGCATATAAAACAAGGCACGGTTAAAATAGGTTTCCGGATTATTTGCCGCCCTCGAAATGGCTTGCGAATACACCTCAAGTGCTTTGTTACTCTCTTGCAATTCCTGATACACTTTAGCCTTGGCAAAATAGGCCGATAAATCATCCGCATCTAACTGAATCGATGTTTCAAAATCAGCCAATGCTTTTTCGTAATTTTTTGTAATCGCATTAACGACTCCGCGGTTCACATAGGTTACATTACTTTCCGGATTAAGTTCAATCGACCGGTTAAAATCGGCTAAAGCTTTTTCCGGATTTCTTTTATTTCGCCATAACATTCCCCGGTTATTGTAGGCCATAAAATTCATTTTGTCGATGGCGATAGCCCGATTAAAATCTGCCATGGCTTTATCCTCGTTATTTAAAGTAAGACTAGCGTTTCCCCGACTTAACAAATATTCCACTTTTTCAGGTTTCAGCTCAACTGCTTTGTTGAAATGAAGAATTGCCTCATTGGGCTTTTTCAGCAGCATCAGTGCATGTGCTTTACCATGATGTGCATCCGAATTATTCGTATTCAAATCAAGCGCATTATTAAAATACTCCAGCGCTTCCTCATACTTTTTCTCTTTCGATTTTATTTCACCCATACGCAAGGCAAAAGCATCATCTTCCAAAAACTTTGGAACAATTTCAATTTTTGCGTCAGGCGACATATTTATAAACTCCGGAATATTGGCCGCCCTCTTTCCCGAAGCAAAATACTCGAGATAAACAGGTGGCGAGTCATTACCATTTTCATCAATATGGGTAAGCAACAACTGTGTGTATGGTCCGTATTTTTTTGATGAAAAAACCATCCAGCGGCTGTTGGGCGATATCGAATGCCACGAGTTCATATTATCCGAATTACAATTCATTAAACGCGTTTCGCCTCCGTTTACCGGCTGGATATACAGTTTGCTGTCGGGCATTAGCAACATAAAACTTTCGGCTTTACAAAAAATCATAAACTTTCCATCGGGGGTAAATCGCGGGAAATAGTTGCTCATACCGTTGTTTGATGCTCCCGGAACCGGCTCGGCTTTTCCACCCTTACCATTGTTAAACGGAATGCGGTAAATATCGAATTTAAAAAGTTTTTCGCGCTCTAAAAAGGCATTCAAAAATTTGTTGTATGCTTTATAATCAACAGCCTGAGAACCTCTAAAAATACCACTTTCTTCGAGGTGGGCAGCACGTGAGCGTGTAAAATAAATGTACTCTCCATTTGGTCCCCAGCTGGGGTTACTATGTACGTAATTGGAATCGTTGGCACCTTCCAGCTCGAAATACTTTTCTTCAACCCGATCATAAAAACCCAAAATACCTTTAAATGGAAAGAACAGTTGCGAATATTCCAAATCGTTGCGATCAACAAAAATCTCCGAGTCTTTTAATGTACTTACCACATACCTTCCATCTGCAGAAATTTGAGAAAGCAAGCCGTAAGTAAATTCACCATTAACAAAATTGCTCCAATTTATAATCTCATTTTCGGACATAATAGTTTCCTCGCCTAACTCAACAATGGCATAAGCTCCTTTTTCGTCGCGGGCATCCACATCCATTGCCAAAGTACTTCCATCGGCCGAAACGGAATGACAATTGCCACACACCGGAATATCGCTTAGCACAGTAGAAGGAGCATCCTGAGAGCCAATATTGCCCAATTGCCAGCGCACCTCGGTTAAATTCTCGCGGGCAAATTTAAAAGGCAGCGGTACCGATCGGTAAAAAATTGGTGCCTCAACCGAATCGGCAGAAAACTGAATAGAAACCGTATCAACCGGAAAGGATTTTTGCTTTTCATCGACAGCAGATAAAATAAGGGATACGGATCGCTGGTTTGTATGTTTTTTTATTGCTTCCCAGGTTTCCGAGGAGGGCGTCCAACGATTTTTACCACCAATTTCGGATTCGTGCAAAATTTGCTTTTCCGAATCCAACACGCTTATTCTCCATGAAAAACTTTCATTATTGCCGGTTTCCCAAAAACAGGTGGGCGGCGGAAATTCGGGTGGAAAAACGGTGCCATCAGCCGGATAGCTGATTTTTGCATTTATTGTTTTGGGCGGCTGTGTATTACATGCCAGCCATAAAACGCTTACGGCGAATAAGAAAAGCGTTTTTGTAATGATTGATTTATTTAGCATATAAACTTTGTTAACAATAACCATTCTTGCATTAAGGATTTTGAATTAAATTATCCTGAACAAGAATTTGTGATTCGGGAATATAAAATACAACCCGCGGATGTTCGGGAGGGACACTTAATAGGGCATCGCCCTGTTCATGAGTTCCGGGATAGTTGCGATCCAGTGTCAAACCATTTCTGAAAATATCCCACTTTCGTTGCGCTTCAAAAGCCAGTTCTAACCTGCGTTCCTCCAAAACTACGGTAAATACACTTTCTCTGCCTTTTAAATCAGTGGGAGAATAGAGGGCATCGCCAGTTAAACCGGCACGTTTACGTATTAAATTTACATCGCTAATAGCTTCTTCGTTTAATCCTAATTTGGCATTGGCCTCTGCCCGGTTTAAATACATTTCGGCTAAACGCAGGTACACCGGAGAACTTAAAGTGGGACGTTCTTCCTGCATCGAAAACTTATTGATATAGTATATCGGATAGCCATTTCTTTCTTTTAAGGTAAATCCATCGCTCTCGTATTGCGGCTCAATAAAGGCATGACGTGCGTCTTCCGGGTGCTGATCAAGTAATTCGCGATAAGGTTTTGATGCATACATTTCGCCCCACCCCTGACTTTCAATATGGTTATACATCGATCCAATCGATTCCCAGCCACGGTCGTCCACATCTACAGTATGTTTTACTGCAAATATGGTTTCGGTATTTTGCTCGGGCAATTTTCTGAAGTAGGTTTTAAAAGCCTCGGTTCCTAAAAGCCGGTACCTGTCGGATTCAATTACTTTATTGGCGTAGTCTTTTGCTTTTTGCGCATAAATTAAATTGGGATTTTCGGGTGTTCCCGACATGTAAAGATACACGCGCGAAAGTAAGGCCTGCGCCACTTCTTTTGATGCATAAACATTGGATCTTTCAATTCCCATAAGCTCTTCGGCCAAAAGCAAATCTGCTATTATTTGTTCGTAAACTTTTTGTACAGTTCCGCGATTTGGCACATTTACAACCTCATCGTCAAACTTTATGGGAATTCCCAGGTTTGTTTCGGGATTCTGATAATAAGGCCTTCCAAAAGTATTTGTCAGATGAAACAGGGTTTGTGCCCTAAGAAAAAGATTTTCGCCTTTCAGCTGTTTTAGCTCCTCTGAAGCATCGTTATCGATGGACAAAATCACCTTGTTACAGCCTACAATTAGCTGGTACGCTTTTTCCCAGAAGAAAGTGGTTGAATTCATGGCCGGGAAATGTTGGTAGTTATAGCAATAAAACAAATGATCGCTGGTTGTTCCGCTTAACGAAACATTATCGCCGCCATACTCTCCAAAAAAATGAAAATTGCGCTGATAATAGGCATCTTTCAAGTAATTGTAATTTCCAACAGTTGCACCATTTAAGCCAATTATATCATCTTTAAGTTCCGACTCCGGAATACCATCGTAAGGCTGATAGTTAAGGTTACAGCTAGTAACACCGAATACAATCAGCAGGTATATAAATAATCTCTTTATCATCGTTAAGTCCATTAGCTGCATTAAAAGTTTATTTCCAATCCGAATATATATTTGCGTGTTACCGGATATAAAGTTCCTCCATACCCTTCAATACCCACTTCAGGATCCATCCCTGAGAAGTTCGTTGATGTCCAGATATTCTCTCCGGAAAGCTTAAGCACTGCACTGTTTAATCCAACTTTCCGGATAAACGAGCCCGTTAGAGAATATGATAAGCTCAGATAATTTAAGCGCAGGTAGCTTCCATCTTCCAAATAACGCGATGATGGTTTGTTCGACAGTTTATTGCCCAATAAAACCGGCCGGGGATGCGTAGCTATATCTCCCGGTTTTTCCCAACGGCTCCACCCTTCGTGTAATTTCATGGCGTTGTAAGTGGGGTAAGCTCCGTCGTTATCGAGCAGCTCGCGCAATTGGTGGTATATTTTATTGCCCCATACAAAGTTGAAGTTTGCATCCAGTTTAAAATGTTTATAAATGAAAGTATTCATAAAACCACCAAAATACCTGGGCGACGAGGTACCAACGTTTTGCAGGGTTGCCGCACTGTAATTCGATGTTTTTTCAATAATCTTTGAACCATCTTGAGCAATGGTAACTTTTTCCCACAAAGGATTACCGTTCGAGGCATCGACTCCTGCCCATTTTCGCAAGTACCAGGTGTTTATGTCCCAGCCTTCGCGAATAATTTTATTGCCCATCGAAATGTCTTTCCCATTGTTCAACTTCAATACTTTGTTTTTATTAAAACTCATATTAAGGCTTGCATTCCAGTTAAATGCAGACGACTTTACAATTTCGGCATCCCAACTAAACTCTACTCCCCGGTTTTGAATTGACCCAACATTGTCGGTATACCAATAAAAACCAGTTACCAGAGGAAGTGGAACATCTTGCAATAAGTTTTCTGTCTTTTTATTGTAGGCATCCAGTGTTAGATTTATCCTGTCAAACAATCGGGTATCAACTCCAAAATTGAAGTTTTTGTTCGATTCCCATGTAAGGTCGGGATTGGGTAGCCTGCGCGGAAATCCGCCTGGTTCGCCATTGTACTGTACCGTCATATTATAAAGTCCCAGAGCCACATAATCCGATATATTTGCATTTCCTACCGAACCATAACTTAGTCTTAGTTTTAAATTATTGATGCCTCCTAAGGATTGCATAAAGTTCTCTTTTGTGATAACCCACGATGTGCCTAGAGAATAAAAATCTCCGAATCGTTGATTGGCTCCAAATCTTGATGACCCGTCGCGACGATAGGAAAGCTGTACCATGTACTTGTTTTTGTACACGTATTGCGCATTCGACAATATGGATAAAAATGCCGATTTTGATTTTATTCCGGCAATCGATTTCGGTTCCGAAGCCCCGTTCAGTATTTCCAGCGAAGGGTAAATTCCTTTTCCTTCACCGTTCATCCCGTCGGAATACGATTGAGAATATTCGTAAGCCACAATTCCGAATATCGAATGATCGGTATAATCTGTTTTAAATCGAAAAATATTACTGGTTGACAAATCACGCATATACGAATAACTGTTATACAGTGTTCCCGAATCGGCTTGCCCTTCAGGTGTACGCGAATCTTCGAGTGCTTCAAATCTCGATGTGTATGTTTTTATCCTGTTGTTCGAAATAAATGTTAGCCAGTTGGTAAGTTTGTATTCAACCCCCAAATCGGTCATATATTGAGTGCTTCGGTTTTTAGTATAATTGTATTGCCGGGCATATAATGGATTCCACTGGTTTCGCCCATACCATTTCATGCCATCAATTTCAGTTCGCCCAACTTTTATTGTCCCATCATCAAAATAAGGGTTATCCCACGGTAGCAAAACGTAAGATCCGTATACCAGTTCGTTCTCGTTGTTAAAATTATTTTGGAAAATACCTTCTCCTTTCAACAGTAATTTTACTTTGTCTGATGCTTTATAATCGAGATTTATACGGCCCGAAAATTTTTCCCATTTGTGTCCACGTGCAACTCCTTCTTCATTAAAATACCCCAAACTGGTATAAACCATTGTTTTTTCTTGTCCGCCACTGTATGATAAATTATAGTCGTGAACAATTCCATTCTGAAAGGCAATATCCTGCCAATCGACACCATTTATTACACCTTCCGAACCTGCCGGAGGAAATTGGCCTGCAAGCTTTTCGCCATCCATCGACATGACATAATCGTGTAACTCCTGCCCATTCATCAGGTTTAAGTTACCATGATTAACCTGGGAAATTCCGGTACTTGTTTTTAACTTGAAACTTGACGTGTTTAGTTTCCCTGTTTTAGTACGAATCAAAATTATCCCATTTGAAGCGCGCGAACCATAAAGTGCAGCTGCGGCAGCATCCTTTAATACTGACACAGATTCGATATCGTTCGGGTTAATGTCAGGCGAATCTGTTCCAAAAATAACACCGTCGACCACCCAAAGTGGTTCGTTTGTGTAATTAATTGAACCTTCACCACGAATACGTAATGCAGGTTTTTCGCCCGGTACTCCTGATAAATTTGAGACCAGCAAACCAGTTACTTCGCCTTGTATTTGGTTCAATAGGTGCGGACTTGTAACTGTCATTAACTGTTCTTCATTTATTGCCTGAACGGAGCCTGTAAGCGTAGATGCAGTTTGGGTACCATAGGCAACAACAATTACCTCATCTATATTCCTGCTCGATTCGTCCATGGTAATGATTAGATTCTCCTGTCCGGAGTAATTTACTGTTTGTTTCTCCATCCCAATAAATGAGAATTCGAGAATTACAGGAGATCTAAATGCGTCGATGCTAAAAATACCCCGGTTATTAGTTACAGTACCCAAAACAGTACCGCTGATAACTACCGATACCCCGGGAAGCGGTAAGCCTGTTTTGTCAATTACTTTTCCTTTAATTGTTGTTTTCCCGCTGTTGGCTGCATTTGCATCGGTGGGGAAAATAATAACTGTTTGATCTTGTATGATAAAGTCCACCGGTTGCCCTTCGAAAAGAAGCGCTACTACTTCATCAATACTTTTGTTTTGAATGTTGAGATTAACTTTACGTTTAACATCCATTAAATTGTTGTTGTATAAAAAATAATACTGATTTTGGTCTTCAATTACCTGCAGTGCTTCTTGAATAGTTACATCAACCAGGTTAAGGCTAATGCGCATATTCTGCGAATTAACCTTTGTTGAAAGAAATGAGAGGGCTAGTAATGATGCTATAAAAATTACCAGTTTCATAATCTAAATCACTTTTAAAAAATAGAATTACGAGGAACGTCCTGTCACTCTACTTTTTTTATTATTTTTGATGTGAATTAGATTCAAAAAAGTTTATTGCCTGAGTGCAAGTCAGGTAAATTCAAACAGGGAAGAGTTCAATCTTCCCTGTTTTTTTGAATAAACTTAAAACCATTTCTATCTATTATTGCGCTCCTTTATAATGATTTTTCTTTTCGAATAAATACCGTTCTTGTTTTTTGAAGCTTGTATGATCGAGTAGTCTATAGGTGATGAGATACTTAATAAATTAAGAACCTGCTCAAGCGATTCGTTTATAAATGTTGCTGTAAAAATTAGTTCATTCAATTCTTCGTCAGCAATTTCAACATCTACATTGTACCAATTTTCCAGTTTTTGTACTACCGTTTCAATTCCATCCTCAAAAAATACAATTCGTCCATCTTTCCAGGCATTGTATTTATTCAAACTCCTTTCTTTATGAATTACGATATCCTTTTCTTTGTTATTGTAAACAGCCACTTCGTTTGGTGTTAATGAAACCAAAGCGTTATCATCGCCGGAATTTGCTTTAAGAAGACTTACTTTTCCTTCTTTTAGCGCTACGGTTAAATCCGGTGCATTTTCATAGGCCGAAACATTAAAAGCTGTTCCCAGCACTTTAACATCAAGCGCCGATGTTTGCACAACAAATGGTTTCTCTGCATTTTTTGTCACCTCGAAAAATGCTTCACCTACCAATTCGATTCTTCGTTCTTCCATGTTGTTGAAAGAGTTTGGATAGTGTATGCGGCTTCCCGAGTTTAACCAAACTTTGGTACCATCAGCAAGTTCAAATTCGGTTTGAGTGCCGTATGCTGTTGATATATCCTGATAGACAACGTGTTCTTTTTCAGGCACCGAAAAATAAGTGTACAAACCGGAAATTGTTATAGAAACCAACAGCACTGCCGCCACCTGCCTTGCAATAATCAGCCACCGCTTTTTCGAATCAGAAAACGAAATTCGCTTTTTCGTTTTTAGCAACGAATCTTCCACATCAATAACATCACCAACAACTAATTCCTCAGATTTCTTCCATAATTGTTGATAAGCCTCATAATCTTTGGCATTTTCTTCCGATTCAGCAATCCATTTATTGAGTTGTGATTTCTCATCTTTACTTAACTCTTCAAAAACAGACTTAGCAAGCAGGTGCTCGATATTTTTATTCGTATTGGTCATTAATTAAAATTGTATTACTTACATAAAGACGTATCCTGACTGTACACACCCTACACAAAAAATGTAATACATTACATATTAAGCAATTAAAATTATACAGACAATAAATAACTGTCCAAAATTATAATTCTTAATCAGAATACTTATGTCCTTACAAGCATTTTTTCCGGTACCAATTACTCTATGTTTAACTGCCCTTCCGAGTTTGCTTTATTTAGGTTATGCACTTTTGTTGTGCCGCCACCTTTTAGCGTTAATTCAACAGGTTTATTTGTTTTCCATGCACCACGGGTAAAATCCGGAACGTCAATTGGTTTGGAACCGTTTGCAATTGACCACTCACTTAATGGAGTAATACAACTCCATGCTGCTGCATCATAAACATCCATATCCATTGGTAATCCGTTTCGTAAACAGTCGATTAAACGCCAATCCATTAAAAAGTCCATTCCTCCATGACCTCCAACTTGTTTTGCCATGGCACCAATTCTACTTACAATCTCGGGCGTGTATTTTTCTTGTAACTCCTTCATTTTAGCATCATCCGCTATATTATGACCAAATGCGATGTGTTGCAGTGGCCATTTTTGTGCGAAACACTTTGTACCGCTCAACATATGAATACGCGAGTACGGGCGCGGAGAACTAATATCATGCTGAATCATTATTGTACGCCCCTTCACGGTACGTATCATTTGCAGATCCATATTGCCACGCATTTCTACACCTACAAACTGCTGTAAATCCGGACGGTCAGGCGCTAATTCCTTAATTCGGTTTTTTAAAGTAAAGTCGTCAGACATCATTGCAGTTAGGTAATCCAAACGGTCTCCCCTGTTAATATCCATTGCCTGACAAATTGGGCCTAAACCATGTGTTGGGTATACATTTGCTTTACGTGTGTTTTCGTGCAAACGCCATAATTTATCGTAAGCGCCATCGCCACGTGGCTTATCGTCTTGTGGTTTATTAAAGTGCCAGTAATCTAAATCATGAATGTAAGCACCTTCACCATGTACCAGGTCACCAAATACACCCTGACGAGCCATGTTTAAGGTTAACAGTTCAAAGAAATCGTAACAACAATTTTCAAGGATTACACAGTGCTTTTTGGTTTGTTCCGAAACCTCAACCATTTCCCAGCATTCGTCCATTGTTTTTGCGGTGGAAACTTCTACTGCTGCATGGCTGCCGCCACGCATTGCTGCCAGGGCAACAGGTACGTGCCACTCCCAGGGTGTTGCAATATACACCAGGTCTACCAGTCCGCTTTCGCACAGTGCTTTAAATGCAGTATCGCTTCCGGTAAATTCTTTTGCTTTAGGCAATCCGGATTTTGCCAATGAAGCCTGGGCACCATCAATGGCAGCCTGACGTGTATCACAAAGGGCAGTAACTTCAACACCATCAATAAACCCCATACGGTCTACTGCTCCAATTCCCCTGTCTCCAATTCCAACAAAACCAATTCGTACTTTATCCAATTTAGGCGCAGCATAACCACACATGTTAAAGTTCATTGCCGGAGTATGTTCGGCAGTTTTACGGATAGATTTAAATTTTTCCTTTTCAGTTACACTACCTGATGCCATTAACGGGGTACTGGCAACAACTCCTGCTCCAAGTCCTATATTCTTTAAAAATGTTCTACGATTTGTACTCATCTTATTTGTTAATTTTAGTATTTGTTTAGCTATTTTACTTTATTGACGAATATTTCATCCGCACACCCTACATGCAAATGCGGAATATCTTTGTTCTGAAATCTTGATTTTGCCTTATAATTTCAACCTTTAAAACTACCTAAACCCTCTATTAATCGGGCTTAACAACATTGCTTACATCAGATATAAAAGTTTGAGCTTCTTGTTCTGTTTCTGCCTCAGCGTAAATCCTGATAATCGGCTCTGTATTCGACTTGCGCAAGTGAACCCAACCAGCGGGAAAATTAATTTTTACCCCATCAACAGAATTACACGGATATTTCGCAAATTTTTCGCGAACTCCGTTAAGAATTGCATCCAGATCAATATTATCATCCAGTTCTAATTTATGTTTTACCATTTTGTAATCAGCATATTGCGCTCGCAATTCTGACGACGTTTTTTTTGATTTGGCCAGATGGCTTAAAAACAACGCAACTCCAACCAAAGCATCTCTTCCGTAATGAAGCTCAGGGTAAATAATGCCTCCGTTGCCCTCTCCTCCAATGGATGCTTTTTGCTCTTTCATTTCCTTTACAACATTAACTTCGCCCACTGCCGATTCGAAAAACTCAACACCATGTTTTTTTGCCATATCTTTTAAGGCCATGGTTGATGACAAATTCGCGACTAACGGACCTTTAGAGTTTTCAAGAATGTAATCAGCAACAGAAACCAGCGTATATTCCTCACCAAATGGTTCGCCATTTTCGCAAACCAAAGCCAGGCGATCGACATCAGGATCGACTATAATTCCAAGATCAAGCTTTGTGGTTTTAACCAAAGAACATATTTCATTTATGTTTTCAGGCAGGGGTTCCGGATTATGCGCAAACTCTCCGTCCGGCGTACAATTAATTTCTTTTATAGTATTTACGCCCAAAGCCTTTAGTAACTTTGGAATTGCAATTCCTCCAACAGAGTTTACCGCATCAATAGCAATTGAGAAACCTGCTTGTTCAATCAGTTTTTTGTTCACCAAGGGAAGATTTAATATATGCCCGATATGCTTATCCAAATAATCTTCCTTTGAATACGTACCTAAATCATCCACTTCGTTAAAGGTATATTTCTGGCTTTCCACCATTTTTAGCAAGTCTTTACCATCCTGATCGGAGATAAACTCTCCCTGACTATTTAATAGCTTTAAGGCATTCCAGTTTTTAGGATTGTGACTCGCAGTTATGATAATTCCTCCTCCTGCGTAGTGATCGGTTACAGCCATTTCAACAGAAGGAGTGGTTGCCAAACCAAGATCGATCACATCTATACCTACTGAAAGCAAAGAACCTACAACAAGTTGGTTAACCATTTCACCACTGATTCGTGCATCGCGGCCTATTATTACCTTTTTATTGCCACCACTATTCTTTAACCAAACGCCAAAAGCACTTGAAATGCTTACGATATCCATTGGTGTTAATGCCTCTCCGGGTTTGCCTCCTATCGTTCCTCGGATTCCGGAAATTGATTTTATTAATGTCATCTATTATTTTTTTTGATAAAAGATTATTAATTACTCCATAATTTTGCAGGGTAGACACCTTGTTTTACCAATGTATTGATGCTACTTATTGCCTTTTCTTTATCCTCCTTATATGTTACACCAAACCACCGTGCTTCAGACTTCAATACTTTGACTTTCGTTTCCCCTTCACTAATAATTTCGCTTACTACAAAAGGGATATAAAACTCGGATTTTAACTCTTGTCCGTATTGTTTGAGAAACTGTGTGAATTGAGTTTCCAAATGACTAAATATACCTGGTGTAAAGCCCCAAAAATTCATAGAAACGATTGCTTGACTATCAATAAAAATCCACTTATGGGAATCACGATAGGCAATTCCGGCATCCTTCTTTTCAACCTGCGTTCGTTCAACAACCGACAGCAATTGATCATTATTATCCGTGTTACAAACACCCCTTGAAACAGAACCATTCTCGGATATTGTATTTTGTAAACGATACCCTACCATACCAAACTCGTCATCAGTGCATTCATGCATTAAAAATTCTGCCATTGTAAAAAAGGCCTCTCTCCCGTAATAGTCGTCGGCATTAATAACCGCAAAAGGCTCATTGATACATTTTTTAGCCATTAAAATAGCGTGTCCGGTTCCCCAGGGTTTTGATCTTTCCGGCGTGTAATTACATCCTGCAGGAACTTTATGCACTTCCTGCGTTACATATTCAGCCGTAATTTTTCCCTCCAGCTTTTTATTAAAAAGAGCTTTGAACTCCTCTTCAAAACTTTCTCTGACAACAAAAACGATCTTACCAAATCCCGCATCAATGGCATCATTAATCGAGTAATCAATAATCGTTTCTCCCGAAGGGCCAATAGGATCTATTTGTTTTAAACCTCCATAGCGGCTTCCCATTCCTGCAGCTAATACTAATAATGTTGGTTTCATCTTTATTATTTTTTCAGGTATTCTTTGTTTTAAAGATTTGCCTTGACAACCTTTTTCATTCCGTCGTACTGCTCTTCAATACTTTGCAATAACTTGTATTGTGCACGTGTGCGTACAAGGTTATGTTCGGCATATTTTGTTTTGTAGTAATTATCGCCATCAATATAATCCATCAGAAACCTCAACACCTGTTCGTAAGTAATATATTTAGCTGAAAACGCCAGGTAATCGATCTCCACCTGTGTTAAGAATGATTTTGCTTCTGAAAGGTAACCGCGGGTATATGCCTCAAATATTTTCATATCCATCGAGACCTTGTCAAGATCCTTATCATCCTCCAGTCCGGTATTTGTATACGACCGAATGGCATCTCCAAAATCGTTTAAAGCAGTACTGCTTAATACGGTATCTAAATCAATCACACACAGCACATCTCCTTTATCGTCGAAAAGAATATTATTGATTTTAGTATCATTATGTGTAACTCTTGTTGGTATAATCCCGGTTTCAACTTTCTTCCAGAATTCGAGCATTTCTTCTCTTCTTTCCTCAATCCAGGCAATCTCCTCTTCCAGTTCTTTTTTACGATCAACCGGATCTTTAGCCAACACTTCGTCCCACTGCTTAAAACGGAAGCGTATATTATGAAACCCAGGTAAAATATCCGATAATTTTTCTGCAAAATCTGAGGTCATGCGTTGGAATTTACCAATTCCCTTTCCACCTGCATAAGCTAACTCAGGAGTATCGGCAGCTTCGTAGGTAACACTGCCGGATATAAACAAACAAACCGCCCAATACTCACCTTCCTCATCAACATGATATAAAGCTCCTTCATTCGTTTTAATAACGGTTAATGCCTCACGCATTGGATCTCCTCCCCGGGCACTAATCTTGTTCTTCAGGTGCGAGGTAATTCGTTCAATATTATCCATCATGGCCGGAACATCTGTAAAGATTTTCCTGTTTTTTCGTTGCATCAGGTAATCGGGAGAAGCATCCGATTCTGTTTTTATGATAAACGTATCATTGATAAACCCTTCTCCTAAAGTAGCTATATTTTTAATCTCGCCTTCCAGGTGAAAGTGCTCAGCTATTTCGTATAAGTTCGTTTTCATATCTATTTGGTTTGATTATTATTTTCTGATTTTAGATCCTTTTACAGCAAAGAATAAGATATAGAGGTAAGCGGGGATGTAAATCCAAAAGGCACTTTTATAATTGGCTACGGTGGTTATTTCCGATGTTCGAACCATATCGATGATAAATCCAAATATAAAAGGGAGTACGGCTCCTCCAACTATTCCCATTACCAGTAACGAAGCACCGGTTTTGGTAAATTTTCCCAAATCAGCTATTGCCAAAGGCCAAATGGCAGGCCACATTAATGAGTTGGCAAAACCAATTAATGCCATTGCATAAATCCCAAATTTCCCTGGTAAGAATATCAGTAATAAAGCCGCTCCAATTCCAATCAGGCTAAACGCCTTGAGTGCAGTTGACTGCGACATATATTTTGGTATCATAACCACTCCGAACAAATACCCAATTACCAATCCTAAAGGCACATAAATCGAGAAATGATCCAGGTTCATGGACGAGTCTCCAAATACAGCTTTGGCATATCCGATTATCGATACCATTGGCAGTGTTTCAACTCCTACGTACACAAATAAAGCGGCTACTCCCAGCAATAGATGAGGAAACTGAAAAATACTTGACTTAGATGAAGTCTCGCCAGTAGATACATCTGAGCTGTCTTCTTCTCCTTCTGCTTTTACTTCGGGCAGTGGCGCAAAAATCATAAAAACACCTAAAGCCAGTAATATCCCGGTTACAATATAAAATGGTAGTGTTATATCTTCCAGTCTTACATTTTTTAAGTCCAAAAAAATTCCCAGAAACAAAGAGGATAACCACCACGCTGATTTGTTCATAATCCCCATTAAACTCATTCGCATTGCGGCGCTTTCTTTTGGTCCGATTATGGTTACATAAGGATTTACTGAAGCCTGTAATACAGTATTGCCGATGCCACCAATAAACAATGCGAGCAGGAATAGTGGAAAACTTAACTGTTTTGAGGAAGGGATAAACAGAAACATTCCTAATGCCATAATAAAAAAGGCAATTACCATTCCGTTTTTATAGCCCACTTTTTTAATGATTGCTCCAGCCGGGGCTCCAAATATTACAAATGCAGAAAAAATGGCTACCGTAACCAGGTACGATTGCGATGTTGACAAATGAAAGGCATCCTGCAAAAACGGTGTTAAAAAGCCACTGATTCCTATCCCGAAGCCAATTACAAAAAACAGTATACTCACAATTGCCAGTGGCAACAAATAATTACTTCGATTTAATTGTATCGATTTTTCCATATTTTTATTTTTAATGTCGGTTATGCTTCAATTAAAATTTCGCCAAAGAATTCAAGTAGGTGAAAGCCAGGATTATCAGCGATAAATGATTCTATTCATCACTTTCTCACTTTAAAGATTGTTGCCATTTCCAGGCCGAAGCCAGCATATTTTCAAGGTCGCGACTTGCTTTCCACTCCAATTTCTGGTTGGCTAAATCTGTTTCTGCATATATTTTTTCGATATCTCCGGGGCGGCGATCCACAATTTTATAATTAAGAGGCTTGCCGCTCACTTTCTCAAAAGAGTTAATAATGTTTAGGACACTGTAACCATTGCCGGTTCCAACATTAAAATGTTCGTAGTTATTATCCGATGCCCTACTCAAAAGTCGCTTAACAGCAGCAATGTGTGCTTTTGCCAAATCCACAACATGAATATAATCCCTGATGGCAGTTCCATCTTCAGTATCATAATCATCTCCAAAAACTTTTAATTCAGGAAGAATATCTGCTCCTGTCTGCGTAATAAATGGGATGAGGTTATTAGGTACGCCTTTCGGTAATTCGCCAATCAAAGCTGTATCATGCGCACCAACCGGATTAAAATAACGTAGCGAAATAACATTCAGTTCTTTAGCAGCCTTACAACAATCCTGAAGAATCTCTTCACATATTTTTTTGGTATTGCCATACGGCGATTCAGCATTTTTTAAAGGTGCGTCTTCAGTTACCGGCAGCTTATCGGGCTGGCCATAAACCGTGCATGACGAAGAGAACACAAGATTTTTGCTTGCACACTCATTCAGTTCGTCCAGTACATTCATCAAGGAAAGCAAATTGTTTTTGTAATACTTAACCGGATGCTCAACTGATTCTCCCACAGCCTTAAAAGCAGCAAAATGGATGATGCCATCAATATCGTTATTCTCCTTAAAAAAAGAAGTCAACTTTGCGCTGTCACACAAGTCAAATTGATAAAATTGAGGTTTAATTCCCGTAATTTTTTCAATTCTGGAAATCACTTCCATCTCCGAATTAGAAAGATCATCAATAATTACAACTTCAAATCCTTCTTTTATTAATTCAACTACGGTGTGAGAACCAATGTATCCGGTTCCTCCAGTCACTAAAATCTTCTTTTTTCCCAATTAAATATCCTCCCTTATTTTCATTTACTCATAAAATTACCGTGCAAACATATATAATTTTTTGCAAATTGTTCACGTGATCATTTCAATTTTATTTAAATGTTCGGAATCGAATTACGTAATAATATACATTACTAACCCATATATACGAGTCACTCAAGGAAATTACGATTGACATGATCACAAAACTTATTGTTCTCGTGATCATTTAGCTAAAAAACAAAGAGGCCATCCCTGAGTAAAATCAATATTTAACTTGAATGGAGATGTTTATAATGATACAAGGAGATTGTTTTGAGTTTACTATTAGTCGAAAACTCCTTTATATGGTTCCACTGAAATGAAACTTCTGATATGACAAGTTTCCGGATAAATGAAGAAATGGGAATGATTATTCTAAGAAATAGGAATAATTTTCTTTCACTATGATCTCTATCGGGAGTAGTTTTTGTTTTGGAACATCTTTATTAAACGCCAGGTGATCCACCAATAGATTGATGGCACTGCTCGTCTGTAACCCCGGATTCTGAAATATAAGAAACTCAATGTTGCCTTTTTTCAAGTGATCTAAATTATCGCGTACCAAATCATAACCAAGAAGTACCAAATCAAGTTTATAGGCCTCGATTACATCTGCCACATAATGTACCTTTGAAGTGGTTACTATTACACCTTTAATTTTAGGAAATTTATCCAGTAATGCCAACAACTGCTTTTCGATAGATTTACGATTTGCAACTTTTAAAACTTTAATCTTATCCCGTTCTATATTATTAGATGTCAAATAGTGTATAATACCTTTTTCCTTTTCCTGCATGTGCCTTGCGTTGGAAATATCTTCATCAATATGAACGATCAGATATTCATTCTGCTGTGTTAACAGCCTTTTCAGCAAACTGGCCGCAATCTCACCACTATTAAATAAATCCTGACCAACATGACACAGGGTATTAATCTCTTTAATATCTGTGTTGAAAGTGGCATAAGGAATACCTTTTGCCTTACACTCTTTAAAAAATTCAATAGCCTCATTGTAAAAAACCGGAGCCACCAAAACTCCATCACATCCTTCTTTTAAAATCTGCTTTGCATTATATGTAAAACTTACTTCTTTGAATGAGTTAAACAAATAAATACTCACATTGATGCCCAAAGAGGAAAGCTCATCAATTGTCTTTTCAACACCATCAATAGCTCTTTTCCAATACATATCTTCAGATCCATCAGGCACCAGAACGGCAATTTTAAACAACTCACCTTTTCGTAATGATCGTGCAACCAAATTGGGTTGATATTCAATTTTATCCAGGATCAACTTAATTTTATCGGAAGTTTCTTTTGACACAACACCACGCCCATGAATAACTCTTCCTACTGTCGCTCTTGAAACTCCTGCCATTTCGGCAATATCTTTTAAAGTATAATTTGATTTCGATTTCATTACGTAATCCCCGGATGCAATATTTATTTAGACAAATCTCTGTAAAAAAATCCAGAATTGGCAATATAGAATTGAAACAAATTTAGTTTAAGCGACATAATTGACTCATACAGCATTATGTCGGCGGCATTTCACTTAATATATGAGATACTAATAACCTGTTTTTTGTAACGTCCCAACCCTAATAGCGTCATAAACACAAAACCATTTTAAATTATATTGATTTATGAAGACTTTAATTTTCGTACTTGTTGCAACTATTATGGCAAACTATTCTTTTCAAAACAACAAAACATTAGAAAAAATTCTAGATTCCTCGCTCAGGGTTTACCAAATATCTGGATACCGCGGCCCCAAAATCGATATCAAGCAAGATAGTCTCGCGCAGTTTCTAACTGCCCTTCATTATAACATTCCGCTTTCTGAAATTGAAAATGAATTGAAATGGAGTACCGAAACAACAAAGAAAAACATCAATGCCCTTATTGAAAACAAGTTGCTTACAAAAAAGGGGAATTACTATCAACCAACTCTTGGAATACTCACTTTGGAACGAGGGAATTTATTAGAAGAAAAATCTCAAAAAGTGGCAAATGAAATAGCAGACAGTATATGCAACTGGTTACCCAAAATAAAAGATATACATAAGCAAACAAATATTTCTCAGCAATATGATTTCCACGAATTGTCTCTTTTTTATCTGAGCAATGTAATACTCGATAATTTTCAAATCCAACGGATGGAAGAAGAATTCCTAAACAAAGAGCGACCTTTGAGAAATGGAAGCCGATATTACCTTGCCATTGTTGAAGATAATCAAGCAAACAAAACCGAACCTTTCGGAATTTATGGCAACCGCGGGCTGCTTTGGAATGACTCAATAGGCGTTTGCGTATATGGCAATAAACGAATCAAATCAAACGTAGGTTGGGATAATTATGAAACCAAGAATATTCATGTCTTTGATAAAAATGATACTCAGTTGATAACCCAAAAAATGCCGGAAATATTTTTCCAATGCCTGCTCGACATCCTGAACAAAAACAAACCATATTTTGAAGCAACATACCACGACCTATATTTTGACAAGGAAGTTTCCTTTGAAGAATTCTTTATCTTTTGGTACCATTTTATTTATACAGAAACGACTGACATTCTCATTGCAAAAAACATTGTTGAGAAACCGCAAAATGAAATGTTTTATTATCAGATTGCGGTGAATTTTTGAACAAATTGATTTTGAAATAATTTCACAAAGAAATAAACACTTCCGATTTCAATACTTAACCTAAAAAAGCTGCCAGGAAAAGGGGAAATGGGTATCTTTTATGATAAAAATCCAAGATCATAGAATGCTTAATATACATTTTTATATATCCCGAAAAATGTCCGTTTTTTGCACCTTGTCCGGCACGTGTATCCGCACATCCAATCAAAACTAAAAACTCGATTGTAAATAAATAACAACGAAAGTTTGGTCTATCGGAAAGATTAAGTTGAAAAAAGCTTGAGGCTGGGAGTAAAACACTCCAGCCTTTTTAGCTACTCCCATTATCCGCCATATCCAATTGTTGCTGCGTGTTAGAAATCAGATTCTGGCATTACATATCATAAATATCCACTCAGTAAACCAACACATATTTATTTAGTAAACCGGTATAAAAACTGGCTCTATTTAATAAACTATCTAACAATACATTACCCACAACAAGTGTAAAATTAACTTTTAAGATTTGCATATAACAAAGCTTACCGCTACATTTGAATTGTACAAAACGAGTTCATTGAGAGAGAAAAAATATTTTCCGCATTGATCATTAAATTGGTAAACTCAACAGAAAAAAATTAACCGAGTAAGCTCTTTATGGTTGTAAAAACAGGCCTTGTAGTCCCGATTTATCGGGGTGAGTCTTCGGACCAGTGGAAGTTTGATCAGCCGGGCGCTCAAATCCTGTTATACAGGGGTTTTACACAATGGATTAATGCGGATTTTTTTTGTCCTTACGTGAACCGCTTCACAAACACCATCAACACCATCAATACACTTATAAAAACAGCAGATCGGGCAATAAAATCGCCATGTTTTACATAGTATGTAAGCGTTTTATTTTTATTAATTTCTCCGGTAATTGCAGCTTCTTCCCACCACCTGGTTGCTTGTAAAACGTCACCACGCTGAGTTATAAAACATGAAGTCCCTGTGTTTGCCGACCGTGCAATACTCCTTCGGGTTTCAATGGCCCGCAATTGCGAAAACAATAAATGTTGTTTGTAACCACGCGAGTTCTTCCACCAGCCATCGTTGGTGATCACAAAAATAAGTTCTGCTCCCTTTTTTACATATTCAGTTACGTATTCGCCAAATACTGATTCGAAGCAAATTACCGGTGAAATTACCGCGTTTTGTGCTATCAGATTTGAGGCTTCCTGCTGGCGGCCCAATGATCCGGATGCACCTCCCAAATCAATGTAGTTGTTTTTCAGGAAGGAGAAATACTTTTGAAATGGCACCTTTTCAACTCCGGCAACCAATTTCGATTTATGGTAAACCTGTATTTCACCGGCTTTTGTAAAAAGCATTGCCGTGTTGTAGCGGTCGTAAGTTACGTTATTGTTATGCTGTGCCGTGTACGTAACATCCGCTTTGTTTTCGTACACTTCGATAGACGATACCCCAAAAACCATATCCGCCTTTTCATACTGCTGAAGAAAGTTTTGTAAACGTTTTAAAAATACGTTAGAATCAGGTGTTGCCTCATTCCAAAGGGTCTGATGTTCGAACAAGGTTTCCGGGCCAACAATAAAGTCGGTACTGTCGGTTGTTACTTCGGCGGCCAAACGCAGAAAATCATCCAGTTTTTGTGTTTCTGCTTCCATGTCAAACTTTTCATTATACGGATCAACATTGGGCTGTACGATGGCAACGTTTATTGGATTTTCTTTTTCCTTGTATGAAGAATACAGCTGAAATGAAATGATTAACGGAACGACTAACAACACCAGTAAAACTGTTGAACTGGGAATCGTTTTTTTCAATGGGCTTTTTTGCTGAATATTTCGAAAAACCTGAAACAGCAAAATATTCAGCAGGAGTACCCACAGCGTTCCGCCAAAAGTTCCGGTGTATTCGTACCATTGAATGATCTTTACTTTATTGGCTAATACACTTCCCAGTTGCAAACAGGGCCATTCAATATCCCATTTAAATTGCAGGTATTCTAATGAAACTATAAAAACAACCAGTGAAATATAACCCAGCTGCGATGAAAAATTTCTTCGGATGGAATGTGCGGCCCACCACACCAGCGACATTAAAAAGGCGTTGAAAATCATAGCCGCCCCCACTCCCACCAGTGCAACTTTCGCCATCCACCACGAAGCCAGAACATTCCAAATTATTGCGGCAAGAAAAACATGCCCCCACAACGAAACGGCAGGAAAACCTTCTTTATGGTTAAAAAAGAAATTCTCGAGGTAGAGTAAGGGAACGAAAGCAAAAAACAGCACCCACCCGGGAAATCCCAGCCAGGACAAACTCAACAACGCTCCTGCACTAACAGAAAGTAATAGCCTGTGAAATCGTTTCATAGGCAGCGGTTATTATAGCAAGTCGGAATAAACAGCTTTTTTATTCCTTTTTGATTTTTCAAAAACAAAATCAACCTTCCCAACCACAAGACCGCCCCACCAGGCCTGGTTTACAATTACGGGCTGTCCGAGCTTGTTCTTTTCTTCCAGTGGCTTTTCCAGATACGAATGCGTGTGTCCTCCAATTATCAGGTCGGTGTGAGAAGTTTCTGCGGCAAGATTCATGTCGCTTACTTTATCATGCCGGTATCGTAATCCTAGGTGAGATAGACAAATTACAAGATCGCAGTTCTTATCGTTTTTTAGGAAACTTTCCATTTCGCGAGCAACAAGCAGTGGGTCGTTGTATACGGTTTCACCATAGTTAACTTTACCAACCAGGTTTTCCAGTTCGATACCCAGACCGTAAAGACCAATTTTAATTCCTGAGCGTTTAAAAATCTTAAACTTTGGGAAACTTCCTGCTAAAATGGTATCCGAAAAATCATAATTCGATGTTATTAACGGAAACTCAGCATTTGGTAACGGATCCTTAATTCCCTGTAAACCGTTATCAAATTCATGGTTGCCAATGGTACTTGCATCATAACCGGCCTCACTCATTACCTGTAACATCAACTCGCCTTTAAAGTAATTAAAATAGGGTGTTCCCTGGAACATATCGCCGGCATCAAGTAACAATGTGTTTGGATTGTGTTGCCTCTGCAGATCTGCAAGCCTGGCAATTCGGGCCAAACCACCTTTGTTGGCATAACGCTCATTCGTTCCGGTAAATGGCTCTATATGGCAGTGTATATCGTTGGTATGCAGAATAGATATCGTAGTAAAATCTTCGTGTGCAAATAATTCGTAGGGCACAGCACCTAATGATATTCCTGCGGTACCAGCCGCCACATTTCTAATAAATCGTCTTCTATCCATACAATTAAAGTTGCTTATTTATATGATATTGCAAGGAACTATTACTAATATTTCCATTCATTATAGGAAACTTACAGGCTAGTTTCATAACTTATCCTCCCATCCAATTGCGGGGCAACATGCTGCTTTTTATTACCCAGGTCTTCCAGGTAAGCAATTATTGCATCACGTATTTTCTCACCACTGTTTATGTACTGCTGATTTTCTTCTAACATCTCAAGGCCATCGCCACCCGCTGCCACATAATCGTTAGTTACCAAGCAGTAATTTCTATTATAATCTATTTTCTCTCCACCTATTTTTACCTCGGTTGCTTTATCGTTAGCTATAATCATTTTCACTCCGCCTACACTTCCTCCGCCATGATTGGCTATATAATCCAGAAATGCCTGCATCTGTTCTCCTTTTAGTTCCAGCAAAACCATTTCATTCTCAAAAGGCATTAACTCAAAAATATTTCCAACGGTAATTTCTCCTTTTGGAAGTGTCGATCGTATTCCCCCATAATTAAAGAAAGATACATCGGGAGTAAGCTTCAGGTTCTGATCCCTCGCAACATTTGCTCCCTGCTCAAGTAATAAATCAGCCAAAAAGTTAGTTAGCAGACTTTCCGGCTTATCTTTTACCAACTCATTGTCAGAAATTACAAGTACCCGATTCATATCTTTTTCAAGGATCTTTTTGTAAGGAGCGTAAAGCTTAACAATTGTACTATCCATTGCTCCAACTTCTTCAGATACAGGAACATTATCAGTTTCATAACTTTTTTGAACAAACTGTGTTTTACATGAAAAAACGAAGATTGCACAAGTTATTAACAACACATAGCTGATAGATTGTCGCATAAATAAATTATAATTTTTTTCGTTAATCCTATTTTAGCATTATTGTTGTATAAGCAAACAAAATAGTATTAAACATGTTCGTGTCAAACTTACATATAAAATCAGTTATCAAAATAATTTTAATATTTTTTTTAGTAACATTTCTGCTTCCCGTAAACAGCTGGTCGCAATCAAAAGAAGTTGTTGCACTAAAGGGGGATGGAATTTACCGTTTACTCACCCGGCACGGCTTGTCGTCGGTTGAATATATGGATGATTTTATTGCCTTAAACAAAAGCAGTCTGGGAAGGAATAATTCCTTGCTGGCTGGTGTAAAATACAAACTTCCTGATTCAGAGGATTCAAGCGGAATGACCAAATCAGCAGCGGCACCATCAAAAGGCACCGGAAAAATAATGCATTACAACATATTTGGAAATAATTATGCTGATGTTGAGATTGAAAGCAATGACCTGAAAGGAGCTGTATATTACATTGTAGGAGGCCATGGAGGTCCTGATCCTGGTGCTGTTGGGAAATACAACGGACAAATAGTTTGTGAAGATGAATATGCCTACGATGTTTCATTACGCCTTGCACGTAATTTAATTGCGCAAGGCGCCACTGTTTACCTGATTACCCGCGATAAAAATGATGGCATTCGCGATGCTTTAAACCTGAAAGCCGATAAAGACGAAGTTTGTTATCCGAACCTAACAATCCCACTAAACCAAACAAGACGTCTTCGGCAACGGACAGATGCAGTCAATCAGTTATACAAAAAACACAAAGGTTCTTTTCAACGCATGATAGCTTTGCATATTGATTCCAGGAGCAAAAGAGAAAATATCGATATATTTTTCTATCACGACAGACGAAGTAAAACGGGAGAAAAAGCATCAGAGATACTTCGGAATACCATTGAAGCAAAATACCGCGAGAATCAACCCAGCCGGGGCTACACTGGTACTGTTTCGTCAAGAAATTTATATATTGTTCGAAACACCTGGCCTACTGCAATATTTATTGAGTTAGGGAACATGAATCACCAGCGCGATGTAAAACGTTTGGTGATTCCCAATAACAGGCAGGCCGTAGCCAACTGGTTAACACTTGGTTTAAAAACCGATTTCAAAACAAATAAATAGCCCACGCCTTATTCGCTCAACCTAAAACCACACCGTTTGTTATGCTTGTGTGAAACAAAAACAAATGATAATACTTTTTGATGGTGTTTGTAATCTCTGCAATTCTGCCGTTGATCTTATACTAAAAAAAGCGCGTGAGAGCGATTTTAAGCTTATTGCTCTGCAATCGAAAGAAGGTCAAAAGCTATTAAAAGAATTTGATTTGCAGCTTCAGGTAAACACCGTACTACTCATTCAAAACAATCAGGTATTAGCTGAATCTGATGCGATTCTTGAAATCTGCAAACACCTTCGCCCACCATGGAGCTGGCTGAGGATATTTAAAATTCTACCGAAAACAGTCCGAGACTCACTGTATCGTTGGGTAGCAAATAACCGCTACAAATGGTTTGGCAAAAGAACGACCTGTCGTAGCTTTTAAAACCTCCCTTTATCAAGTATTCACCTACGAGCTACTAATATTTATATACGAGTAGGGATTATTTTGCACTCGCAAGTGCTTTTTACCACCTCGCAGCTATATATCTATGGTAGCATCAATAAAAATCACAGAGAGGGTATCTGGAAAATCATATCTGACCGAAAACAAAGTTTTGGAGAGTTAGGCTAAATCTTGACTAGAAGACGAAATCGCCACTTTCAAAATCACGGTACAGTTTCGACAGATCGCCCAGCCATTTGCTAATGCGCTTTATGGCTTCGAGGGTGTCAACAGATATTTCTTTTTGTTGCATTTTAAGCAGCAGAAATCCATAAACGGCAGTAATGCCCACGTCTACATCGTTTTTGGCCTCCGGATTTTTTTCTTTCAACTCCATTACCAACCCTGCAACAGTTTTGTAAGTTTGCACATACATACCGTCTTTCGAGGTTTCCATCAGCTTTAAATGAAAATCGTTTACATCCGCAACCAGGTTCGTTAGAAATTGGAAATGCCCTTTTTCCCGAATTTGCTCTTTATCCATCATCAGTACCAAATTAGCATACCAATCGGTAATGGCTGCTTTTGTTGTATCATCAGCCTGATAACCGGAAACTAAACGCTCTTCAATAAGCTCCATGTCCAGTTTAAAAGCCCTAATCATATCTTCAATTTGATACAAATACAGGATGTATTCAGCAATATTCTCTTTTCGTTTTTGTTTTGCTACAAGCATATTTTCTGTTTTATGTTTTCTTCTCAGTGAAAGGGAAATTCAAGTCAAACGGAATAGTTACAAATTCGATCTCAAACTCAATCTTGCTTCAATCTCGAAGTCTCGCCCTCTCAGTGCTCACATTCTGTCACATAATCCTTCAATCTTCCGTCACTCATTCTACCAATCGAAAAAGTCATCCAAATCGCGTCGGTCTTTTTTGGTCGGTCGCCCGGTACCTTTTTCTCTTGCACTCCAGCGCATGTGTTTTTGCATCTCGAGCAACTCAATCTCTTCCAGTGGTGTTACATCCTCCAAAAAATCGGATACCAATTTGGCGCCCATCCTTTTACCTGACAGCGCCAGCACTTTAAAACTCTTGGTAATGGGTGATTTCCGTACTTTTATTACCTCCCCAACATGAACTTCGCGAGAGGCTTTTACTGCCACGTCATCGATAGTTATGTGGCCTTTTTTACAAGCTTCGGTAGCCTGACTGCGGGTCTTAAAAATCCGCACGACCCACAACCATTTATCTATGCGAACTCCCTGTGTCATCTATCGTTTGTTATGAAAATTCATGGTACGGTCGACACCAATTGTACCAAAACTTTTTATAATCTCAATAGAATCGTCAATCTTAAAAGGCAATTCCTTTTGCTCAACTTTTGACCACTCGCCTAGTACATAATTTACCTGGTGCCCTTTATGGAATTCGTCGCCAATGCCAAAACGCAAGCGTGCATAATCGTTTCGTCCCAGCACCTGGTTAATGTTTTCAAGCCCGTTATGACCGCCAGCTCCACCTTTTGCACGTACTCTGAGCGTACCAAATGGCAATGCCAGGTCGTCAACCAGAACCAGCATGTTTTTAACGTCGATCTTTTCTTTTTGCAACCAGTAATTTACTGCCCGCCCACTCAGATTCATGTAGGTGGTTGGCTTGAGTAAAATAAACGTTCGGCCTTTGAATTTATATTCGGCAACAAAACCGTAACGCTTATCGCTAAAACTAATATTGGACGCCTCAGCGAGTGCGTCCAATATTTGAAAGCCAATATTATGGCGAGTATTTTTATATTCTGGTCCTATATTACCGAGTCCGGCAATTAAGTATTTCATACGATCTATTTTATGATTATGGTATCGTATGAAATTCGCCTTGCTTAAACAAGACGTATTTCATTTGAATATAATTTATTCTTCAGTTGATTCTGATGCTTCAGCTTCAGCTCCTTCTTCTCCTTCTCCTTCTCCTTCTCCTTCTTCTTCAGCACCACCTGCAGCAGATTTTGCTGCCCTGGTAATACTTACGCTAACAATAACATTCGATTTAGGGTCTAAGAGCTCAACTCCCGGTAGATTTAAATCTCCTACTTTAATCGTTTCACCGATATCGAGTTTTGTTACATCAATATCAATTGTATCAGGCAAATTCGCTGCCAATGCTCTTACACTAAGACGACGAAGCGTAGTATTTAACTTACCACCTTTCTTTATACCTTTTGCAAAACCTTCAACTTTTACAGGAACATTGATTTTGATCGATTTATCATCATTAATTTGAAGAAAATCTACATGAAGTACAACCTCATCAACCGGGTGCCATTGAATGTCCTGCATAAGTGCTTTATATACAGTTCCGTCAATGTCAAGGTCAATCAGGTATACACTTGGGGTATAAACCAATTGTCTTAACTCGGCAAAAGAAACCGAAAAGTGAACCGGCTCATCACTACCATACAATACTGCAGGTGCTTTTTCTTCTAAGCGAAGTTTTTTAGCATCCTTCTTTCCAAGAGATTTTCTTAACTCTCCTTTAATTACTACTGATTTCATTTTAAATAATTTACGTTAATAAATATGGTACTCAGTCCTCCCTTCCTTTTTGGTCGGGCAAACAGCATGCACATTATTACTGCGTCTGCTTATGGAAAAAGCGGTGCAAAAATAGAAATTATTTATAATATAACGAACTTATTGACTGATTTTTATATACCCTGCGAATGGCTTCGCCAAAAGCCTCGGCTGTAGAGATGTATTTAATTTTATCGCAGCCCGTTTTTGGCTTTATCGAATCAGTAAAATACACTTCTTCCAATTCCGATTTTTCAATCCTTTCCACTGCCGGCCCCGACAATACACCGTGTGCAGCAAAAGCACGAACACTTCTAGCTCCCTTTTTCTTCATCAGGTTGGCAGCTTTAGTTATTGTTCCCGCCGTATCAATCATATCGTCAACTATAATCACGTCTTTATTTTCTACATCACCAATAACAGTCATGTTACCCACTTCATTCGGACGCGCTCTTGTTTTATGGCAAATTACAATACCGGTATTCAACATTTTTGCATAAGTATTGGCACGTTTTGTCCCCCCCACATCGGGCGATGCAATAATCACATTGTCCAGCCCCATTTTTTCTATGAACGGAACAAAAAGTGTTGACGCATATAAATGGTCAACCGGAACATTAAAGAATCCCTGAATCTGATCAGCGTGTAAATCCATAGTAATAAGTCGATCAACTCCGGAAACTGAAAGCAGGTCAGCAATCAGTTTGGCACCTATTGAAACCCTGGGTTTATCTTTACGATCCTGACGCGCATAACCAAAATAAGGTATTACTGCGATTACTTTATAAGCACTGGCACGTTTTGCTGCATCAACCATAAGCAGCAGCTCCAAAAGGTTATCGGCCGATGGAGGTGTTGATTGCACAATAAAAATATGCGAGCCACGAATGGTCTCTTCGTAGCATGGTTCAAATTCGCCATCAGCAAAAACCGGGCACGAAGAATGCCCCAGATCAACGTCCAGACTATCGCAAATTTTTTCAGTTAAATATCTGGTTGCCCGTCCGGTAAAAATTTTAAGTGGGTTCGTTTTCATCTCCATTTATTTAATTATTTTTATTTCGACACAATGATTTGGAGGGTACATGGCGAAATTGCGGGTGTATTTTTCAGTAGTAAAATTCAGCATTACTTTGTGTTTCGCCATTTTTGTTTCATTGAATATTACAGATATACCGCAAAGTTAACAACTTTACAGGTATCTTAAATTATTGTGGCTTATTTACGTTGTTCAAATCAACGAAAAATCATTCTCCTTTATTCACATCGGCTATCAAACCAAGAATTTCGTCTTTACCAGTTCCCTTTTCAGCCGAAGATATAAAATAACCGGGCATCGTTTCCCAAATTGCAAACATCTTTTCTTCGTATGCTTTTAATTTATTTTCCAGTTCTTTTGGTTTCAGCTTATCGGTTTTTGTAAAAACAATATTGAAGGGAATTTCACTAATACCCAGCCATTCCATAAATTCAAGATCTACTTTTTGTGCTTCATGGCGCGAGTCGATTAACACAAACAGGCAGTACAGGTTTTCTCTTTTCAGAATATAGTTCTTGAGCATTTTCTCCCATTTCAATCGTTCGGCTTTAGGCACTTGTGCATAACCATAACCAGGCAAATCAACCAGGTACCATTCTTTGTTAATTAGAAAATGATTGATTAAACGGGTTTTCCCGGGTCTGCCTGAAATTTTCGCCAACGATCTTTTGTTGGTGAGCATATTTATTAACGATGATTTGCCCACATTCGACCGGCCTATAAAAGCATACTCCGGCCGATCGGGTGCCGGACATTTATCAACTTCAGTATTGCTCATCACAAACTGAGCTTCCTTTATCTCCATAAAAGGTGCGTTTTTAGAATGATTTCTTAAGGTAAGAATTATTCTTTTATTTAATAAAAACCTCGAGTATTTTTACCGATTCACTTTTTGGTTTCAACTGAACTGACTCCAGACTGGCCGGCAAAAGAACCGTCTCTCCCATCGTCACTTTTTCTGTGCCACCTTCAGTTACAATTTCAAAATCGCCTTCCAACGTCATATAAATAACAAACGAATCGAGCTGGTTGTAATCTTTATCCAACTCTTTATTGAATTCGATAATATTGGTGGTGAAATACGGGCAGTTTACAATTTCTACCGCTTTATTTTCCTCGGTGCTATAGTCTGTTTTATACCGACTCGAGTACGAAAAATCAATGGCATCAAGTGCCAAATCGGTATGTAATTCCCGTTCGTTTCCTTTATCGTCTTTGCGGTTGTAATCGAAAATGCGGTATGTTACATCCGAAGTTTGCTGAATTTCGGCCACCAAACATCCTTTACCAATAGCATGAACACGACCTGCCGGGATAAAGTAAACATCACCCACTTCGGCCTCATCGTAATGCAGCAAATCAGTTAATTTTCCTGCATTAAGATATTCAAGGTATTTCTCGCGATCAACTTCCTGGTTAAAACCCGAATTAATAAGTGCGCCTTTTTCGGCTCCGGCCACATACCACATTTCTGTTTTCCCGTAGGCATTGTGCCTTTCTTTCGATAGATTATCATCGGGATGCACCTGAATAGACAAATCGTCCTGCGCATCGATAAACTTAATAAGCAGCGGAAATTCCTCTCCAAATTTTTTGTAGACCTTATCACCTACCAAATCTCCCATGTAGATTTCGATCAGTTCATTCAAGTCGTTGCCGGCCAAAAAACCGTTGCTCACCATCGAAATATTTCCATTTACTCCTGAAAGTTCCCAACTTTCGCCACAGTTAGGCATATCGCCAAAATCTTTGTTCAGAATGGTTTTCATTCGATTTCCACCCCAAATCTTTTCATGAAAGATTGGTTTAAACTTTATGGGATAAAGGTTACTCATAATTCGTACGGATTATCGATAAATATTTATAAAAATTAAAAGTTAAAATCTACAGCAGCACGAGCATCGGTAGTTTCGCCAATGCGTTTTACTACTTTTAAATGCTCGGGATGCACCCGATATACATCAAGGTCTTCAACACTTTCGAAATGCGAAAGCAAAGCCATATCGTAGCTTTTTGAATCTAATTCGTAATTTTCGCCTACTTCAATGTGCTTTAGTTCAGCGATTTTATCCTTTAAACCCAATAGCATTGCTTTTAGTTCGGCAATTATTTCCGTTTTTTCTTCGGACGGATAATCCTTCAATTTAAAAAGAACGACGTGATTAATCATTGCTGTCTATTTTTTGTAACTTGTGCTTTTATGGCTGCGAAAATAGTGTTTTCTTAGCGTTTAATTTTAATCTTCAATTATCATTTAACAAATAAATTGAACAGTATGCTGGTAATTGGCATTGCAGGCGGCACCGGATCGGGAAAAACCACAGTTGTAAATAAAATCAGCGAAAAGTTTTTTGATAACGAGGTTGCCATACTTTCGCACGACTCGTATTATTACGACAACAGTAACCTTTCGCTGGAAGAACGAAGGCAAAAAAATTTCGACCACCCCGATGCAATTGAATTTGATCTTATGATTGATCACGTGAAGAAACTAAAAAATGGTGACGCTATTAACGAACCTGTTTATTCGTTTATAAGTTGTACACGGCAAACTGAAACCAATAGTGTTGAGCCCAAAAAAGTATTAATTATTGAAGGAATATTGTGTCTTACAAATAAAATGCTTCGCGATTTAATGGACATAAAAGTTTATGTTGACTGCGACTCGGATGTTCGACTGGCACGAGTTATACAACGGGATATTCAAGAGCGCGGAAGAGACGTTGAGCAGGTACTTAAACGATACAATAAAACCGTTCGCCCTAGTCACATTCAGTTTATCGAGCCAACAAAACGTTTTGCCGATATTATAATCCCTCAGGGAGGTAAGAACAAAATTGCCATCCAGATTTTAACCAACCACATACTACAAACATTAAACAAAACCTGATGCTTAAAAATTTAAACATCGAAGAGATTCTTTTTCTCGACATTGAAACCGTGCCACTAGCACCGGAATATACCGAGTTAAATGAAAAATGGCAGCAACTTTGGGAGCGCAAAATGCAATTCCAGATTAACGATGGCAAGCTACCAGACGAGCTGTACGAGCGGGCAGGAATTTATGCAGAGTTTGGTAAAATAGCATGTATTTCTGCTGGTTACGTGGTCCAGAAAAAAGGAGAACCCTTTTTCCGTGTAAAATCGTTTTATGATGACGACGAAAAAACGTTGATCCAGAATTTCTTTAATGCGCTGGATGGTTTTGGTCGGGCCGGAAAACGCAGGTTATGTGCACATAATGGTCAAGAATTTGACTTCCCCTATATCTCAAGAAGAGCTTTAGTGAATAATTTAACGCTTCCCAAAGTACTCGACATTGCCGGAGCGAAACCCTGGGAAGTAAAAGATATTTTGATAGACACATTGCAGCTATGGAAATTTGGTGATTACAAACACTACACCTCTTTGTCGCTCCTGTGCGAACTGTTTAATATTCCCACTCCAAAAGACGACATTGACGGCAGCCAGGTTGCCAAAGTTTATTGGGAAGAAAATGATATCGACCGTATAGTAAAATACTGCGAAAAAGATACAATGGCTGTTGCCAACCTGCTGTTAAAATACAAAGGCGATAAGATTATTCCTTTTGAAAATTTGGAAAGTGTTTAGGTTGAGGAAGAGATGGCGAGCACTGAGATAGTTAGACATTGAGATTGAGGAAGATTGATTCTGACATTGAATCTGAAACTTTCTTTTGCTCCCGACGCTTCGGGCGGGATTTCGCCCAGCGTTGCTGTTCTCAACTTTCTACTTTTGCCTTGAGATTACGCGGCGTTAAAACTTCATCACCCGATCCATCTCGCGTTTGGCATCTTTGCTTTTTAGCGTCTCGCGTTTGTCGTATGTTTTTTTACCGCGGGCCAAAGCGATCTCCAGTTTTGCTAATCCGCGGTCATTCACAAACAATTTTGTGGGCACAATTGTAAGTCCCGATTCTTTTAACTTCTTATCGAGCTTTTCAATTTCTTTTTTGTTGAGTAATAACTTCCGGTCGCGTTTGGCGATATGGTTATTTACCGTACCCATTTCGTATTCAGCAATGTGCAGATTTATCACATACATTTCGCCTTTTATCAAGGTACAGAAAGAATCGGTAAGGTTAACCTTTCCGTTACGAATGGATTTAATTTCTGTTCCTACCAATTTTATTCCGGCCACAAAACGTTCGATAAGCTCATAGTTAAAAGAGGCTTTACGATTTTTAAGGCTAATATTTTGTTGTGGTTTGTGTGACATATTTCCGGTAAATGTATTAAAAACTGAGTAGTAGTTTCGATAAGAAAATACTTAAAAAACTAAATATAAAAAAGTTAACCACAATTGTGATTAAAATATAACTGTGCTCCTTGCCGTCGGGGAAAGTTAATAATTCCTTTGCGCCAATCCAAAACAGATAAAAACTGTACATCCCTATAATATCAACCACATACAAAAAAGGAAACAAACCGGTAATTACCGAAACCAAAAGCATTGGTGTCATCGAATAAACCACCAGTTTACGGGCAACATCAACATTCTTTTCAGTACCAAAAGTCTTCATCAACTCTTTGGTAAAAAATACGCTGATGAAGTATTGCAATACAAAAAGTAAAACTTCGCGGGAGGCTTTAAACAGCGGGAACTGAACAAAAAAATCGCTACGCTGAAAAAACTCGCCAATAAAAACAGCCACTGCCCCTGCCAATGCAATTGGCAATAAGTAGGTCAACCAAAGTTTTTGGTCGTCAGCCGTTTCCTTTTGCTCCACCCAAAATCCTTTCGGATTTACAATTATAAATTTGACTTCTCCAATAAGTTTTGAAAATGAAAACTCCATCACTCACAATTTTGCCGCAAAAATACACTTTTTTAAAGAACATACTATTTATGCTGGATGAGAGTTCCTTGTAAAAGTTATTAAACGAACAGGGAGGGTGAGACTGTGAGACTGTGAGATGGTGAGGCGGTGAGGCGGTGAGCGCTGAGACTTTGAGCACTGGGATTCTGAACTCCAAACTTTCACCGCGTTCCTAACGCTATTTTTTATTCTGCTTTCGTTCCTGGATAAGTGCTTGCAATGCAAACATCTCGTCTCGCAAACGGGCAGCCTCAATAAAATCGAGATCTTTAGCGGATGCCTGCATTTGTTTTTTCGTTTTTTCAACAGCTTTTTCCAATCCTTCAACACTCATGTATTGAACAACCGGATCTGCGGCAATATCGGGTTGGCCCATTCCTCCTTCATATTCCTTATTCTTATCGCTACGGTACTTGTATCCAATAATTTCGCGGGTTGGTTTTACAATTGCTGTTGGTACAATGTTGTGCTCTTCATTGTATTTCAGCTGCTTTTCGCGGCGGTAGTTGGTCGAGTCGATGGTTTTCTGCATGGATTTGGTAACTTTATCGGCATACATAATTACCATGCCGTTAAGATTACGTGCTGCCCTACCAGCCGTTTGTGTAAGCGATCGTTCAGAGCGTAAAAAACCTTCTTTATCAGCATCCAGAATTGCTACCAGCGACACTTCGGGTAAATCCAGCCCTTCCCGCAACAAGTTGATACCCACCAGCACATCAAAGTCTCCTCTTCGCAATTGCTCCATTATTTCCACACGCTCCATCGTATCTACATCAGAGTGAATATACCGGGTTTTTACGCCCATATTCACCAGGTATTTCGATAATTCTTCCGCCATTCTTTTGGTTAGCGTAGTAACTAATACCCGCTCGTTTTTATCAATCCGAATATGAATTTCGTGCAACAAATCATCGATTTGATTGGCACTTGGCCGTACATCAATTATTGGATCCAGCAATCCGGTTGGGCGAATAATCTGCTCAACCACAACTCCTTCGCATTTTTCCAGCTCATAATCGGACGGCGTGGCACTTACATAAACCACCTGATTTACGAGCTTCTCAAATTCTTCAAATTTTAGCGGGCGGTTATCAATAGCTGCGGGCAATCGAAATCCGTATTCTACCAGATTTACTTTCCTAGAGTTATCGCCACCATACATGGCTCTAATTTGTCCAATGGTAACATGGCTTTCGTCAATCACCACCAAAAAATCATCAGGAAAATAGTCCATCAAACAGAATGGTCTTGTTCCGGGTGAGCGCCCATCAAAATAACGCGAATAGTTTTCTACTCCCGGGCAATAGCCCAATTCACGCATCATTTCCATATCGTATTCGGTACGCTCCAAAATGCGTTTTGCTTCGAGGGGTTTTCCAATTTCTTTAAAAAACTCCACCTGTTTCACCAAATCATCCTGAATTTGATGAATGGCAGTTTTCATGCGGTCTTTTGTGGTAACAAAAATATTGGCCGGATAAATTACAATTTCATCCATTGTTTCAATCGTCAGGCCGTCTTCCGGATCAAAACTTGCCAGTTCTTCAATTTCATCGCCCCAAAAAGTAATCCGATAGGCCACATCTGCATAAGCCGGAAAAATATCAACCGTATCTCCTTTAACCCTAAAATTTCCTCGTTTGAACTCCACCTCACTCCTGCTGTACAGAGCTTCAACAAAACTGTACAGCAAGGCGTTTCGCGAAACTTCGTCGCCAACACTCACCTTTGTTACGTTTGCGTGAAAGTCCTCCGGGTTTCCAATTCCGTATAAACACGAAACTGAAGAAACCACCACAACATCGCGTCTTCCGGAAAGCAAAGCCGATGTCGTACTCAAGCGTAGTTTTTCAATATCCTCATTAATGGATAAGTCTTTTTCGATATAGGTATCGGTGGTTGGCAAATAAGCTTCCGGCTGGTAATAATCATAGTATGAAACAAAATACTCCACGGCGTTCTCCGGAAAAAACTGCTTCATTTCGCTGTACAATTGCGCAGCTAGTGTTTTATTATGGCTCAACACCAATGTGGGGCGTTGTACTTCTTTAATAACATTGGCCATGGTAAATGTTTTCCCCGAACCTGTTACGCCAAGCAAGGTTTGAAAACGCTCTCCACTCTTCACTCCTTCAGTTAGTTGCCTTATTGCCTCCGGCTGATCTCCGGTAGGTTTATAATCCGATACTACGTTAAAATCCATTAGGCTTTTCTAAGTATTATTCACTCCAAATTTAGTCCTAATATAACGACCTCCACCTACTTTTTTCCCTATTTTTGCCCGCGATCATTAAAAATTGGTGATTTGGTTGGACCCAAATTGCTTCATAACGTACTAAATATGAATTGGATAAAACACATGTGTTTCATTGTGCTTTTTTTTGGAATTTCTGCCTTAACATTAGCACAAAACGAAACTGTAACTCCAAGCTTCCAGACATCGAAACCCAATGGGCTATATATTGGCGGGCAAATCTCTACCAATGGATTTGGCGGAAATTTACGCTATGCGCTAAACGATAAGTTCTCGTTTAGAGCCGGATACGAAACCCTGTCGTTAAGCTATGATTTTAATTTTGACGAAAACGACATTAGTTACAATGCTAATATGGATTTTAAAACCGGAGGCCTGCTTGCCCTGGTAGATTTTGCCTATACAAAGAACCTCTATATTTCGGCAGGAGCCGTATTCAGCTCGTTCAACACGGAAGTTACAGGTTACGCGATTAGCGACTTTGAATATGGAGATATTATTATTCCATCGGAAGAAATTGGAGATTTTTTAATTACTGCAAAACCAGGCCTGAGTGTTTCGCCCTATGGCGGTGCCGGATATCGTTCTTTTTGGGGGAAACGCGAAGGAATTGTTTTTAGTTTTGAAACAGGCTTGTATTACATGGGGCCTCCGGATATTGAAATTGAAGCTACCGGTTTGTTGGCTCCTACTGCCGATCCCGCTTTCGGACAGGCAGAATACCTGGAATACCAGTTTGATGCGTACAAAATTTACCCGGTTATAAAACTAGGGCTCGCAGTAAAACTATTTTAATAGCAAAAACACAACTGTATGAAAAACAAAGTATCACACTTTTCCAAAATAATAGTTGGGCTTTTTTTAGCAGCGGCAATTTTTGGTTGCGGAAAAATGTTAGATGATCCGACAATCGATAAAGACACGGGTGAAGATATAAACCTTCTGATCGTTGATTTCAATTTTTTTACCAGCCGTGTGGATTTCAGACTGGTAGATGCCAACGACAATTCGTTGATTACCAAGTCGGCTAAAATATGGTTTACAGGAAAGAACGCAAACGACATTGTAAATTTTGCCGGTGAAAAAAACAGCGAATACATCACTCCGCAAGGGCAAATGGAGCTTACTATTGATCCAAATGTTCCGGTTTCAGCAACAAATCCGTTTACTTTCGGAATTCATGTTGAGGTTGATGGTTACCAGGCTTTTTCTCAGGGAATTGAACTACTATCAGAAGGGAAAAAAACCTTCGAACTACAGCTTGTTAAAGAATCGGGCGAAGATGATACACTTACCGGAACGGAAAATGATGATTCATTTATTTTCTCCTACCTCGTTGAAAAATCAGGATCAGTAGAAGAAAAACCGCATAAAATTCAGTTCAGCATAACAAAAGCTGATATGATTCAATTCACTGATTCATTCGGAAATCAGCTATTCAACAGTGTTGAAGAACTGGAAACGGCCTATGCAAACAGCAACAAAGAAAATTTTCTGCAATTAACAATAGACAATAAAAAAACCGATTATAATGCCGGCATTGACCTTGTACATGTTGATGGACAAACGAAATCGGCTCTATTTCACAAACTGGAATCAGGAAGTTTTGGCTCGTTAGTAATTGACGGACGTTTGGTCACCAACTTTCAGAATGGTGGAATAACAGCAACCTGCTCTTATCTGTATTCTTCGGAGCCGGACATGTTTGGATTTACCAATTTTGAAACCGCCAGCTGGAGTTTCTCGGGAAAAAGTAAATGGTTCACTTCAACCGACTTCTCGTACCTGGTTGCGGAGGCTTCTCTTGATATTTGTTCCACTGGTGCCGAAATAAAATTCACGTCAAACGTTCAATCCAGCTTTTCAATTGATGCTGATATTTATGATGCCAATGGATTAATGATTAAAAGCACCAACTTTAAGGGTAAATTTCCTGAGACTTTTAAAATGGAGAATGTTCCCTCAGGTGCAGCAACTTTTATTTTCAGAAATAACAATCCGGCCTTTGCACCAATTAGCGATTTATCGGTTTCAGACCTTTGCAGCGGAACATACGATGTAGATGTTGAAATGACTGATGGTTACGAAGAATACCAGATTGTTTTAAAAGCTATTTGCCCCGATAATCCTACAATTGCAATTGCGCCAACTTACAGTGGCCAGATTCGGATAAAAAATAGCAACGATGACTGGCAGGGAATAGATATGGAAGGAGGAATTGTAAATGTGCTGGCTAAACCCGACGAAGTTTACGTCTTACGATTATTATGGGAAGATGAATGGGAAACAGCAGATTTTTCAACTAAATTTGATGCCAACGGAAATTACATTAACAAAACCAACTCGAAAGTTGAAGCCGAACAATTGGAAGACGGTCGGACAAGGTTTATAATTGATCATGAGTTTAAGCAGAATATTTGCAATGATATGGGGTGGTAAAACCTTAACCTAATTTTAAAAAGGATTCAGAATTTAGTTATATTCACTAAATCTTGAATCCTTTTTTTTTATGCCTTAAAAACATCGTAATAATCGATTACCAGAGTGGCCATCATGCCTGCCGAATGAGCAGCTTTCATTCCGGGCTCTCCATCTTCAAAAACCTGGCAGTCTGCAGGAGCAACTCCCATTTGTTCGGCGCAGCGTAAAAAAGTTTCGGGATGTGGTTTTGGATTTTTAACATCATCAGCAGAAACCAAAATTTCGATATAATCTTTTAATCCAATTATTTCAAGCGCTTTCCAGGAGAGACGGGTACAACCACCGGTTCCCACAGCAATTGGCAGCTTTCCATGGTATTGTTTTACCAGATCAATTACCGGATCAATTGGTTTAATTTTGTGCATCATACGTTCGTATTCTGCCTCTTTTTCATTCCCCACTTCCTCGGGATTAAGCGATGAGCCATAAACCTCGTTAATTTTAACAATGGTTTCAACAACCGGAACTCCTGCCAATGCCAAAAACATTTTTGCTGAATAATCAATACCATACTTTCCCAGGATCTTTTGGTAAGCAACAAAATGTACGGGCATGGTATCGGCCAGTGTTCCATCCAAATCAAATATTAAACCTTTTGCTTTTGAATTTATTTCTAATTTTTGCATTGTTTCTATTTTATTATTGGCAAAAGTAAGCTTTTACTACCTGAATATTGAAAGGGCTTTTTACATTTAAGAAAAATGTTAACCTTTGTTTCCGGTAATTTAATAATCGATGACAGAAGTATTTCTTTACACATTTCCCCAGTGGTTTGTTTTCGCTGCACTTTTTGGCATAGTTTACGGCTGGGTAGAAAACAAAAAAGCTTTTCGTTTAATTGGCCTGACTGCCTTTATCGCATTGGGCTTCTTTTCGCTATACGTAATTTTGGGCGATTACCTTGCGCCCGGCCAATTTCTAACACCCGAAGAGGTAATGCAAGAAGAGCTAAACGACCTAATTATAAATGAAGCGCCCATTGAAGCACAACTATTACCTGCCTACCTGGGTTTTATTGCATCATCCGTATTGGCTATGGCAGCCCTTATTCTCGATTGGCTGAATAAGAAGTATTATCGATTATTTGTTGTACTTGCCAGCCTTGTTGCTTTGCTCGGATTTTTTATTGTGGTAGGAGCAGTACGTTCGGTATAGTTTTGCTTAGTTTTTTAAGCCAATGTAATTTATCCCTCAAGCCTCTACTTTCAATATGTTAGCTATTTATAAAAAATGAATTCAACTTGTTAACAAAACTTCGGTTTTCATTAGGGGTTTTCCTATCTTGCACCAAAATAATAACAGACAAATTTATTGATTATGAATCCACAGGCTGCTGAACTTAACAGCATAATTCAAGCAAAAAGCACCCCCGTTTTTGAACTACTTTCGGAGAGAGGAAAGAATATTTTCTTTCCAAAAAAAGGAATTCTGGGACAAACAGCTGAAGCGAAAGGCACAAAGATAAATGCAACCATTGGAGCCGCAATTGAAGATGACGGAACACCCATGCGACTGGAAGCTGTGGCTTCAAAGATCAATATGGATCCATCGTTGGTTTTTCCGTATGCTCCTAGTTTTGGTCGGCCCGATATCAGGGCAAAATGGAAAAGCATGATCTACGGTAAAAATCCATCGCTCGATGGGGTTGAGCTAAGTCTGCCGGTAGTTACTAACGCGCTTACGCACGGTATTAGCATGGCCGGTTATATGTTTGCAAATCCGGAAGATGAAATTATCGTTCCCGATCTTTTTTGGGGAAACTATAATCTGACTCTAACAAATGCATACGGCTGCTCGTTAAGCAAATTCAACTTGTTTAAAGAGGGAGGTTTCGATCTTGAAGCTTTTGAAACCAAACTTAATGAAGGTGAAATTGGCAAAAAAATCGTTGTCCTGAATTTTCCGAATAATCCATCGGGTTACACACCAACAATAGAAGAGCAAGATGCAATTGTAGCCATTATAGCAAAAGCAGCCGAAGCGGGCAATAAAATCGTTACCATTACCGATGATGCTTACTTCGGATTGGTTTATGAAGAAGGGATTGCTACGGAAAGTATTTTTTCGCCACTCAGTCAGTTACACGAAAACGTGTTGGCCGTAAAAGTTGATGGGGCTACAAAAGAAGATTACGTTTGGGGATTCCGCGTTGGATTTATAACCTACGGAATAAAAGGTGGGGATGCCGAATTATACACTGCGCTTGAAGCAAAAACAGCCGGTGCCATTCGTGGAAATATTTCGAATGCCGCCAATATTTCGCAATCGCTACTACTTTCAGCTTTCGAAAGTATTGAATATACGCAGCAAAAAGAAGCGAAATACCACATCATGCAAAAACGTTACGATGCGGTAAAAGAGGCATTAACCGAAGAAAAATATACAGAATGTTTTAAGGCCATTCCGTATAACTCGGGTTACTTTATGTGTATCCAGTTGGCCGACGGGCTGGTTGGTGATGAAGTACGCCAGGTATTGATAAAAAAATACGGAATAGGATTAATCGCGTTGGGTAACGTACTACGAATTGCATTCTCGGCAGTAGCGGCCACTCATGTAAAAGAATTGTTCGACGGTATTTACAAGGCTTGTAAAGACTGCAAGAAATAACAACTGTGTTCAGTCACAGCCCGGAAAAGCTGCTTCATTTTTTTGATGCGGCTTTTTTTATGTCATTCGAACAACGTGAGAAATCTTTTCCATCAAGAATGCTGCAGATTTCTCAGTCGTTCCTCCTTCGAAATGACAGTTTAAAGTTTAGCTGCTAAATCCTCGAAAGTCATCATTTCAACGCCCAATTTTTCCCATTCTTCAAACGGCAAAGGAATATTGGGAAGTTCTTTAATTGCATCTTCTATCACAATAACGCGCTCCACCCTTTTCGACAGCCCAACAACCGCATCGTTTACACAAACATTGGTTGTAACACCATAAACCACCACGATTTCAGGATTGATATTTTCCAATATATTATCGGTAAATGGATTTCCGGCAAACACATCAAAAGCATCTTTCCGAATGACAATATTCCTTGCCGATTGAACCGCTTCAAAATTATTATAGTCATAATTCCAATCAAATATCACCGGCTCTTCAGGTTGCGTTTCGGCAACATATTCTGCCCCGGGCGTGTTAGCCATACAGTGTTGCGGGAAAGTATTTACAAAGTCAGGAGTATCTGATAGCTCGGCCGATTCAGAATAATGAAAATCAGCGGTATTTACTACACAAATATTTTTTTGCTTTGCAAAATCAGTAATTTGCTGCCAAAGTGGTTTTATTTTTTCAGCACCTTCGACATATAACTTGCCTTCGGGCTCTACAAAATCTACTTGGGTGTCGACGTTCCAAAATATTAGTTTCTCGTTTTCCATTTCTTTATCATTTAAATGCAGCATGAAATTTTAGCCTCAACTTCGCTGTTAAAATCTTTTAAAATTACTAAAACAAAAAAATTAATCACTATTTTCATGCCTTCTGTAATTTCAGATGTTAATAGAATACTCACAAAGTAATACTTAAATTCAAACACAGTTCAACAACGAACTACAAAAAAGAAAATATGAAAAAATTTGTTTTTACCATGCTGGCATTTTTAGTAATTGCCCCAATTTTGGTGTCGGCACAAGACATGCTCAAACAGGCAGTACCAGTTGATCCTGCTATCAGAACAGGAAAACTGGAGAATGGGATGACCTATTTTATTCGTCATAACGAAGAACCCAAAGAACGGGTAAGCTTTTATATGATACAAAATGTTGGTGCCCTGCTCGAAAACGACAATCAGAACGGTCTTGCTCACTTTTTAGAGCACATGGCTTTTAACGGTACCCAACACTATCCTGGAAAAGGATTTCTGGATTATCTGGAAAAAAACGGTGTAGCTTTTGGGCGAAATATTAACGCCTACACATCATTCAACGAAACAGTTTATAACCTTAGTGATGTACCAGCTACTCGCGAAGGACTAATTGATTCATGCCTTTTGGTATTGAACGACTGGTCGAACTACCTGTTGCTAAGCGATGAAGAAATTGAGAACGAACGTGGTGTAATTTCAGAAGAGTGGAGAACACGGCGTAATGCAGGTTTCAGAATGCGCAATCAGTGGTTCCCTGTAGTTTTTGAAGGTTCCAAATGGGCCGAGCGCGATGTGATTGGCGATTTGAACATCATTAAAACCTTTGAACCGGAAACTTTACGCAGTTTCTACCACGACTGGTACCGCACCGATTTGCAGGCCATTGCAATTGTTGGCGATATTGATGTTGACCAGGTTGAAGCAAAAGTAAAAGACTTGTTCTCGAAAATACCGGCGGTTGAAAATCCGCAACCTCGTCCACATTTTGAAATCCCGGAGCACGATGAAACAAAGTTTGTTTTGGCAACTGATGAAGAAGCAACAAATTCAAGCATTTCAATCTATATAAAACACAAAGGAGTCTCACGCGACGATAAAAATATTGGGTATTTGCGCGACGATTATATCGCCACCCTTTTTAATCAAATGAGTCGCGAACGAATTTCGGAACTGCTTCAAAAAGGAAATCCTCCATTTATTAGCGGAAGTGTCCAGATAAGTGGATTTGTAAGAGGCTACGATGCTGCTTTCATTACAGCTACTGCTAATCCCGATAAAGAAGATGAAGGATTGAAAGCGATTTACACGGAAGCACAGCGCATTGTTCATCACGGATTTACCGATGGCGAATTGAACCGCGCTAAGGTAAACCTGCTTACCTCCATGGAAAGTGCCTACAAACAGCGCGACAAAATTAGCAACGACCAATATGTTAGTGGCATTACAAACTACTTCCTTGAAGGCGAACCGCTGACTGATGCTGAGTTCGATTGGCAATTTGGTCAAGCTATTATGCAGACAATTACCTTGGCCGATGTGAACAAACTGGCCACCGATATGATTGTTGACAAAAATCGGGCAATAGTTATTACCGGTCCGGATGGTGGAGCAAAACACCTCACGGAAGAAGAAGCTCTGGCTATTTTGGATGAAGTGGAGAATTCAACCATCGAACCATACGAAGATACAGCCGAAGCTGCCTCACTAATTGAAGGTGAATTACCGGGAGCGGACGTTGTTTCAACAAAACAACTGGACGAACTGGATGCAGTAGAGTGGAAACTGAGCAATAATGCCACAGTGGTGTTTAAACATGCCGACTACGAAAAAGATGAAGTTTCGTTACGCGCATACAGCCCAGGTGGAAATTCATTGCTGGATGCAGAGGACCTGCAGGCTGCAAGTATGCTTCCACAGTTTATTGGATCGTTTGGTGTTGGAGAATTCGATGCCATTGCTTTGCGCAAAGTATTGACCGGAAAAACGGCAGCAGTGGCAACCAGCCTCGGTCGATTAACAGAAGGCTTTAACGGCAGCAGTACACCTAAAGATTTTGAGGTAATGATGCAGTTGCTGTATTTGCAGTTTAACAATCCGCGTTTCGATAAAGAAGCCTACGAAGCATTAAAAACAAGGTATGTGGCCTTCCTGCAAAACATGGCAAATAATCCGCAAAAGATTATGAGCGATTCCCTTACGTTGATTGCAACCGACTACAACGAGCGCACGAAACTCATGTCTGCCTCCATGTTCGATGAGATCAACTTTGCACAAATGGAAGAGGTTTACAACGACCGTTTTAAAGATGCCGGTGATTTCACCTTTTTTATTGTAGGAAATATAGAAGAAAATGTGGCAAAAGAAATGGCCGTAAAGTATATCGGATCTTTGAAAGACCTGCCGGGAGAAGAAAAATGGATTGACCACAAGATAAGAATACCAAGTGGTACTACCGAAAAGAAAATTGATGTACCATTACAAACTGAAAAAGGAACAGTTAATATTCTTGTCCGTACCGAACTGGCTTATACTCCTGAGAGCAATATTAAACTTGATGTATTACAAGGCATTCTACGTTTACGTTACACCGAAGAGGTACGTGAAAAAGAAGGTGGCACCTATGGCGTTGGAGTTGGATCATCGTCGAACCAATACCCATACGAAAGAAAAACACTGCAAATTAATTTCGATACCGATCCTGAAAAAGCTGATCATCTGAAATCGATCATTTTCCGCGAAATTGACAAAATTGTTGCAGAAGGCCCAACACAGGATGATCTGGACAAAGTTATTCTGAACATGAAAAAAGAGCGTGCACAAGCCAAAGAACATAACAGTTACTGGATGAATGCTCTTTACAACAAGTATTACCACGGATTTAATACTGATGCTGAAGAAAATTTCGATGCTATTTTGGAAGGCTTAACAACTGCGCAAATTCAAAAATTCACCAAAGCATTTTATTCTGATGCTGATGTTGTAGATGTGGTTTTCTTACCGAAAAAAGCAGAATAGATAAGTCCTTAACAACGATAAAAGAAAGTCCATGGTTTTGAAATCATGGACTTTTTTATTGCAGAACTAATTTGATTAAATGTTTAAAGAAAAAAACATTTCCGAAGCTTAAACTTTTGTTTAAAAGCAGTAGGTACAAGCTTTCACGCCTGAAAGTTCGTTTAAACGCCGGCGGGAAAGATTTTGCAGTTTAAACGTTAGTTTACGCCCTGCGACGTAAAAAAAATATTCATGATTCCAAGGAATCGCCAACAGCTAACCCAGAGCGACGTAATTCGTTGAATTACTCTGCTCTGGGCTAAAATAACACGCACTTTCAGCGCTCTTTCTTTTTCTGACAAAAGGAGATAAAAAAAATAAAGGGCTGAAAGTCCGTAATAATTCAGCCCCAGGCAAACGACCCGCCGGATGGCGGAAAGTATCACCCGGGTTATTGAAAAGTTTTAAAAAAGGCGCAAATGCGAAAACTGATTGAAAATGAAGCCTGCCATGCGCCTTACATAGAAACCTTTTTTCAGAGATTGAGCGTAAAATAGTTAAGCATAAAGGGTAGCTACTCTTAGGGAGGGACGATTGTGTCGAAGGCAGAATCAGTGTGAGTTTTTAAATTTTAAAGCAGATTTTACCATTAATTTTTATTGGACTTTCAGAAAAAAGACCGGAAACTTTCGCTTCCAGCCTTAGTGCAGTTTTTATTTTAAAAATATCTGAACAGTTAACGATTATACCGATGAGTTTTACTATCGGCCTAAACAATTGTAATTTCAGAGTTTCGCCTAAAGCTCACTCTCTAAAACAATTGGCTTACTCGATCACAAACTCAAATTCTTCATCGGTTGGAGGCGTGCACATTTCATCATTGCAACTCATCCATTGGATATAGCCCGTAACTTTTGCAGGCTTTTCTGTCACCCACACTTTGTGCGAAATAACCGCCTTGTCTTTAAAATAAGTTACTTCCATATCGAAGATTTTGTCTTGCATCTTTTTTGAAGGCGTAACCTCCACAGCTTTTCCAAAATCTTTACAATTTTCCAGCGTCTCGAAATTAAACGACGTTTTTACCGGGCCACCATCCTCCATATTTACACCATATAGTTTAAAACCCATATCGATATTTGCAGTAGCAACAATCTCGTATTGGTTACCACCTTTCAACGGCTTTATTTCAATATCCCATTTTACGGGTTCCATCAATTGTGCCTGAGCCAATGCTGCAAGAGCAATAAATCCCAGTGCGAAAACTAGCTTCTTCATCAGTCCGTATTTTTAATTTTTAAATTCTTCTAATCCGCTATTCAGCCACTCAATAAAATCATCAGCATCAGGATCGTATCCGTAACCTTCAACCAATTCTTTTTCATTGTTATCTACTATCACATAATAAGGCTGCGTATTTCTGTTGTATCTCGAAATCTGGAAATCCGTCCATTTATTTCCGATTGACCTTACTTTTCTTCCGGTTGTTTCGGAAACATATTGTTCTTCTTCCGGTAATTTAGTTTTCAAATCAACATACAGCGAAACCACCACAAAATCTTCAATGAACATTCGTTTTACTTGTTGATTCACCCACACGTTATCCTCCATTTTCCGGCAATTTGTACATCCTTTACCCGTAAAATCTATCAACAAAGGTTTTCCGGTTTCACGGGCGTGCGCTAAAGCGTCGTAGTAATCGTCAAATAATGGAATTCCGTGCGGCCCGATGTGCATACCCGAAGTCATTTCACCAGACGAATTACCTGAAGCATAAGCTCCGGCAGGCATCGTACGGCCCACACCAAGTGGAGATTCGGCATAATCAACCGGAGGCGGGAACCCACTTATCAGTTTTACCGGTGCTCCCCATAAACCGGGGATCATATAAATTACAAAGGCAAATACCATTGTTCCGGTAATAAATCGTGAGACCGGCAAATGATTCATTGGCGAATCGTGCGGCAACTTAATTTTTCCCCAGAGATACAGCGCCAGCCCCATAAAAATGGCAATCCATATGGCGATATAAACTTCGCGTTCAAGAATATGCAAATCAAGCACCATGTCGGCAATGGATAAGAACTTAAAGGCAAATGCAAATTCCAGAAATCCTAACACAACTTTAACTGAATTCAGCCATCCGCCCGATTTGGGTAACGAATTTAACCATCCCGGGAACGCGGCAAACAAGGCAAAAGGAATGGCCAGTGCCAGAGAAAATCCCAGCATACCAATTACCGGCGCCATTCCACCGCTACGGGCTGCTTCAACAATTAATGCACCTACAATTGGCCCGGTACACGAGAATGAAACCAGTGCAAGAGCAAAAGCCATAAAGAAAATTCCCAGCAATCCGCCTTTGTCAGCCTTCTTATCTACTGCATTTACCCAACTGCTGGGCAGTACAATCTCGAAAGCTCCCATAAACGAGAAAGCAAATACAAAAAGCAGCAAAGCAAAAAACAGGTTAAACCACGGATTGGTAGAAAGACTGTTTAAACTTTCTGCACCAAACACTGCGGTAACAACCGTACCCAATATCACATAAATAAGAATGATAGATAGTCCGTACCATAGTCCGTTGCGAATACCGATGGCTTTTGTTTTACTTTGTTTGGTAAAAAAGCTTACCGTCATTGGTATCATCGGGAAAACACAAGGCGTTAATAGGGCTGCCAATCCTCCCAAGAAAGCCAAAAAGAAAATACTCCAATAATTTCTTGTATCACTATTATCTGTTGTGTTTGAATCTGCTGTTTCCGTGACGAGTTGGCTGTCACCGTCCAATTCAAAAGAAAATTCAGCCTGAATGGGAGGCGTACACATTTCGTCGTCGCAACTCATAAACTCAATGTATCCGCTTACAGCGCCGGTTCCATTAGTTTTAACTTTCTGGGTAAACGAAACTTCATCCTCGAACCATTTCAAATCCATTTGAAAGGATTGGTCAAACTTTTCCACTGCCACTTTATTCGCGGTTGGTTCTCCCAACAATTCGGTATTTTTAAGATCTTCAAAATAGAAGCTGGTTTTAATAGGTCCACCTTCCGGCAAATCGGTTGAATACATGTGCCAGCCTTCGTCAATTGTAGCTGTAAAAACCAGTTCAAACTCGTTATCCGAAATTTTGTTTTGCGAAAAATTCCATTTTACCGGTTCAACAATTTGTGATGAAGCCAGCAAAGCGGCAGTAAGTAAGAAGACAGTAAACAGTATGCGTTTCATTCCTTTTTGGTTTTATTAAATAAACTTTGATCTATTTTTTCAAATGTGTTAACCGTATTTTTACGATTGATACAAATTTATGATGAAAACAACTAAATACCCTAAACTGTTTTACAAAAGAAGTATGTACAGGGATTGAAATAGGGTCTAGACCCCCTGTATTTACTTTTTAATGGAATGATAAAAATCGACAGCATCTTTACGCGTTGACACATTTAACTGCCTGTATATATTGTTAATATGGGTTTTAACAGTACTTAATTCTACAAAAAGTTCCTGTGCAATTTCTTTATTGCTTCTTCCAGCGGCTAAAAGGCTTAATATTTCCTGTTGTTTTAAAGTTAATCCATCGTAAACAGGTTTCAGATTGTTTGTAGTAACATTTTCCCGGCTACGCATTTTATTAAATTTACGGGACAGACTGATCAGAAAGAGAATGAGCACTAAAATAATAAGGGCTTCAACAAGCATTAACCAATCTTTCCATTTGGGCTGCACACCAGGCATTTCACACACGAATTCTCGAAACCCAATCAGTTCATCCAACAATTCAGAATAGGCTTCAGTATAAGGAGTAACCGGAAGTTCGTCTTCCAGCCTCTTCTGAAAATTAAAATAAAAATCACTGTTTCTTAAAAAATCGGTTTCTTTATCATCAATGTGGTACAGTGCATAAAGCCCAACATACGGATTTTCAGCACCGGCAACAATGGTATGGATGAAGTTTTCGAGCTCTTGAGACAAGAAAGTACTTTTTGCTTTTGGCAATTCACGACTCAATTCACCTCTCTGCTCCGCGAATTTCTCCCCAAAATCAAAAATCGCTTTACTGGCTTCACTACCTCTCAACTCCATTACTTCAAGCGAGTTGTTTTGAGTAGTTGCCGTTAATATAATTTCCGACTGCCTGTCCAAAAGCAAATGAAAATAATTTTTGTTTTGAGTTGCGCTAAACTCTACCGATGCATTATCGCCCTGTACAAGGTACAGCCGGTAAAAGCGTTCGTCGTCAGGAACAGATTGTGTGTTGATCTCAAAACTACCATCGGGGTTAATAAATGTTTCGGCAATAATAAAATCGGGTGATGCAACAAAAATGTCATCTGGAGAATTTAGCAAAGCCAGAAATACCTTTGGCTGCCACCGCTCGGACAAATTGATAGTACCTTTTATTTCGAGTGCAGACGAAGAACTAACAATAAAAAGGAGAGAAACTATATAGCACAGTTTTTTCAATAACATCAGAATTATTTTGCTTACTGCGAAAATAAAAAAAGCCGTTCAATATTGAACGGCTTTCCTTTATAAAATAATTTCTTCCTCATTCTCGTCAAAAAAATGATATTCCAGATAGGAATATGAATTTACAGCTTCTACGTTTACCCATTTCAGGTTTTTAAAGAACCACTTGTTTTGTGGACTTTTCCAACCTTTTGTAAGATAAGCAGCTGTATAAGGATGAACTTTCAGATTCAGTTTCTTCTTGTTCAGTTCCTTTAGCGCGTAGTTCACTTTACCGTCAATTTCGTCGGCAAATAAAACAGTAGGCACAACATTTCCACTTCCTTTACAGGTCGGACAGCTCTCGGCAGTCTCAACCTTTTCTTCCATGCGTACTCTTTGCCTGGTAATTTGCATCAGGCAAAACTTACTCAGCGGAAGAATGTTATGCTTGGTCCGGTCGTCGGCCATAATCGCTTTCATGTGATCATTCACTTTCTGGCGATTAGCCGCGACATGCATGTCGATGAAATCAATTACTATGATTCCTCCCATGTCTCGCAACCGTAATTGTCTTGCTATTTCGTCGCAGGCAGCCAGGTTTACTTCCAGAGCATTTTTTTCCTGGTCGTTTCCGGCTCTTGCGCGATTCCCGCTGTTTACATCAATAACATGAAACGCTTCGGTGTGTTCTACGATTAAATAGGCACCATCTTTAAATGATACTGTTTTTCCGAACGAGGCTTTTATTTGTTTATCAATGCCGTAATGTTCGAAAATTGGCTGACGTCCTTTGTAGTGTTTAACTATCTTTTTCTTGTCGGCCTGAATGCTACCTATGTAATCGGCAATTTCTGACGCTACCGATTGGTCGTTTACAATAATGCTGTTGAAGTCGGGATGATAAATATCGCGCAGCAGGGCTGTTGTTCGGTCTATTTCGCCAATAATTAGCGATGGAGCCTGTGCCCTGCGAAGCTTTTGAAAAGAAGTTTCCCACTTTTCTACCAAACGTCGAAGCTCTTTATCAAGTTCTGCTACTTTTTTACCTTCAGCTACAGTGCGGATTATTACTCCATATTTGCGCGGTTTAATGCTTTGGATCAGTTTTTTCAACCTGTTCTTTTCTTCGGTTGATCTGATTTTTTGCGACACTGAAATTTTGTCGCTAAACGGCATTAAAACCAAATTCCTTCCTGCAATGGAGATCTCTGATGTTAACCGCGGGCCTTTTGTATTTATTGGCTCTTTTGCAACCTGAACCAATATTTTCTGACCAACTTTTAATAGCTCGTTTACTTTACCTTCTTTGTTAATGTCGGGTTCTGAATGAATCCGCGAGATGGAAGAAATTCTGTTTTTTCTTGATGAGGCAATTCGCAGGAATTTATTTAGCGTTGCGAATTGTGGCCCCATGTCGAGGTAATGTAAAAAAGCATCTTTGCTGTAGCCTACATCGATAAAAGCAGCGTTTAAACTGGGCATAGTTTTCTTTACTTTGCCGAGATAGATATCTCCGACAGCGAATTTTGCCCCGCTTCTTTCTCTGGATAGTTCTGCAAGCTTCTTCTTTTCCTGTAAGGCAATAACAATTTCGGATGGAGTTACATCAATTATTAAATCGCTACTCACAACCTTTTAATCATCTACTTCTTTTGGTTAATACTAATCGTTATAACAGATTAAACCTAAAGCATAATTATGCTTTAGGTTTAATCATTAACTATAAGAAATTAAATCAATAAAATCTTATTTTTTCTTTTTGTGCCTGTTTTTACGCAATCTTTTTTTGCGCTTATGAGTGGCCATCTTGTGTCTCTTTCTTTTTTTACCGCTTGGCATAACTCTATTGTTTTACTTGATTTTTAACTTCTGATACAAATGTTTTCGCTGGTTTAAACGAAGGAATATTGTGTGCAGGAATGATAATGGTTGTATTTTTAGAAATATTACGGGCAGTTTTTTCTGCTCTTTTCTTAACAACAAAACTACCAAAACCTCTTAAGTAAACATTTTTTCCATCAACCAATGAATCTTTTACGGTTTCCATAAAAGCTTCAACTGTTTTCTGAACAGTTACCTTTTCAATTCCCGTTTCTTTCGAAATTTCATTTACAATATCTGCCTTAGTCATCTCTTAAAATATTTAATTTTCAATATATTAATCGTTTTTAATCGAGGATGCAAAAATAAAAAATAATATAAAACCGGAAAGCATTTCAATTAAATTATTTTTGTTTTTCTGTAAGATTTTTAAACAGTTAGCATAAAATGGACAATTTTCTGACGAACATTTACAAATGGTACAATATAAATAGGCGGGATTTACCGTGGCGAAAAGACCGCGATCCATATAAGATTTGGCTCTCGGAAATAATTCTCCAGCAAACGCGGGTTGAGCAAGGCAAAAATTACTTTAACCGCTTTGTAAAGAACTATCCTACGGTAAATCATTTGGCTAATGCGCACGAAGACGAGGTGCTAAAACTCTGGCAAGGACTGGGTTACTATTCCCGCGCACGTAATCTTCACGCTACGGCAAAGATTATAGACGCGCAATACAACGGAATATTCCCAAACGATTACAAAAGCATTTTGGCTTTAAAAGGGGTTGGACCATACACAGCTGCTGCTGTTGCGTCCATCGCTTTTAATTTGCCCTACCCGGCAGTGGATGGTAATATATATAGGGTACTATCGAGGTATTATGGAATTCAGACTCCGATTGACTCCTCAAAAGGCAAAAAAGAATTTCAGGAGCTGGCCGGGGAACTGATTCGGGGGCAAAATCCCGGTATGCATAACCAGTCGCTTATGGAATTCGGGGCTCTGCAGTGCGTACCGAAGTCGCCGCAATGCTCGAATTGTCCGCTTGTAGATTCCTGTTTTGCCTTTAAAAACCGACTTGTTACCCATCTTCCGGTAAAAGAAAAGAAGACCAAACAGCGACATCGCTATTTTTACTATTATTTATATGATATGGGCGATTCAATTCTTCTGGATAAAAGATTGGGCAACGACATCTGGCAAAATTTGTATCAGCTACCATTGCTTGAACGCGAGAAAGCACTTTCTGATTCCGAATTATTAAAGTCTGATCCACCAATTAAGTATCCGGAGGTTAATATTAAATATATAAGTGGGCAGAAAAAACACATTTTGAGCCACCAAATCATTCACGCAAAATTGATATACCTTGAAGTTCAACCCAATTTTAATAATCCGTTGCCTCTAATTCGGGTAAATAAAAAAGATATTTCTAAATTTGCTGTATCCCGACTGGTAGAACAGTTTTTACATGAGGCCGGATTGGGACTAGAATAAAAACCGATGAATAATTACAGAATAGTAAATATCTGAAAATGTTAACCATATAAATTTAAAATTATGTCAGTAAATAAAGTAATTCTTGTTGGAAACGTAGGAAAAGACCCTGAAGTACGTCACCTTGATTCGGGTGTTGCAGTAGCTAACTTCCCTTTGGCAACATCAGAAAGTTATAATTCAAAAAGTGGTGAACGCGTTACCACTACCGAGTGGCACAATATTGTATTGTGGAGAGGATTAGCAGAAGTGGCTGAAAAATACGTAACCAAAGGACGTCAGTTGTATATAGAGGGAAGAATAAGAACCCGCTCGTACGACGACAAAGACGGCAACAAACGCTACATTACTGAGATTTATGGCGATCAGATGACAATGCTCGGCACCCGTGCTGACAACCAGGGTTCATCAGAACAAGGGGGAGCCACCCAAAACTCTGGCTCTAAATCCACTCCGCAGGTTTCCGAACCTGATATTGAAGAACCGGAGGGAGACGAAGATCTTCCTTTCTAACCAAAACTTTAAAACTTGGATACAGAACCGCTTTTAAGTTTAGCCGCTATCGGCTCCTGGCAAATTCAACTACACCCTATCAGTCCTGAAATTATAGTTTCAATAGTAATTGTATTGTTTTTACTATTTACCTCGGCATTGATAAGTGGCTCAGAAGTAGCTTATTTTTCGTTATCGGCCAGTGAAAAACAAAAATTAAGAAAGAAGGGCAAAAACAACGAGCGCGTATTACACAACCTGAAGAGTCCGGAAAAATTATTGGCTACAATTTTGGTGACGAATAACTTTGTAAACATTGGCATTGTTATTCTAACCGCCTTTATTTTTAATAATTTAATCTCGTTTGAGAATTCGCCAACCTTACAGTTCCTATTTCAGGTTGTGCTCATCACTTTTTTCCTCTTGCTTTTTGGCGAGATCTTTCCAAAAGTTTATGCCACCCACTTTGCATTGCAATTTGCCCGTTTTATGGCCTTGCCACTACAAACTTTAGAGAAAATATTCCGTCCTGTGAATGCCATCCTAATCTATTCCACTGGGTTTGTAAACCGCCGGCTAATGAAACACAAAAAGAACATCTCGATGGATGAAATTTCGCAGGCACTTGAATTAACATCAGATCAAGAGCTTTCAGACGAAAAAGATATTCTGGAGGGGATTGTTAAGTTTGGAAACAAAAGCGTGGAAGAAATTATGACTCCCCGCGTTGATGTTGTTTCCATCGATATAAAAACAAATTTTGAGGAAGTACTGGAGATTATAAACGACTCGGGGTATTCAAGAATCCCTGTTTATACCGATTCATTCGACGAAATAAGCGGGCTGCTTTATATAAAAGATATACTTCAACACAGTCACAAAAACAAATCGTTTAAATGGCAAACATTGATACGACCGCCATTTTATGTTCCCGACACCAAAAAGATTAGCTCGCTTCTGGAAGAGTTTCAGAAAGCCAAAGTACACATTGCCATTGTGGTTGATGAGTATGGAGGGACCTCCGGCATTGTATCGCTGGAAGATATTCTGGAGGAAATTGTTGGCGACATTACTGATGAGTTTGATGATGAGGAAAGCTTCTTTACAAGATTGTCGGAAAATTCTTACATCTTCGATGCTAAGGTTTTACTAGGTGATTTTTACAAAGTTCTAAATTGCGACGACACCATTTTTGACGACGTAAAAGGTGATGCCGATACACTCGCCGGTCTTATTCTTGAAATAAAAGGCGAGATTCCTTCGTTAAAAGAAGAAGTAAAATGTAAGCCCTTCACATTTACTATTGAAGAGGCAGATAACCGTCGTATTAAACAAATAAAGGTGGTTCTTAATCAATAAATGTGACTAAAAATTTAAGGGAATGAGATTCGCGTATATACTTTTATTACTTGTTTTTTTATTGGGATGCAAAGAGGACTACACCCCCAAGCCGCGAGGCTATTACCGCATTGCCTTTCCCGAAAAAAGCTACACCCCACTGAATCGCTCTTTTCCTTATGATTTTGAAATACCGGAGTACGCACAAATAGAAAAAGACACAAGAAACCGGAACGAACCTTACTGGATAAACATTGCTGTGCCCGAAAATAAAGTGGAAATACACATTTCGTATTACGACCTGAACAGCAAACAAGACGACAAGAAGTTATTGATGGAACTGATGGAAGAAACGCGAACACTAGCCTATAAACATTCGATAAAAGCAGATGCAATAGACGAACGTTTATTTTTAAATCCTGCAAAAAAGGTGTACGGAACGATTTACGCCATTGATGGAAATGCCGCTTCGCCCATGCAGTTTTTTTTAACCGACAGCACCCGCCATTTCTTACGGGGCGCCTTTTACATTCGCGAAGTTCCCGACATAGATTCCTTGAGTCCGGTAATTAACTTTATAGAACCCGATATTATACACATTATTGAAACCACAAGCTGGAACTAATGCCGCTCACTCAGAAAATAACAATACAAAACGGCACCATTGGGGTATGGAATTTAAAAGAAACAGCTGATGATTTATTAAAGATCTGCAAATTAAATCCTTCGGATACCGGGCGTTTAGAATCTTTCAAGGCCGAAAAGCGTCGTAAAGAATTTCTGGCCAGCCGATTGTTACTACAAACACTTTTACCCCAATGCCCTGAAATTATTTACCAGGAAAAATCAGGAAAGCCTTCGTTAAACAATTCTAACTTAAATATTAGTATCACGCATTCCGCCAACCTGGCAGCAATAATTTTATCCGAAAAAAGTATTGGAATCGATATTGAACAACTCGACCGAAACATAGATAAAGTGGTTACGCGTTTTGCCAATCCTTCAGAAATCAGTTTTATTGAAAAAAGTAATGATCCCCAATTACTAAAAATATTACTTTGGTCGGCAAAAGAAGCTATTTTTAAATGTTCCGGAATTCAAGGTGTTCAATTTAACGAGCATATTAACATCGCTTCGTTCGACTATTCGGCACAACCGCATTTTAACGGGAGTTTAAGCCACGCTACAGGAAAATTCTACTACGATTTATTTTTTCGAATAATTGAAAACAATGTTCTGGTTTATTGCGTTCAACACTAAAATTCAATCATGAAGAAAGCAGACGATCAAATACTCATTATATTCGGTGCATCGGGAGATCTCACAAAACGTAAATTAATTCCGGCACTTTTCGAACTTTTCAAGCAAAATCTGTTACCTGAAAATTTTGCCGTACTTGGCGCTTCGCGATCAGCACTATCTGATGATGAATTCAGAAAACGAGCCGATGAATTTATTCCTGACAATCAGGAGCGGGAAGCATTTAAAAAGCTGCTATTTTATCAACCGGTTCAGAATAAGGAAGTTGATGATTTTATCCCGTTAAAGGAGCGGCTTAAAGAATTGTCCGACTCATTGGGCATTGCAACTAACTATGTGTTTTATTTGTCAACTCCCCCATCGTTGTACCCGGTAATTCCAAAAATGCTTTGCCTGAATGGCCTGTCTAAATCAGAGAATAATTTCAGACGATTGATTGTTGAAAAACCTTTTGGAACTGATTTAAAGTCGGCGAAAGAATTAAACAAGCAGCTACTCAATTATTTCGAAGAGGAACAGATTTATCGTATCGATCATTACCTGGGCAAAGAAACGGTGCAGAACATGCTTGTAACACGCTTCTCAAACGGAATTTTTGAGCCACTCTGGAATCGCCGCTATATTAAACGCGTAGAAATCACATCGGCTGAAAGTTTGGGAGTTGAAGGACGCGGCGGATATTACGATAGCTCCGGAGCATTGCGCGATATGCTGCAAAATCACCTGTTACAGGTGGCCGGGTTTGTTGCCATGGAACCACCCGTTGTTGTAGAAGCCGATGCCATTAGAAATGAGACACTAAAAGTATTTCAGTCTTTACGACCGATTCACGAAAATGAAGTGTCGCGTTACGTAATTCGGGGCCAATACACGGCCTCAACTATTGGAGGCAAAAAAGCAGCAGGTTACCGCGAAGAGCCTGGTGTGGAAAAGTTTTCACGAACCGAAACATTTGCAGCACTAAAAATTTTTATTGATAACTGGCGCTGGGCCGGCGTGCCATTTTATATTCGCACAGGGAAAAAACTACCTACACGTGTAACCGAGATTGTTATTCATTTCAGAAAAGTACCACACCATTTGTTTGGCAATGCAAGTTCGGATAGTAACAACCAGCTTATTATCCGTATTCAGCCCGACGAAGGAATTTTGCTGAAATTTGGGATGAAAACACCGGGAGCCGGATTTAAAGTACAAACCGTAAACATGGATTTCCATTACTCTGATCTGGCCGACAAAAAGGTTCCGGCGGCTTACGAACGCCTGTTACTGGATTGTATGCAAGGCGATCCAACACTCTATTCTCGCGGCGATGCCGTTGAAGCTGCCTGGGAGTTCGTTCAGCCGATACTTAACGCATGGGAAACCAATCCTGAAATTCCGATTTACGGTTATCCGGCCGGAAGTTGGGGACCGGAAGATTCTGCAAAATTAATCGCTAACGGAGATTGGCGCTATCCGTGTAAAAATTTATCGAACGATGGCTTGTATTGTGAACTTTAATCTGCATATTGTACATCTATTTGTGAATAAGCTATAAACGAACCGACATGGAAACTTTTACAGAGGTCAAAATCTTTTCGAAACCGAAAAATGTTTACAAAGCCATTGCGAAGGAAATTATCCGAATGGTACAAAATTCAAACCAGGAAGTTTTCGATATTGCACTGTCCGGAGGGAATTCACCAAAGGGGCTTTTCAAAAAGATCAGTAAAAAATATGCCGATCGGATTCCATGGGAACGTATTCATTTGTGGTGGGGCGACGAGCGCTGTGTACCTCCAACCGACGAGCAAAGCAATTACAAAATGACGGTTGACTATCTGCTGTCGAATATTTCAATACCAAAAGATAATATCCACCGAATAAAAGGCGAAGAAGATCCGATACAGGAAGCACTGCGCTACTCTGAAGAAATGGAGCGATGCTTAAACTCGCGAGGAGTTGATCCGGTTTTCGACCTGATTATTCTTGGACTTGGCGACGATGGACATACCGCCTCAATTTTTCCCGACCAGTTGGAACTTTTTGAACACAAACAGAGCTGTGCAGTAGCCGTTCATCCGCTTACCGGGCAAAAACGTATTACCATTACAGGTAACGTGCTTAACAATGCTAACCAGATTTTTTTCATGGTAACCGGGTCAAATAAAGCATTGCGTGTTTCAGAAATTATGAATGATAACGACGCCGCACAATTGCTGCCGGCGTACTATATTTCGCCAGCCAACGGTACTTTAACCTGGTTTTTAGATGTTGAGGCAGCGGCCCAGATTCAGTAGAAATTGAACGCTGAGGACACTGATTTTGCAGATTCTCACTGATTTTATCCTCGATAATCCAGTTATCTGCGTTCTAAATTCAGAACATCCTCGCCAAAACGAATGGTTTCGGCAATTACCTCTTCCACACTACCCGATGTTAACTCGCAGGCAATTACGTGGTCGCCGGCTTCAGGAAATGCTTTTTTCACTTTTTTATTTGGTACGGTTCCCAGCTCATTAAACATATCTAACATCGCATCAACGCTAACTGTCTGATCCTGATGCTCATCATCTTTATAGTAGTAGCCAAGAAATACCGGTACATGTACCCGGTTGAAAGTCTCGCTAGTCATTGTAGCTTCAACCAACTGTTGTAAATATACCAGTGCCTCTACCCTGTACTTACAGTTCCAGTATTTGCAATCTACCGAATCAAAATCATCGTTAGTAATACGATATTTACCACCCATTACATTCCGGGCAATTTGCAGTCCCCAGGGTTTCGACAACAAAAACATGCTACTGTTATTTACTTTAATGTTTGGCGAATAAAGAATCAAACCATCTATGTATTCCGGGAAGTCGGCTGCCAGTTTTAATCCAAGTGTGCCACCGGTCGATGTACTCATTATTATTACTTTCTGCCCCAGGGTGCGTGCCACCATCATGGCTTCTTTTGCCGAAGCATACAATTTATCTGGTGTCATATCAATCAACGGATCTTCGGTAACCAATCCATGATTGTGCAAACGTGGTATGTATAAATTGGCTCCTAAATGCTGGGCAAAACGTTCATGTGCAGGGTGGCCTTCGTACCACGACGCCGAAAATCCGTGCAAATACAACACGCAATAATTTGTACGTTCCTTTATCGAATCATTAGCCCAAACTATTCGCGACTCATTATCCGGTTTTACAGAAAATGAAGCCTCTTTTTTTTCTATATAACTCTCGATGTTAGCAATACTTGCCGAAAGTGATGGCAGGTCTTTATTCAACTCGGGTTTTGGTGGTTTTGGCCCTAACAGGTAAGCAATTATCACTAAAACTATGGCTATCAGTAAAAAGCGCTTTATTCTTTTCATATTGAAATTGAATGTCCACATTACGAAATTTAATACACTTTATCAATCGACATGCGGTGGTTTTATTTTAGCGGAAAGATACAAGAGTTAGAGGAAATTTAGTAGTTCAAAATATAATTTTCTTGTTTGCTTATTAAAATTCAATCACCAGTTGCACTGCTTCATTTTCTTCCTTTTTAAATAAAAAATTGGAAAGCGTAAGACCGAGCAATCGAATTCCTTTTAGAAACCCACCTTCCGATTTCATCAATTTCAGGCTTTCGGAAATAAAACTTTCCTTTGAATTAATGTATGGCTCAATGGTTTTACTGCGTGTATGTTGCTCAAAGTCGGCATATTTAAACTTTAGCGTTACCGTTTTTGCTTTTACTTCTGACCGTTCTGCCCTCTCCCAAACTTTTTCGGCAAGTACCAGTAGTTCCTTTTTCAGCTCCTCCTCTAAAAACAGATCTTTCGAAAACGTATTTTCCGCACCTACCGATTTTCTTTCGCGCGATGGCTGCACCTCGCGGTTATCAATTCCGCGGCAGATACCGTAATAATAATTACCGGCTTTGCCACACATACGGGTGAGCTCCAGTCTGTCAATCAGTTTCAGGTCGCGACCATATCGCACACCAATATCATTTAGCTTTTTGGCCGTCACTTTTCCAATTCCAAAAAATTTTCTGATCTCCAGCTGATCAATAAAATCCTGCGCCTTAGCGGGCGTTACCACAAACATTCCGTTGGGTTTATTAACATCGGAAGCCACTTTTGCCAGAAATTTATTATACGACACTCCTGCCGAAGCAGTTAAGCCGGTATCTTCAAATATCTGTTGCCGGATCTCTTTGGCGATTAATGTTGCAGAGGGCAGGCCTTTTTTAGCATACGTAACATCAAGGTAAGCCTCATCGAGTGAGAGCGGTTCTACTAAGTCGGTGTACGCTAAAAAAATACTTCTGATTTGTGAAGATATCTCCTTATAGCGATCGAAACGATGTTTTACAAAAATTAGATCGGGACACTTTCGTTTGGCCACTTTCGACGACATAGCCGAGCGCACCCCGTATCTCCGGGCTTCGTAACTGGCAGCAGCAACAACACCCCGATCGCTGGTTCCTCCAACTGCTATGGGTTTTCCACGCAGCTCGGGATGATCCAATTGTTCTACTGATGCAAAGAAGGCATCCATATCAACATGTATTATTTTACGATGTTTCGCTATCTGCATTTTAAGTCAGTCCTACTACTTTACGAAAATAGTGAAGTTGTGGATTTAATTGAACCTTTAGTAATTTATTCATCGCTCCGAGAAATACCCCCTCTAATTAATTCTTAATATATTAGCAAAAATTTTTGTGACAAAGAGAAGAGAATGGAAACAAGAGATATTTTAATTAAAATCCGGAAAATAGTTCGTTCAGTAGACATCGAATCAAAGAAAATTCAAAAAGAACATGGCGTAAGTATTCCCCAGGTTCTGTGTTTAAACTTCCTGCGGGAATCGGATACGTATCAGACAACACAGGGAGAATTACGAAAATTTCTGAATCTGAATGCAAGTACAGTTAGCGGCATAATAAACCGCCTTGAGAAAAAAGGATACCTTGCCCGACTTCCCAAATCGGGCGATAAACGCGTTGTAAATATTGCGCTCACCTCGGCAGGCGATAAACTATTAAGCGCTATGCCTTCGCTTCTTCATGAACAACTATCAGAAAAACTTTTACAACTTAGCGATGAGGAATTTGAGATTGTTGAAGCCGGTTTGAATACGCTGGTTAAAATACTCGATATCGAAAAAATAGAAGCCTCTCCATTAATCACCCTCGATTCGGACCTGGGCGAACAATAGCAATTCTATGTTCCATTATTACCGGGACGAGAATTCTCCGAATAAAAAAACTGATCTAAATATATTTCCCAATTGCATGATTTAACCGGCTACAGGAGTAATCCTGGCAAATTATTTCGGGAGTTAATGCTTTGTTTTTAAGCGTTAAAACTATGAAGCTTCAACCTCTCCTGCCTCAACAACTTCAAAGTCTTTATTGATTAGAAGATCTGCCTTTGGTTTTAAGGCCAGCATACTCTGGTGTTCCATTTCCAATACCTGAAACCTAAAATCATTGACATCTTCTTTTCCACGACCACCACGTTTTGTTTTAGTATCGTGGTAGGTTAAACCAATATAAACTCGCAAATCAACTTCCTTAATCTTAATCGCATACAGCCCGTCAACAACGAGAATGTCAATATCTTTGAAATTTGTAATAAGTTTGTCAATTTGTTTCGACACAATATCAACGCAAGGCATTAACGCTTCACGGCCTTCTTTAAACTCTTTGATATTACGTTTTAGTAAAGTCCAATCATACTCTTTAATTCCAACCTTTCCAATACCTTTTTCTTTGCGCCAATCATTTCTCAAATTAGGCGGAATTTTATAATAGTTGTCGGTGTGTAAAATTTTCACCCGAGCTCCTCCCTTTTTCAGCAGTAAAGCCAGGGAATGAGAAAGTTCAGATTTCCCTGCACCCGATTCACCTGATATTGCAACAATAAAACGGTACCCCTTTTTCTTCGCACTCAGCTTTTCCTGAAGGCGAACATTAATAGATTCCGCAGCTTCTTTGTGTTTGTCCTGAATTAATAATACATCCCCCAGCATCAGATAAAACCTTTTTGTTAATAGTTAAACACTTCTTTTTTATTGGCGTACAAAAGTATTTTTTTATCCATTAAAATAAAGTGAATTTGGTCAGAAATTTCACTTTTTACTCTAATTGCCAATTTGTTTCTTGTTAAATCAACAAAGTATTGATTTTGTTTAAACCAAAAGCTAAATTTTAGTTTCTCCCATTTGGATGGCAGCGATGGATTGATTTCAAGAATTTCTTTTTTGAAATTAATTCCGGCAAAAGTTTTCATGATCATTAAAACCGTAGCTCCCATCACACCGGCATGGATACCTTCGGCTGTTGTACCTCCCTGAATATCGCTGAAATCACTTTGTAATGCGTCAAGATAAAGTTGGTCACCATCTTCTTTTATTCCACATTTATTGGCTAAATAGGCATGCACTACCCTACTTAAGGTTGACCCGTGCGAAGTTCGTTTCAGGTAATATTCATAATTCTTACTAAGAAAATCATCGGGCAAATGCCGGCCCGATTTCTCGACGATACTTTTCACATCTTTCTCATCAATCGTATAAAAAGTCATTAGTGTGTCGGCCTGTTTAGCCAATTTAAAATCATCGGGCGATTTTCCTTCAGCTTTTAATATGCGGTCGAGACGATAAATATTGTTATACTTTTTTCGGTAAGCTTCCCAATCCAATTCCTTTAGTTTGAAATAACCATCGAACTGCTCGATTATGCCATTATCAGACACAGGAATATGCAGTTTTTCTTCTATTGTATTCCAATAATCAAGTTCCTTTTCTTCGAATTTAATGGATGTAAAAACTGATTGTTGTGCAGCTTCTGGCAGTTTATTCAGAATTTCGCGCGACTTTTCGAAAAGCCAGGCCACCATAATATTCGTATAGGCATTATCTGTTAGTCCTCCACCCTTTGTATTTGTATTGGTTTCATGGAATTCATCGGGTCCCATCACATTGGCAATACTGTACTGGTTGTTTGTATCTTTTTTGGCTTTGCTGGCCCAAAATCTGCAAATCTCGAGGAACATTTCTGCTCCGTATTTCTTCATAAACTCTGTATCGCCGGTAACATGAAAATAATACCAGACGTTGTATGCTATGGCTATTGAAACATGACGCTGCAGCGAACTGTAATCATCGCCCCACTCACCTGATACGGGATTTAAATGGATAACCTGCGTTTCTTCGCGACCGTCGCTTCCGCTTTGCCACGGGAACATGGCCCCTGAATAGCCGTGTTGTTTGGCATTGGCACGTGCTTCATTCAGTCGACGATAACGATACATTAAAACCGACTTTGCCACATTGGGCAACAATAGGTTGTAGAGTGGCAGAATATACAATTCGTCCCAAAAAATATGTCCGCGGTAAGCTTCGCCATGCAGCCCCCGCGCTGCAATACTGGCATCAATATTTGTGTTGTTGGGCGATGCGGCAACCATAAGATGAAACAGGTGCAAACGAACCAGCATTTGCGATTTTGAATCGCCTTCGATTACAATATCAATCTTTTGCCAGAGCTTTTTCCATGCGGCTTTACTTTCATCCAAAACCTCGGAATAACAACCGGCTCTCTCTAATGTGTCCAAACTACTCTGCAATGCGTCTGCAACATCGTCTTTTTTCGATGTATAAATCGAAACTATTTTTTCAATTTTAACTTCTTCATTCTGCCGAAGTTCACAGTTAAATTCGGTAATCAGTTTTCCTTCCTCAGTTCTTGAATTCAGTTCAGCCAACTTCTCTCCTTCGATTTTGACGGTATGTTTTACGGCTTCTGCTATTTCTATTTTCGATTGCGAAGTGCGGACTTTTAACCAACCACCATTTTTTGTTGTCTTCTGGTCAACCGGTTCGATATGCTTTTGGTTGAGGTCGCGGTAACGTGTTACACCGTCATTAATAATTTGGCCATCGAGTGCTGATTGAAAAGAGATTTTTGCGGAGTAATTAAGAGGTTTTAATCGATAGTCCATTGCCACAAGGTGCGGATTGTGCATGCTCGCAAATCTTTTGCTGCTTATGGCTGTCTGTCGGCCCTTTTCGTCTTCCACAACCAAATATTTATGCAATTGACCACTGCAAAAATCGAGTTTCCTATTTATTGAAATCAGTTTACAATTATTTACATCGAACCACTCACCGCCATTAATTTTAAAATTCAGGTATAACCAGTTTGGGACATTAACAAAATCTTCATTTTCAATGTCTTTATCGGCAATTTTTGAAGTTGATCGATTGTATAATCCTGCAATGTAAGTTCCCGGGTAATTGGTGTCTGAAGCGTTTGCTTCTTCCATTGCTCCACGCGATCCGAGGTAACCGTTTCCGATGGTTAAAAGTGATTCGCGCGATTTTTCTTTTTTAGCATCGTAGTCGCTGTATTCCAGCGACCAGCTGTGAAAGGTTTCCGGTTTATCTGACATAAAATTATTGGGTTTTCATTTATTAAATTGGGTAAATATTTTGTTCAAACCATCGATGCCACTAATCTCCTCTATATCCTCAACAACAATATGAGCTCCTGCTTCCTTCAATTCTTTTACATTGTTTTCGCGGGCAATGCCAATGGTTAATCCGAACTTCCCTTTGATTCCGGCTTGAACACCAGAAACTGCATCTTCAACAACAATCGATTTATTGTATGCTTTATTAACTATATCACAAGCTGAAGTAAAAATATCGGGTTCGGGTTTTCCGTGCAAACCGAGCTCAGCGGATACTACACCGTCAACTCTGGCATCAAAAACGTCCAACAAATTAACACGCTCCAATACCGGTTTACAATTTTTGCTCGACGATGCTACTCCCAGTTTAATTCCTGCCGATTTTAATTCATAGATTAATGCTTCTGTTGATGGGTAAACTTCGGCGCCTTCTTTCTCCAGGACTTCGTTAAACGCTATGTTTTTTCGGTTACCTAATCCGCAAACTGTTTCCATATCAGGAGTATCAGAAGCGTCTCCAAAAGGGATATCGATGCCGCGTGATTCCAGAAAAGACGCAACGCCTTTGTATCTTGGTTTTCCATCAACGTAAGGCAGATAATCCGCTTCATGAGTGAATTCAACAAATTTTTCGCCGTGTTCTTGTACCCGCTTTTGAAGGTACTCGTCAAACATTTTTTTCCAGGCGGCAGCATGTGTTAATGCGGTTTTGGTTATAACCCCATCCATGTCGAAAATTACTGCTTCAAAACTCAGATTTTTATTCATTTTGCTATTTATTCTGTAACAACAAAAAATTGTTACTAGTGTTTATAGTAATCTGTAATAACTTCGATTATTTGAAGTGTTGCAAAATAAACGGTATATTCGTTTCTGAACAAAAATATTCGAACTCAAATTCAAAAAAAAGATACAATGAAACGTTTATTCATGATTTCAAACAGGTTGCCTTTGGTAGTAAATGATAATAACGGGGACAAAGAGCTGATTCCGTATGGTGATAGATTTGATACAGGATTGCGTAATTTTTACCGTTCGTTTGACATAAAATGGGTGGGCCGTGCAGGTATAAACATCGATGAGATTAACGAATCGGAGAAACAATATATCGACAACAAATTCAGATCAGAAAACTGCATACCTATTTATCTGGATCGGCAATTAAACAGTGAATTTATTGAAGGTTTTTGCGACAATACAATCTGGCCCGTTTTTAACTATTTTATCGAAACATCACGTTATAATCCCGATTTCTGGGAATCGTACAAAGAAGTGAACCAAATTTATGCTGATGCAATTGTAAAGTACATCACCGAAGACGATATTATTTGGGTACACGACTATCATTTAATGCTGTTACCAAAACTAATAAGGGAGAAAATGCCCAATGTTTCTATTGGTTATTTTCAACACATCCCATTTCCATCGTTTGAAGTTTTCAGGTTGTTACCGTGGCGAATGGAGTTACTGGAAGGAATTCTGGAAGCCGATCTTGTTGGGTTTCACACCTACGATTATCAGCGACATTTCATGAGTTGTGTTAGACGGCTACTCGGCCTCGAAACCATTTTTAACCGTATTCGCCTTGATGAGCGTGTGGTAAAAGTTGATGCTTTTCCAAAAGGTGTTGATTTCGAATTCTTTAATAACACGGCTCAGGAATTGGCTACCAACAAAGAAGCTCAGCATTCTGACATTAGAATGGAGCTGCAGGAGTTTTTAAAAAGAGACAAAGAGCGAAAAATTATACTATCGATTGACAGACTGGACTACACCAAAGGAATTCCGGACAGGATAAAAGCTTTTGAATTATTCCTCAACAAGTACCCGGAATATAAGGAAAAAGTAAGCTTGTTTTTATTTGTGAGACCATCGCGCGAAAATGTGCTTGATTACCGCGAACTAAAAAAACAAATGGACGAGCTGGTTGGCCGAATAAATGGTATGTACGGCTCGATAAGCTGGATGCCTATCTGGTATTTTTATCGTACCACCGACCGCATGGAAGCTCTGGAGTTATATTCCAGTGCCGATATTGCATTAATAACGCCTACCAGAGATGGTATGAATTTGGTTGCAAAAGAATACCTGGCAAGCAGATACGATAAAACCGGCGTTTTAATATTGAGCGAAATGGCAGGGGCAGCAAAAGAATTGGGAGAGTCTCTTATCGTAAACCCGAATAGCCGTGTTGATGTAGCTGAAGCCATTTACCAAGCTTTAAACATGAGCAAGTCGGAGCAGGTAGAACGTAACTCGGCACTGCAAAAAAGATTGAAAATCTACAATGAGGAACGGTGGGCCAACGATTTTATTAATAGCCTTGAAGGAGTAAAGAAACTGCAGGAATCGAATTACACCCGGAAAGTTACCAATCAATTTATTAAAAAGTTGGTTGAAAAATATAAAAGCAGCAAAAAGCGAATCATTTTCCTGGATTACGATGGCACATTGACCGGATTTCATAACGACCCGCAAAAAGCCATGCCCGACGAAGAACTGTATGGAATTATGGAGAAGCTGACGTCGAATAAAAATAATACGATTGTTGTTATTAGTGGTCGCGATAAAGAAACTTTATCAAAATGGTTTAAGAAATACTATGATAATCTGGCATTTATTGCCGAACATGGAGTTTGGAATAAGAATCCCGGATCGGAGTGGACCATGAGCAGCCAGATTGATAAAGAATGGATGGACATTATTGAACCGGTATTGCAAAATTTTGTAGATCGTACTCCACGATCGTTTATCGAATATAAAAACTATTCGATAGTGTGGCACTATCGGCATGCCGACCCTGACATGGGCCAACAAAGAGCCTGGGAGCTGAAAGATGATCTGAAAAATTACATCGCCAACCTAAATCTTGAAATTATGGACGGTGATATGGTAATTGAAATAAAAAATGCCGGCATCAATAAAGGGATGGCAGCATTAAACAAACTTGGGAAAGAAAACTTTGATTTTATACTCGCCCTTGGCGACGACTGGACGGATGAATATACATTTAATTCCATGCCCGATTCGGCTTATACCATCAAAGTAGGCACAAAAACCACAGCAGCTCATTATTACATAAACGATGTAAAAAGTGTTAGAAGTTTATTGAAACACCTTGAGAGTTAAGCAAATGGCAAATAATTCCGGGATTGATGCTTTTAATGTAGAATCGATCCCAGAATTTCTTCTTTTTCGGTTAATTCTCCTTCCGAAAGATTGATGGCCGTTTCAATTAAAGCCAAATGTGAATAAGCCTGCGGAAAATTACCAAGTAGTTCCTTGGTTTTAAAATCCAGATCTTCGCTAAATAAACCTACATGATTACTATATTTCAACAGCTGATCAAACATCTTTTTGGCTTTATCGCGCTCACCAATAGAATTTAAGGCATTGATAAACCAAAAAGTACAAATGGTGAAGGAAGATGTTGGCAGCCCAAAATCATCTTCATTTTTATAACGGTACAGTAATCCGTTATAGCACAATTCTTTTTCTGTTTGTTTTACTGTTTCAATATATCTTTTGTCTTTCGCATCAATAAATCCATAAGATGCCATTAACAGGTTTGCAGCATCCATATAACTGGAACCATAAGACTGAGTAAACGCCTGTCTCTCTTCATTCCACGCATTCTCAAGGATGTTGTCTTTAATTGTATCGGCTAGTTTTTGCCAGTCGTTTAGGTATTTTTTTTTGTGAATGACTTTTGCAATTTTAATAGCACGGTTGATAGCAACCCAACACAACACTTTTGAAAATGTGAAATGCTTTTCTTCTGTCCGTATTTCCCAGATTCCCTTATCGGGCTTGTGCCAATTGTTTTCTACAATTCGCACGATGCCTCTTACTATAGTCCACAAAGCTTCGCTGGTCTCCAGGGTGATTTTGAAGCGTATAAATTGTTGATAGATTACATCAACCAACACACCATAAATATCGTTTTGTTTTTGAAGATACGCAGCGTTTCCTATCCGAACAGGTGCTGAGTTTTTATAGCCTTTTAAATGATCAAGCTCTTCTTCTTGTAACTGTTTTTCGCGGTTTATACCGTACATGATCTGTATTTTCTCATCCTTGTCGGGAATGATATCTATAATAAACTTCATGAAACGTTTTACCGTGTTCAAATGCCCCAACTTCGACATTATATGAATGGCCATTGAAGCATCACGAATCCAACAGAAACGGTAATCCCAGTTACGTTCTTCGCCAAGCGATTCAGGCAACGACGTGGTTACAGCAGCTAAAAAAGCACCGGTTTTTTGGTAACTTAAAAGTTTCAACACCAAAGCGCTTCTTTTTATTTCTTCATTATACATGGCATAAGATGTCAGGTTATAGGTCCAGTCTAACCAATACACCTCCGTTTTTTGTAATTTGAAATATTGCCTTTCGAGCGTTTGATTCAGGATTTTTTCATCGTACGAAAGCATTAGAAAAGCATCTTCTTTTAGTTGAATTTGCCTTTGCTCAATAATGTCCTCGAAATTTAAATCGCTGTACAGGTATATTGAGTCGTAATCGCCCTTGGTTGTAAAGCTTTTTATGTATTCGCCTTCATCAACAATTTTTGTGGGTTGCTTGGCATAATCCAATCTCGGATTAAACCGGACAGTAAAAACCGGGGTACCAGAAATAAACCTAATATACCGAACTATTTCTGAAGGAATATGATAAGTGTTGTCGGTATTTTTGAAGCGAGGAATAAAATCCAACACTTCAAAACTATTGTCACCACTTCTAAAAACAGTTGAAACAATATTGGTATTTTTCACATACTGTTGAGTGATTTCGTAGCTTTCATCGGTAACAATATCAAAACTCCCCCCGATCTCATCATCAAGCAATTTTGCAAATACCGAAGGCGAATTAAAATCAGGAATGCATAACCAATCGATCGAACCTTTCACGGAAATCAAAGCTGCCGTTTTACAATTTCCTATAACGGCATAATTTAAATTGTCCATTTCAAAATAATTTATGTATTTATTTTGAAGGATTAAACCTCCTTCTCAGTTATTTTAGAAGGTCCTTTAAGAAATTACGCACCTCTTTGTAATTAGCCACGTAATAATCTGCAATAGAGTTTTCGGATCCAACTTTTACGGCATAAGAATTCTCAGGAAGCACTTTAAACAAAAATTCATCGGTAGTTCCGTCACCGAAAGCGAGGACAAAATCTGCCGATTTGCCTTTAAGAAATTCCAGAGCTGCAGTACCTTTGTTAATACCACTTGCCTTTATTTCAATGAGTTTTTTCCCTTCAATTATTTCAACTTCCTGGTTAAGAATTAGGTTCGATAAGGTATGACGTAATTCCAGTGCTCGTAATACTCCCAATTCAATGTCGGCTTTTCGGTAGTGCCATACCAGTGAATAATCCTTTTCTTCAATCAAACTTCCGGCAGTACTATCAACAAAAGACTCAAGAATCGGGTGGATCTTTTCTTTCCAGTCTGAGTCCAGTGTTTTTTTATCCAGCCAGTTTTCACCGGTTTTTCGTTCCCACGCACCATGCTCGGCAATAAGATTATAATTTTTATTACCAAACCATGATTCTATGGTATTGCGGTCGCGTCCGCTAACAAGAACCAAATGGACATTCTCCATTTTCACGATTTGGTCGAGTAGATTGTACAATTCATTATCAGGTGCTGCGGCTTGCGGCTTGTCGAAATAACGTTGTAAAGTGCCATCGTAATCCAAAAACAAAACTTTCGACTTGGCTTTCTTGAAATCCTTCACGATTTTATTGTGTAAGCTCTCGGATATTTTTCTTGCCTGATAACTGGATTGTTTTGCAATCGTTGAGTCCAGAGTTTTCATAAATTCCGATGCCCATTTATGAATATCATATCGCTTAATCCGGCGTTGCATGGCGCGCATTTTATTTATCCGGTCTTCATCGGGCATTTTTAGTGCGGTATAAATGGCTTCGGCGGTATCGGCAAAGTTGTTTGGATTAACCGAAATCGCTTCGCCAAGTTCTTTTGCTGCCCCGGCCATTTCGCTCAAAACAAGCATTCCTTTCTGATTTACTTTGGCAGCAATGTACTCCTTCGCTACAAGGTTCATTCCATCTCTTAAAGGTGTTAACAATGCCACATCGGCCGAACTGTACAACTCAATAAGATTTTCGAAAGGCATTGATCGGTAAAAGTATATTACCGGCGTCCAGTTCATTGTACCAAACTCTCCATTAATATTTCCTACCAGAATATCTACTTCATTCTTCAGATTCTGATATTGCTCCACATCAATTCTCGATGGAACAGTAAGCATAATCAGTGATACTTTTTCAACAAACTCCGGATGTGTTTTTAAAAAATGACGATATGCTTTCAAACGGTGCGGAATTCCTTTGGTATAATCAAGCCTGTCAATCGACAAGATCAGTTTTCTGTCGGGCATCCGCATTAAAAACTGGTCGATATCCTGATGAACTTTTGAACGCTCCTGAATAGACTTACTTTGTACTTCGTTCGCCAGATTTTCGAATTTTTCATAATCAATTCCCATTGGAAACACGTCAATAAAAACCTGACGATTTTCCAGTTTTATCTGGTTAAATTCGACATCGTAGCCAACCAGCCTTTTTACCGAACTAATAAAGTGTCGGGCATAATCGTAAGTATGAAATCCGATGAGATCGGCACCCAGCAAACCTGAAATAATCTCTTCTCGTTGGGGCAATGTGCGAATGATCTCGTAAGATGGGAATGGAATGTGCAGAAAAAACCCGATTTTAAGATCAGGGCGTCGCTGCCGCAGAATGTTCGGAACCAGCAATAACTGGTAATCGTGTACCCAAACTCTATCGTTTTCCTGAGCGTTTTCAATAATAGCTTCAGCAAACATTTCATTTACCTTTAAATAGGCATCCCAATATGTGCTCTTAAACTCGGCAAACTCGGTAAAATAATGAAATAAAGGCCACAACGTAGAATTGCTATAACCTTCGTAATACATTGATATAAGCTCTTCATTCAAAAATACCGGGAGGCACTGTTCGGTTTCAAGCAAACCGGTCACTTCTTTCTCTTCTTTTTTGTGTTGGGCATCAGGCCCGGCCAGCCAATCCATACGCTGTCACTATCTTTGTGATATGATTTTAAACCTGTTGCTAAACCACCGGCACTAGGAGTTATTGTCATTCCATCCGCACTTCTGTTTATCATTACAGGCAACCTGTTTGAGGCTATAATTAATCTACTCATAGTATATTGTTTCTATAGAAATTAAATCTAATTTACAAATATATTATTATTTGCACTAATTTTTGTTACAACTATGTAAATTCAATATTAACAATGAATTTAAAACATGCATGAATTTGCATGCCGGCTTTTTTTTGTATTTTTGTTCGCATAGAAACTTTTTTAAAAATGAATATAACTTCATTAACAAAACAACAGGTAGCAAAATCAATTGTTCCCCAGTTAGAGGAACAGGCATATGATATGTCTTTAAAAACCGGGTTGATACAAAATTACGCACCTTGTTCTCCTTTAAGAACACAATCGGCGCATAATGGTTTTATACCTGATATTATAACCACCGAAAAAAATGGTGAAACCAACATTTACGAAATACAACTAAACAATAATATTAATACAGAAAAATGGAATTTTTTCGCGCATTTTACAAAAGAAAGACACGGAAAACTTCACATCATAGTACCTGAACCCAATTTAAGTGCAGCTGAAAAAGTAATTATTGAGAACGATATCCGCAATATAAAGCTGATGTATGTTCCTAACTGATTTACAAGTTACAATAAACACGATCAAAATTTTAGTTCATAACATGCTCAATGTTTTTTTGAGTTAATAAATAATTATGATTTATAATAACAGACAACAGACAATTGCCCACAAAATTGAAACAAAAGCACAACTTTCGAAATGGAAAGATTGGAGGTGGCAATTACGGCACTCCATAAAAACATTGGAAAAGTTTGAAGAACTCTTAGGCGTTAAATTTGAAGACGAAGAAAGGGAAAAACTGGAAGAAACATTTGAAAAATTCCCTTTGTCGATAACGCCTTATTATCTTTCACTTATTAATAAACAAGATTTTAAAAACGATCCTGTTTTTAAACAATCGTTTGGCGGAATTGAAGAACTTACTACTCTAAAATCAGAATTGGAAGATCCGTTATCAGAAGATAGTGATAGTCCGGTTGAAGGAATAACCCATCGTTATCCCGACCGCGTATTATTCCACGTAAGTAATATTTGCTCGATGTATTGCCGCCACTGCACCCGTAAACGAAAAGTTGGCGATATCGATTATGTTCCATCAAAGGAACAACTGCAAAAAGGGCTTGACTATATTGCCAATACCCCGCATGTAAGAGATGTATTACTATCAGGAGGCGACCCATTTATGTTGCCAGATGATAAAATCGACTGGTTATTATCCGAAATTACTAAAATTCCACATGTGGAAATCGTTAGGATTGGAACAAGAATGCCGGTGGTACTTCCTTATCGTATTACCGATAACCTGGTTTCGATTTTGAAGAAATACCAGCCGCTTTGGATTAATACACACTTTAATCATCCGAAAGAAATTACAGCTTCATCAAAAGAAGCTTTGGCAAAATTGGCCGATGGCGGATTTCCTTTGGGCAACCAATCGGTTCTTTTGGCCGATGTGAACGACTGTCCGAGAATTATGAAATCACTGCTTCATAAGCTTGTAGAAAACAGGGTGAGACCTTATTACCTATACCAGTGCGACCTTTCAGAAGGATTATCACATTTCAGAACTCCGATTGGAAAAGGTATTGAAATAATGGAAAGCCTTATTGGGCATACCAGCGGTTTTGCCCGCCCAACCTATGTGGTTGACGCACCGGGTGGCGGAGGTAAAATTCCGGTAATGCCAAATTATATTATTTCATGGTCGACCAATAAAGTAGTATTACGTAACTACGAAGGAGTAATAACAACATATAAAGAACCCGATTCGTACGAAGCAAAATTGTGCGACAGGGATTGTGAAAATTGCAACCTCGACCTAAAAGTTGAAGAAGGAGTAGAGGAAGATATAATTGGAATTGAAAAATTATTATCGGATACCGACGATGCAATATCGTTGATACCCGAAGACAATGAACGAATGACAAGAAGGGATGAAGATGCAGGATAAGATTGAAAAACTAGGAAACGGAAGCATAATTCAACACGGGCAGCTAAACGACCGTGTTTATCTGATGAAATTAGATAGCACGGATTGCCCATCAACAATTCTTGAGGAAATTAACAACCTGGCAAGAAAAAACAAGTACTCTAAAATAATATGCAAAATACCGGATCATGCAGCTCCGGTATTTCTATCCGGTGGTTTTTTGCCCGAGGCGCAAATACCAGCGTTTTACAACGACAGTGTAGCAGCATTTTTTGTTTCGAAATTCTTAAACTCCGACAGGCTTTTGGATATTGAAACAGATCAGCTTAACGACTTAAGTGAAATGCTAAAAACACAAGATTCTATTACGCCACGAAACGGAAAAAATAATGCTGACATAACAGTGCGGAAATTGGAAAAGGAAGACTATGAACAGATTACGGACATTTACCGCGAGGTATTTGTCACCTATCCATTTCCTATTTACAATCCAGGATATATTCTAAAAACATTTCAGAACGGTACGCAGTATTTCGGAGCAGAATCAGGAGGAAAACTAATTGCACTTGCTTCGGCCGAAGTTGACGAAGAAGGTAAAAATGCAGAAATGACTGATTTTGCCACACTTCCCAACCAACGCGGAAAAAATCTATCAGTGCTTTTGCTAAATACCCTTGAGAAGTCGATGAAAAAGCAGGGAATCAACACCTTGTACACAATGGCCCGGTTAAACTCAGTTGGGATGACAAGAACCTTCCTGAAAATGGATTATTGCTATTCGGGAACCCTGATAAAGAACACACACATTGCAGGGAAAATTGAAAGTATGAACATTTTATATAAACATATCTGATATGAATCTGGGATACCGATGTCATTTTGCCAACACCTGCCCCATTTATAAAGGAAAAGAAAAAATAAACGATATGCCTTTGCCTCTTTATAGAAACGTGTTTTGTAACCGTGGACTAAAAGGATGGAAAAACTGTAGCAGGTACAACAAACTGACTAGCCAAAACAATCAGAAAGATTAATTAGTACGGAAACATATGAGTAAAAAAACAATTGATATTCACGAAGTTAACAATCAATTTGAAAAAGACATTTTAAAGCTTTTAGACGAAAAAGAAAAATGTGTTTATGGTGATATAATCAAAGACCTTAAAGTGTCGGCAAGGAGAGGCCAGGAAGCGATATTTTCCCTTATTGATAAAGGTTTTGTGAAACATGTCGATCAATCTTCGTACCTCAAACTTAATGTCGATCTTAAATAATGGGATGGATTGATCTCTCTATCTTTTGCGTATACCTGCTGGCAATGCTTGGGGTAGGTGTTTATTTTCTGCGCAAAAATAAAAACACAGATGATTATTTTGTTGGAGGACGTAAGCTCAGTAGTGTCCACATTGGCCTGTCAGTAGTAGCTACCGATGTTGGTGGAGGTTTCTCCATCGGCTTGGGAGGATTGGGCTTTACCATGGGTTTATCGGGGAGTTGGCTTCTATTTACCGGTTTACTTGGAGCCTGGCTTAGCGGTGTCTTTCTCATTCCTAAAGTTTCGGGGCTGGCACGACGAAAAGGATTTTTGTCGTTTCCACAGTTCCTGGAATTTGTTTTCGACAAAAAAGTAGCACTAATAGCCGGACTGATATCGGCTATCGGTTACCTGGGTTTTACCAGTTCCCAAATACTGGCGGGTGCCAAACTTGCATCTTCTACTTTTGACGGGCTGACCATCGAGAATGCTTTGCTAATAATGGGTACAATTGCCATTGTATATACCGTACTTGGAGGTTTAAAGGCAGTAATTTACACCGATACTATTCAATGGATAATTCTTATGGCAGGGTTACTATTTGTTGGACTGCCCTTTGCATATACCAGTATTGGAGGCTACGAAGCCATTTCAAGTACACTTCCTGCCGAATTTTTGTCGCTCACCAATGTAAGCTGGCAACAAATTATTAACTGGATGTTTACCATTATACCGATTTGGTTTATCGGGATGACCCTTTATCAACGGATTTACGCAGCTAAAAATACGCAGGCAGCACAAAGAGGCTGGTTTATAGCCGGCCTGTTTGAATATCCACTGATGGCGTTTATCGGTGTAATATTAGGCATGTTTGCACGCGTGGCAATGGAAAATCAATTACTCCCGGGTTATAACGCCGCAAACCTAGATGCAGAAATGGGACTTCCTGTTTTACTAAAGACCGTACTTCCTGTTGGTTTTCTGGGTATTGTATTATCCGCCTACTTTTCGGCGATCATGTCAACCGCCGACAGTTGTTTAATGGCTGCATCGGGTAATTTGTTAACCGATGTTTTTCGCCTGCATAACGGAAAACGAAGTTTGCTTCTTTCTCAACTACTAACTTTTATTATTGGTAGTATTGCACTTTTACTGGCCTTAAAAATGACCAGCGTGCTGGAATTGATGCTCCACTCCTACTCCTTTATGGTATCAGGCATGATTATTCCGGTAATGGCAGCACTGTTTTCCAAAAGTCCGAATAAGCTGGCCGCTTTGCTATCCATGTTAACCGGAGGATCGCTAACCCTATTTCTTATTCTGTCGGGATTTAAACTTCCGTTGGGTTTAGATGCCAATATTTTTGGAATTGCAGGTTCGCTTCTGGTTTATTTAATTGTGGCTTCGGTAAAAAAAGAAAAGGCCCTAACTGTTTAATTACCAAAAACTGGCCATGTAAAAAAATGCAACAATAATATATTGGAATGGATTATGGAAGACAGGCAATAAAACAATATTTCAATTCAAGGCGGGAAGCGTTAACAAACAGCTAACAAAACAAAATATGTTTTAATAAGAGTAAAACAAAAAATCAATGCTCTTTAACTTGATTTGTCATCATCGTCTCTTATAATTTTATCTTCTATAATTTGATCTCCTTCCTGTAGCTTCTCTTCCACTTTCGCTACCCTGCCTTTACTGTCTTTTTCCTTTAATTTATCTATTTGATTTTTTAATGCAGGAATTTCGTATGCAAGTAGAAACAGGCCGGCAACTACAAAAATATATCCCAGAGGGATAAACGGTAACAACATAAAAACCAACCCCAAACATAATACGAACACCCCAATTACAAGTTTTATATACTTTTTATATTTTGAATTTATTTTCATCATCTATTGTAAGGTATTTCTAGTATTCTTAAACATTAACTTATTCTTCCACAGCTGTATCACTTTCACTCCTGATGGCCTATTTAATGAGGCTCAAAAGGAAATAAGAGACAAAACCAATTGACTCATCACTTACTAATAAATTTTAACGGCAATAACACCAACTATCCATGCCTTAAATCGTATCAAATTAAATCTGTTTCAATATTAACATCATTTTTAATCATCAATATGCAATATCATCAGTATTAAAACTAATTGCAGTCAAGTGTTCAATAATCAAGAGTTATTTTGCTAAACCATTGAAGCAATATCGTAAGCTGAACTGGGAAAAACAAAAGGAATTTGCCTGATCTCACTTGTTGTTAAACCAACTTTCATCGCCATAGCAAAAAGATTAATCGTTTCTTCGGCATGAGGCCCAACTAAATGTGCACCTACAATCTTTTCTGTTTTTGTATCGATGAGAATTTTATAAGCATACACCGGTGCCTTAATATGTTTTGCACTGAACCAATCTGCTACGGAATTACTGTTAACCTTAAAATCCAGTTTCCTGCTTAAAGCCTCTTTTTCGGTATATCCTACAGAAGCCAGTGGCGGGTAGGTAAAAACTGCCGATGGCATAACCGAATAATGGCTTTGTGTTACTCCGTTGCCCGTTAATTGCGATGATATAACATTTGCCTCCATCGAGGCCAGCGGAGTTAGAGGCAGTCCGTCAGAAGCTGCAACATCTCCAGCGGCATAAACATTCGGATTTGAAACGCTCCTTAAATACGAATCAACTTCAATTCCTTTTTCAGAATGGGCTACATTGCCATTTTCCAAAGCCAGATTAGATATAGCCGGCATTCGCCCGGAAGAATTAATAACAAACTCTGTAGTAAATTCAACTTTTGAACCAGCCTTCTTGGTAATTATCCTAAAATCATTTTCTGTTTTAATTATTTCTTCCACTTCAGCATTTAAAACCAGATTGATCCCGATTTTCTTACTGAATGCGACAATATGTTTAACCATATCCTGCTCAAAATTTTTTAAGAGAGAATCATCTTTGTCAAGAATGGTAACTTTTGAGCCGCAAAGAGCAGCTATATGCGCAAACTCAAAAGCAATATATCCTCCTCCTATAAACAGAACGTGTTTCGGCAGATTTTTCAATTCAAGAAAATCATCACTCGTACCCAGATTTTCAGCGCCATTAAAGCTTAAATTTCGTGGTTTTGCTCCGGTGGCAATTACAATCTTTTTTGCTTTAATTGTTTCGTTACCAATTTGTAACTGATTTTCGTTTAAAAATTTTGCCGTTCCATGAAATGTTGTTATTCCGTCTTTTTTAAAAGTTTTCTCCTTTTCTTTAGGTACCGACTTAACAAACGTATTCTTGAATTCCATCAGATTTTTCCAGTTTATCGTTGGAGTTTGGTCAATACCTTTTCCATTCAACCGTTTGGCGCTTGCAGCAGCATGAACGACTCCCCACAGCACTTTTTTGGGAATGCAACCACGCGTGGCACAAGTTCCCCCGTATGGCCGTTCATCGGCAATCCCAACTGAGAGCCCTTCTTTTACACAGGTATTGGCTATTGCTGTACCGGCAACCCCTGTACCAATAACAAAAACATCAAATTCTTTCATAGCTTTTTTCTGTTACTTCAATGATTAAAAATGTTGATCTTCATGAAACCCATATTCGAAGAATTATGAAAAGTTACCTGAAATTATTGATTCGTGATTTACTGAATTAGATGGAAAATTTTTATTCCCCTCCAATTCCGTTATTTGGTCAATTTCCACAATGCTATAATTGCTCCAAGTTGCTTTCATTTTTTAGCCTTTGCATTTATGATTATTTTCTAATCCAAAGCGAATCCACAAAAAAATTGCGCAGGTCAGTAAAATTCTGCTCTACGATGAAGTCATATTCTTTCGCCAGATTTTCAAGAGATTCAGCATCGAATTTTCTGGAAAGTTCCATGAAAATTGGTTCCCACTGTTTTAGTTCATATTGCTCTTTGAGCGCCTTAATATAAACCACTTGTTCTTCCATCGAAATCAAATAACTCTTAACCTCGCCGCTTGCCGGATCGTACTCGGTGTGCTGTTCAAATTTATCGATATTAAAATCGGCCCCAAGTTCATTATTCAACCGGTGTAGCAGATTTAGATTAAATTTTCGGGTGTGTCCGTGGGGATCGTCGTAAGCTTTTCTGATAATTTTGGGAGACTTTTTAAGGTCGAACCCAATAAAAAGCTTGTCTCCCGGGCTTGTAAATTCTTTCAACCGAGTAAAAAAAAGATGAAGTTCGTCGTCGGAAAAATTGCCAATATTGGAACCAAGAAATAAGATAACCTTTCGAATAGCAGCATGTCCGTTTTGTTTTTTCAGAAGCTGAAAAAAATCTCCTGTCTTTGGAAAAACGGGCAGTTCGGGCAATTCGTTATTCAGGCTTTGTTCCAATTCGTTATTAGTTAGTTTACTTATATCGAACGGCTGGTAATTAAATTTCACTGATTGTGAGACCATGTGTTTTAAAATCGTTTTTGTTTTACTCCCGTCTCCAGCTCCCAGTTCAATTAAATCGAAAGGAGAACTGCCATTGTTAAAATGATTCGTAATTTCATCTTTGTATAATGAAAGGATTTCCTGTTCACAGTCTGTCAGATAATATTCAGGCATTTGCATAATATCCTGAAAGATATTGCTTCCTTTGTCATCGTAAAAGTATTTGGACAACAGATACTTCGGACGAGACGATAACCCTTCAGCGGTATCGGTCATAAACTCGGTTTGAACTGTTAACTTTTCCATATTTTCCATTTTTAAGTGACAGGTTTCTTACTTAAAAAACGCTTACCAGTCTTAGCAAATAATTATTTCTTTAGAACTTCCTCATCCACTCCGGCAGGAATAGTTGCAGGAATTCCTGTTTCATAAGGATTAGCCGGATCGCTACTCCACTCAAACCATCCACCGTCGAACACAGAAATATTGGGCCATCCCATTAACCAGGCGTTATAACAGGCCTCACTGCCTCTCCACCCAGTTCCGCAATAAAATGCTAACTGTTTCTCTGGTGTGATTCCAGCCGTTTCCCACTGTTTTTTTATTTCATGAAATTCGCGTGTAGTATGATCAACATTCCGGTAATTTTCCATGTGATAAGCATCCGATCCGCAATTTCCAAATACCGAACCGGGAATCCTCCCTTTTTTTTCGATGTAATTATAGCCGCTCACCTCTCCAATGTATTCAGGCCAGCTTCTAACACTCACCAGTTCTCCTTTATCCGAAGCCAGCAATTCTTTGGCTCTCTTAATATCCACTATCAGTTCGGGATGGACAGGGATTTTTGCACCAAAATTCTTTTCCGATACTTTTTTAACGTCATCTGTTGCAATATCGTAGCCGGCATCTTGCCACGCCTGAAAACCTCCATTCAAAACCCTTACGTCTTTCACCCCGGCATACATCATGATCCAGGCACAACGAATGGCTCCAATGTCGCCGGCTGCACTCCCAGGGAATGGATCGTCGTTATTTGGAAACATGAATTTTCCGTATAAAACAACGGTAGTATCTGCGGTTATTCCATGTTGAAGCAGTGCTTTTTCGAGTTCCCCGGGAGATCGCCTGTTCCACGTTTCGTGACTCTCAAGTGCCAGCGTGTCGATATCAATTGCCCCCGGAATATGCCCACTTAAATATGCATCTCGGTTACGATAATGCGCATGGCAAATCACAACTTTGTTTGTATCATTATTTATTGTTTTTTCATTTGTTATCAGATTTTTTACCCATTCTGCCGGAACCAGGTTCCGATAATTGGGGAGATGTTCCATGGCAAGGTTTTTAGTTGTAGCCATCTCTTCCTGAAAATATTTGTAAAGGTGTATATTCTTATAACCGGCACTTGCAAAAACAGAAGCAACGTTCACTGCTTCAGATTCGTGGTTGCCGTAAAAAACCAATTCATGCTCCGGAAGAATGCCTTTCGAACGGGCAATCTCAATCCAATCGATGTAATTGGTCCATTTTGCGGGGAAACTCTTTGCTCCTTTTATGTGTCCTTTGCGAACTTCGTTGTTCATTTGCCAGCCGTTGTAGGCATCGGAAGAACGAACATCGAGCACAAAAGTGTTTTTATTTTTTGAAGAAATAATCGGAGTTCTGCTGTCGAAATCTCAGGGAAATGTGTTGCCATATTAGTTTCATTATAATATTGGTTTTACTTTAAACAGATAATATGCCATATTAAGAGTTAATTGACTGGTTGCAATTCATGGTAGATATTATTCGCATTTAAATGCAAAATGAAAAGCCCGCTAAATTGTTTTGATGAAAGTAAGGAGAAGATTAACTAGTTCAATTCAACATTTGATATTCCTTAAATTTGTCACAATAATAAATGAATATCATGCGATATTTTTTCTTATCAGAGAAGAAGGCTGTTCTTAAAATTACAGCACATTTAAAAGTCCTTTATTGAGTTTTAGGCTATTTGAAAAAGTGCGTATTTTTTTCCACATAACCACATATAAGTGTAGATTGTATGGACAATTTTCCCGGTAGTCTTCTAATTTGAGAGGACACCAAAAGTAATCAGTACTTACTATTTTCATACGAAATTTACTTAAACCATGAATTTAATCTGGTTCGAATTCCAATAACAAATGCTTTTTTCACAAATTACTAAACCGAAGACGGGGATGAATGGAAAAGAAAGGGATTCGATCAAAATGATTAAATTGCTGTTACTGTGAACCCAATCAGAAATTGTCGATCACCATGTTTGATTATTCATCGTCCATATAATTTGCAGAAATCAAATTTTAGCGTTAACAGCACACGGCACTATTTCGTTGTTTTCTACATTAGCATTCATTCCTTAAATGTATACCGATTTAATATTTTAAATTGATTTCGGTGCTTCTGCTACTGTATGTTGCATTACCTCTATAAATCCTTTATCTGAAGCTCTAATTCCCTCAGTTACTTTAACAGTCTCTCTTAAGAAACGGATTAAGATTTATATACTTTATTTAATTGTCTTTTATTTGTAAAATTCATATAATGCATTTTCAACCCCTGCATCAACAACCTTTGACGAATCATATTCAGGGGCGTTTTTTATGACTTCTTTTGTTAAGTCAATTCTAATTTCCTGATTCTGAAAATTGATTTCTTCGACAAATTCGATGGGAAGAATAATCTGTTTACTCCAGGGAACAATATTTTTGGTATCCAAAACCACATACACAATCTGCCAATCCAAATCGTCAATTATTATATCCGAAAGATGACCAAAATTGTCATCAGTAGATTTTATGGAATATCCGTGAACTTCGGAGAAACTACGCAAACTAGTATCGACGTTTTTTTCCTTGTTCATATTCTTAGGAATCCTGATTATTTTATTACTGGTAAAAATCGATTCCCTGTTGGGATACAATGCCATGTCTGTCGGCCAATAGGGAACGACATCGTAGTTTTGAGCAAGATCCTGCTCGTATCTTCTTGAAACCGGGAGATCATGTTCCAAATCCGGAGAAGCATCAATTCTTTTCATGGTGAGTTTAATAGGGAAATTTTGGTCTTCCCACTCTGGCGTATCCAATTGTTCCCTCGGAATTAGCACTCTTTTTTCTACAAAAAAGTTCCCCATGTCAATATCAAGGTATCTGATAATCCACGTGTCCTCATCAAAAAGAAAATTTTTTACTTTCCCCTTTTCGCCATCAATAACTTGTACTGAGTACTTATTGAGTTCTTTTAAACTACGCTTCATAACTTCATTTTTTTTATTCTCTATAAAAAGGTTTAAAACTGTGCCAAAAATCATCACTCAACCACCAAGCAAGCGTAACGTGCTTAGGATGTACTACTTACAAACACCACCCGTTTGAAACGAAACAAAGAGGAGTGCCTGAAATGTAGAGATAAGTGTGTAATAATTCCACAATCCTAAGCCATTTATGTAAGGAAAACTATTCTTTATTTGCTGTTTTTCGAAGAATATTAATGCGACTAATTCTTCAATACGACACCACTTAAACGACTTTGATGAAGGAGAAACCTTTAGTTTTTCAATTTCTGCTTTTAAAACAATTTCTTTTTTATTCCGTGTGGATGTAATACTTGCGGCAAACGGAAACTGTACAGTTTCCGTTTTAGAATAGCTAAAATTTATGCTTAAAATTTATTCTCCCTCAGAAAGTTCATTTGATCCTCATGTGATCCGTTTTCTCTGAATAGTATGATGTACAGATGAAAAACAAAAGGCGCTCACATTTCTGTAAACGCCTTTTTTCCTGGTGAACCTGGCAGGACTCGAACCTGCAACCTCCGCATCCGTAGTGCGGTGCTCTATCCAATTAAGCTACAGGTCCAGAACCTGTTTGCTTTTTAAGCGGTGCAAATATAACGCTTATTTGAATAAATACAAGTCTGCGTAGCAATTTTATCAAAAATTATTTCGATCCTAAATGGTCTTCAAATCAGACACTATCTGAAGCATTCTAAAACCCAGATTCTTACGAATATTTTTCCATTTTATCTTCAATGGCAACATTTTTTTCAAAATTTACCTGAAGCTTTATATTGGTCAACATTCGCTGTGTTCCGGCTTCGCCACAGGCAGCATGAATTCGATCCAGCAAACCGGGCAATTCGTCATATTTACATTCCACTACCGTTTCAAAAGGGCACACCTGGTAGCGATACCCCGAATTCTGAATGGCCTCAATTGCTTTATCAACCAACTCGTATTTAACTTTTCCATCTGCTTCGGGCAATACCTGTATGGCCACATTTATATTATTCTTCCTCCAACTCATCGTTATTATTTTTCTTTTGATGTATTAATTGAATGATCTCTCCGCGTGATAAAACTTTAACATTGGTAATCACCATGTCTTCGCGCAAAAAGCCACCATACTGATTACATTCGCTAATTATGTTCTGAAAAGTGTCTTTAATTTCAACAGTAATGGGCAACATGACCAAAGCTGATGAAAAACCTTCCATAAAATCCATTGATTCAAACACTCCATCATGGTGATTAAGCTCGAATATTAACTCATCTTTAAGAAGTTTTTGCTGCGTAGTGCTTAACATCTCATTTTCATGAACCGAAAGGAATACCACAAAATACCGTAACTTCTTTCCTTTTCCTCCCAGCCCGGTTGAAATAAACACCTGCTGTTCATCGAGTAACGAGCTATGCATCAGCATTCTGCTTTCCTGCAGTGCCAATGTCCCCCACTGTTTCATATCACCTGTCCCCTCTTCTACATATTTTTCAAGTGTTCGATATGCTTTTACATCGTCATAAACAGCAATAGCAGTTAATATCTCCTTTTTACGCTCTTCATCAACTTCTTCATCAAAAAGTTCTTCTCTCGCGTCAAAGCATTCTTCCGAGATATCCTTACTCCTCAACAACTTAGTGAATTCCAAGTATTTCATTTGAATGGCAACATCTATCTGTTCCTCAAGAATACTAAAGTTCTCGGGCAGGTCATCCAATGCTTTCTGAATATTATTATAAAATTTATCTTCCTCCATTTATCCTCCTTCGTTCGAACAAAAGTAATCACTTGTTGTAACTATGTAAAGAACAAATATATTTTATTTTTTATCATGGGAATTTAAATATATTTGTACGCTTATTTATATTTAGTTTAAATATAGAAAGCAGCGGGTTTAAAAATAGAAAGCAGGGGGAGAGTGAAATTAAGCGAAGCAAGAAATAATGAGCCGGTGGTTATCACCAAAGTGTTAGGTCATGGTTCGTTCAGGAAGAGGATTACTGAAATGGGATTTATTCGTGGCAACGAAGTTCGGGCCATAAAAAATGCTCCATTCAAAGGTCCCAGCGAATACAAAATTCTGAACTACAATATTACCCTCCGAAAATCGGAAGCCGAGCAGATTGAGGTTATTCCGGCATCTGAATTCAAAAAGACATCTACCGACAATTACGAAGGTATCATTGACCGAAATATAGATCTCATCGATCAGTCGATACGTACAAAAACAATTAATATCGCACTGGTAGGTAATCCCAATTGCGGAAAAACCACTCTGTTTAATTTTATTTCCGGATCGAAAGAAAAAGTAGGAAACTACAGTGGAGTAACGGTTGATGTTCACAAAGCAACTTTTAAAAGCGGAGATTATACTTTCAACTTTTACGACCTGCCCGGAACGTATAGTTTAACAGCCTATTCAAAAGAAGAAATATTTGTCAGGAAGTTTATTTACGAACAAACTCCCGATATTGTAATTAATGTACTGGATTCTACCAACCTGGAAAGAAGCCTGTATCTTACCACTCAATTAATCGACATGGATTTGAGGTGCATTATGGCCCTTAACATGTTTGATGAATTGGAAAGAAACGAACTTGAACTTGACAAAAAAGAGTTATCAAAACTAGTAGGTATTCCGCTAATCCCCACAGTAAGCTCGAAAGGGCAAGGCCTTGAGAAGTTAATCGAAAAGGTTATCGAAGTTTTTGAAGGCCGCGACAACTTTTCACGCCATATCCATATTAATTATGGAAAAGAAATAGAAAAATCGGTCAAAATCATTCGTCAGAAAATAAAGGAAGACAAACCGATTACCGACAAAATCTCGTCGCGGTTTCTTGCTATTAAGCTGCTTGAAAAAGATAACCAGGTAATCGACCTATTGTCGAAATACACAAATTTTAATGAAATTCAGGAAGTTACTCTGAAAGAGATCAAGAAAATAGAGCTTCTGGAAAACGATGATAGTGAAACTGTTATTGCCAATGCCAAATACAGTTTTATTAACGGAGCATTACGCGAAACCTACAGCAACAAACATAAAGAAAAGAAAACCCGCTCAGAAAAGATAGACAGCGTGTTAACAAACCGCTACCTGGGATTTCCGATATTTACAGCACTGCTGTTTTTTATCTTTTGGACCACGTTTAAAGTAGGTGCCTACCCAATGGACTGGATAGACATGGCAGTGGTGGCTTTGAGCAATTTTGTAGGGAATATAATCCCTGAGGGAATGCTCAACGACCTATTGGTTGACGGGATAATAGGTGGAACCGGTAGTGTATTGGTATTCTTACCCAATATTCTTATTCTGTTCTTTTTTATATCCTTGCTTGAAGGCTCGGGATACATGGCGCGTGCAGCCTTTATCATGGACTATATAATGCATCGGTTCGGGTTACACGGCCGTTCGTTCATTCCAATGATAATGGGTTTTGGCTGCAATGTTCCGGCAATTCTGGCAACACGCTCAATGCGTAATCGTGGCGACCGAATTCTTACCATGCTCATTATTCCGTTTATGTCGTGCAGTGCGCGGCTACCGGTATATATTCTCATTATTTCTGCCTTTTTCCAAAAATACGAAGCCTGGGTTTTAATTGGAATTTATGCGGTTGGAATTCTATTTGCTTTTATAACAGCGCAAGTGCTTAACAAAACTGTTTTTAAGAATAAAGAAACACCTTTTGTAATGGAACTCCCCACCTACCGGCTGCCAACATTCCGGAATGTGGTGTATCATATGTGGGATAAAACTCAACACTACTTAAAAAAGATTGGAACTATTATTTTGCTTGGAGTAATCATTATTTGGGCGCTTGAATATTTTCCAAGAAAGACAGAAAATACTGATGGTTTTAAAGAACAAATTGCGCAGATAACAAATTCTGAGCTAACCGAATTACAAAAAGTGGAACGTATTGCGGAGGTTAACCATGCCATGGAATCCGACCGATTGATAAACTCTTATCTTGGCCGAACAGGAAAACTCATTCAACCGATAATGAGTCCTCTTGGGTTCGATTGGAAAATGAGTATCGCTGTGGTAGCTGGTCTGCCAGCCAAAGAAATTGTGGTAAGTACAATGGGCGTGCTTTACCAAACGCAGGATGGTGAAACAACCATAAACCTGCAGCAAAAGCTACAAAATGAAGTTCACGAGGTAGGCAAGAAAAAAGGTCAGCCTGTGTTTACCACTCCTGCAGCTCTGGCTTTTATAATCTTCATCCTTATCTACTTCCCCTGTATTGGGGTGGTTGCAACCATTAAAAACGAATCGGGCTCGTGGAAATGGGCAGCATTTTCCGTGTTTTATACCACTGGTTTGGCATGGGTTGCAGCATTGGTTACTTATAATATTGGAATGTTATTTATATAAAAATGATCCAGGAAATTCTGACATACCTGATTATTGCTGCTGCCGTTTTTTGGGCTGCATTAAAAATGTACCGTCGTTTTTTCAAACCGGTAAAAAAGGCAAAAACACATGACTTTAAAAAGGACAAAATTAGCCTAGAGCACAACTGCACCGACTGTTCTGCAGCCGGCTGTGCTTTAAGAGACTTACCTCAAAAGGTTATCGAAAAAAATATTGATCAATGTAACGAAACGGCTGTCCGGTCAGAGTGATTTTAATCCTGAAATAATCTCTTCCGGATTATCGGCACCAAAAACAAAACTACCTGCCACAAGAACATTTGCACCTACATCAAGCAGATTTTTTCCTGTTTCGTAATTTATACCACCATCAACTTCAATAGTACAATTCGCGTTTGTTTCATCAATCATTTTGCGCAATTGCCCAACCTTTTTGTAAGTATTTTCGATGAATTGCTGGCCACCAAACCCAGGATTAACCGACATGAGCAAAACCATATCCAAATCGCCAATAATATCTTCCAGAACAGCTACGGGGGTGTGCGGATTCAAACATACACTTGCTTTGGCTCCGAACGATTTTATTAACTGAACTGTACGATGTAAATGACTACATGCTTCGTAATGCACGGTAAGAACTGATGCTCCAGCCTTAACAAAAGGTTCAATGAATTTATCCGGGTCAACGATCATTAAATGAACATCCAATGGTTTTTCAGCAATTTTCTTTACCTGATTTATTACCGGAATTCCAAAGGATATGTTTGGAACAAACACTCCGTCCATCACATCACAGTGAATATAATCAGCTTCACTTTGATTGATCATTTCGATTTCTTTTCCAAGATTGTTAAAGTCAGCTGCCAGAATGGAGGGTGCCACGAAAGCTCTCATAAGTTAAGTTTATTTACCCAGGTATGCCTTTAGTAACCTGTTGCGGTATTGATTTTTTAGTTTTTTAATTGCTTTTTCTTTTATTTGTCGAACGCGCTCACGAGTTAGTCCAAAAACATGACCAATTTCTTCAAGTGTGTGCGGTTGATACCCTTTTAATCCAAAGTAATACCGCAGAATTTCGGCTTCACGCTCTCCCAAGGTCGATAATGATCGTTCAATCTCCTTACGTAGCGAATTATCCATTAACTCCCCATCGGGGTTTGGCGAATCTTCGTTTAGCATCACATCATACATGCTGTTTCCTTCTTCTTCACGAAGCGGAGCATCCATGGATACATGTGTATTTGAAAAGTTCATGGAATCCTCTATCAGGTCCGGTTTTGATTCCATTAACGCGGCTACCTCATCAACAGTTGGTTCGCGTTGAAATTCCTGCTCGAGTTTATTAAACGCTTTATTGATTTTATTGATCGAACCAATTTTATTTAAAGGTAAACGTACAATTCGCGACTGCTCAGCCAGAGCCTGAAGTATGGACTGGCGTATCCACCAAACGGCATATGAAATAAATTTGAAACCACGGGTTTCATCAAATCGCTCTGCAGCTTTTATCAAGCCTAAATTTCCTTCGTTAATCAAATCCGGTAAACTAAGTCCCTGGTTTTGGTATTGTTTCGAAACAGAAACAACAAATCTGAGGTTTGCTTTTATCAGCGTTTCCAAAGCCTGGCGGTCGCCTTTTTTAATTCGCTTAGCCAACTCAACTTCTTTTTCCGCAGACAACAATTCCACCTTTCCAATTTCATGCAGATACTTATCCAGCGAGAGGGTGTCGCGATTAGTAACCTGTTTGGTAATTTTTAGTTGTCTCATAAATTGTTTTTGTTAACATTAATTTCTTTTAATAATGATGACCTACAACACAATATTACCTTCAGGGGATAAAAGTAACACGTTAAATTTAATAATTTTACCATTATATCTACCATCACTAAGTAAAAACACACAAATCGGCCTACGGTTCAACTCAATTTTTCTATTTAAACCGGCCTATTCTGAAGATAACTTTTAAAATCTTCGTATGCACTGGTCATTAGCTCTCTTTGTTTTTCGCCTTTCATAAAGGCCGCAAGCTTATTAGGTAATTTTACTTCTCCTTTTCCAATAACTTTTTCAACTGTTTCGGTAAACTTTGCCGGGTGTGCCGTTTCTAAAAAAACACCAACTTCATGCTCCGACAAATACTCGCTTAACGATTGGTACCCGCATGCCCCGTGCGGATCGCACAAATATTCTTGTTCGTTGTAAACCTTTAGAATTACCTTCCTAATTTCTTCATCAGAATAACGGTAACCTTTAATCTTTTTGGCAATTACCGAGTGGTCATTCTTATAAAGATCAAGAATACGGGCAAAGTTACTCGGTGCCCCAACATCCATTGCATTGGCAATGGTTTCAACCGATGGGCGTGGTTTATATTCTCCACTTTCAAGGTATTGAAAAACCACATCGTTCTCGTTATTAGCAGCAATAAACTGTTTTACCGGCAATCCCATTTCAGCAGCAATTAATCCGGCCGTAAGATTGCCAAAGTTTCCGCTGGGCACTGAAAATACCAACTTTTTATCATCAAGTTTCCCTGCTTCTTTTAAACGCGCATAAGCATTAAAATAATAAAATGCCTGTGGAAGAAAACGGGCAACATTTATCGAGTTGGCAGATGTAAGCACCATTTTTTTATTCAGCTCTTCATCAAGAAATGCCGTTTTCACCAAATACTGACAATCATCGAAAGTTCCTTCAACTTCCAACGCAGTAATGTTCTGCCCAAGTGTTGTAAATTGTGATTCCTGAATCGTGCTAACCTTCCCTTTTGGATAAAGCACATAAACATGAATGCCTTCAACCCCCAGAAAACCGTTAGCAACAGCACTCCCGGTATCGCCTGATGTAGCCACCAAAACGTTTACCAACTTTTCTTGCTTGTCCAAAAAATGATGGAGCAAACGCGCCATAAAACGCGCTCCCACATCTTTAAATGCCAGCGTTGGCCCATGAAATAGTTCCAACGAATAAATAGAATCGGCAACTTTTACAAGCGGGCAATCAAACTGAAGAGTATCGTACACTATCTCCTTTAGTTTTGCCTCTTCGATATCTTCGCCAAAGAATTTATTTGCAACTTCAAAAGCAATTTCCTGAAACGACAGGTGTTGGATATTTTCAAAAAAAGCAGGTTCGAATTTTTCAATTCGCTCCGGCATAAACAATCCGTTATCGGCTGCCAAACCTTTTACAACTGCTTCTTTTAAAGAAACATCGGGGGTATTTTTATTGGTACTATAGTATTTCATCTCATAACAATTTAAAACTGTTAGGGGCATTCGGTGCAACTCGCCTAAAGTGTCCCAATTTTATGGGATACAATTTTATAAGCTTGTTTCATTACACGAACAAAAATATAGATTTACTTTAAAGGTTTAATTCCTGACACCCATAAAACATGACATATATCAGAAACTTAACACCTTTAGAATTAAAACAAGCAAGGACTACTTTAAAAAAGTACGAATAAATTGGTCACCTTCCAACGTTCCAAAAACGCCATTATGCGTATCAAACTCATCGTAAACTTCCACTGCATCGGCTTCTGTTCCCGGTTTATAAATGGAAAATGGCACGGCATCGCGGGTGTGCGTTTTAAGTGCACAAGGCGTTGGATGATCGGGCAAAATGGCAATTGCCACTTCCTCGTCCATTTTTGCCGTTTCTTCCAGAATGTATTTTACCACACGCTGATCAAGGTACTCAATCGTTTTTGTTTTGAGTTCCACATCACCTTCGTGGCCGGCTTCATCGCTGGCTTCAATATGCAAATACACAAAATCGTTTTCGTTCAGCGCTTCAATCGCAGCCTGTGCTTTTCCTTCGTAGTTGGTATCGTACAAACCTGTTGCCCCTTCAACATGAATTACTTTCATTCCGGCATAAACACCAATTCCATGAATCAGATCGACTGCTGATATAACCGCAGAATTTTCGATACCGAACATTTCTTTTAACGTTGGCATAGCTGGCTTATAACCAGGCGACCATGGCCAGACACTGTTTCCTGCATCTTTCCCTGCTTCCCTACGTTTCTGGTTTATGGGATGGTTTTCGAGCAATTCCTGCGATTTCATAATTAACTCTGTAATCAAATCAGAAGTTTCTTTTGCTGCTTCGGTTTTTGCTTGTGGCAAACAATCTCGGAACGGTGTTCCCGGAACATCGTGCGGTGGTGTGAAAGAAAAATCCTTTATACCTTCTTTTATTACCAAGAGGTGGCGGTACGAAACACCCGAATAGAATTTTATTCTGTCTGTTCCCAGTTTCTCATTAAGATATTGAATCAGTACTTCCGCCTCTTCCGTTGAAATATGTCCGGCCGAGTGGTTTTTAATTTTCTCATCTTCAACACAAATCAGGTTGCAACGCAATCCCAGGTCTCCGGGTTGCAGTTCAACCCCCATGCTGGCAGCTTCAAGCACTCCCCTGCCTTCAAAAACCTTTTCAACATTGTATCCCAAAACAGCCATATTAGCAATCTCACTGCCCGGATGCATACTTTCGGGTACGGTTTTTAATAAGCCTGACTGACCGTTTTTTGCCAACCAATCGATGTGTGGCTTATTGGCCATTTGAAGCGGAGTTTTTCCGCCATATGCTGCGAGTGGCTCGTCCGACATACCATCGCCAAGTATAATTATGTGTTTCATTTTATTCAGAAAATAGTAGAAGAGCGATGTCAGGAGACAGCAGTTAACAACCGATCTTCAAAGTTTTTACACTGTTTTTTTATCAAAGCCTTTAATGGCAAAATTGTTCTAAATGTTCGACACTTTTATTAAATCCGCAAAAACACCGGCGGCGGTTACCGAAGCTCCGGCTCCGTAGCCTTTAATCAGCATCGGAAATTCCTGGTAGCGCTCGGTTGTGTACATCACCAGATTGTTACTTCCTTCAAGGTCGTAAAACGGATGAGATGAATCTACCTCTTGCAATCCGGCTTCGGCTTTACCGTTTTCGAATTTAGCCACAAAACGCCACTTTTTATTTTCAATTACCAGCCTTTTTCGTTCCGTTTCAAACTTGGCATCCAGTTCCTGTACTCCCGTCCAAAACTCGTCAAGACTACCGGCAAAAAGTTCTTCGGGGACAAAACGGTTGATTGAAATATCATCCATTTCAATACGATATCCCGACTCTCGGGCAAGAATCAGAATTTTACGCGCCACATCAACACCACTTAAGTCGACACGGGGATCGGGTTCAGAATATCCTTCTTCCTTGGCCAGTTTAATGGTTTTACTCAATGGAATTTCTGTTGAAATTGTATTAAAAATATAGTTCAGTGTACCTGAAAGAACCGCTTCAATTCTTAAAACCTTATCGCCTGAATTTACCAGATCGTTCAATGTATTTATAATTGGGAGTCCCGCACCAACATTGGTTTCAAAAAGGAATTTTACACCTTTCTTTTTGGCGATTTTCTTCAGTTCGGCGTAGTTGTCGTACTCCGATGAAGCCGCCACTTTATTGGCGGTAACAATGGAAACATTTGAGCTTAAAATATCTTTGTAAAGGTCGGCAACTTCATCGTTGGCAGTACAATCCACAAACACCGAGTTATAAATGTTCATGTCCTTTATTTCGTCAACAAAGCCTTGCAGCGAAGATTTGTTCTCCGAAGCATCGAGTTGTGCCTTAAAAGTCTCTATTTCAATCCCATCACGGTTGAAAAGCATTTTTTTAGAATTGGCTATTCCGGTTAACTTCAATCGTAAATGATTTTCTTTTAAAAGACGCTCCTGCTGTTGTTTTAACTGATCGAGTAAATTCCCTCCAACAGTACCTATTCCCATCAGGAAAATATTCAACTCCACATTCTCCGACAGGAAGAAAGATTCGTGCACCACATTAAGAGTTTTCCGCAGGTCTTCATTTTTAACTACCCACGAAATATTTAACTCCGAAGCCCCCTGCGCGATAGCAATAATATTGACACCACTTTTCCCCATGGTGGAGAATAGCTTTCCGGCAATACCGGTGGTGTGTTTCATATTCCCCCCAACAATAGCAACAACAGAAACACCACTCTCGAGCTCAATTTTATTTACCTGTCCACCCGAAATCTCTTTTTCAAATTCTTCGCGAATTGCAGCTTCTGCTACATCAAGCGCTTTTTCTTCAATGGCCACACTAATTGAATTCTCAGAAGAAGCCTGTGAGATCAGAATCACATTTACATTCACTTTAGCCAGCGCAGTAAATAAACGCATTGAAATACCTGTGACACCAACCATCCCAATCCCTTGCAAAGTAACCAGTGTAATTCCGGAAATAGATGAAATACCTTTAATCGGCCGATCAAATCCATTTCTTACACCTTTAACGATCTTGGTTCCGGAGTTTTCAGGATCAAAAGTATTTTTAATCTGAATTGGAATTCCCTTTTGGTAAACCGGAAGAATTGTTGGTGGATAAATTACTTTGGCACCAAAATGCGAAAGCTCCATTGCCTCCGAGTATGAAATCTCGGGAATGGTATATGCTTTGCGAATAACACGCGGATCGGCAGTCATAAATCCGTTTACATCAGTCCAGATTTCCAGAATTTGAACATCGAGGGCTGCAGCAAGAATAGATGCAGTAAAATCGGAACCACCACGACCAAGCGTGGTAAATTCGCCTTTCGCATTTTTTGAAATAAAACCGGGTACAACTGCTGCTCCTTTAAAACCTGCAAAAGTTTCCTGAATTTTGATGTTGGTCACTTCAAAATCAACAGTTGCTTTGCCAAAGTTGCTATCAGTTTGAATAAATTCGGAAGAATCTTTTCTGGGACAACCAATAAATTCAGCAACAATATGTGACGAAATACGCTCGCCAAGACCAGCAATACGGTCGAGTGTTTTTGTTGTTAACTCGCCCACCAAAGTAATACCGGTAAGCAATTTCTCCAATTCGTCGAGCAAGGCATCAACATTATCTTTTACCGCCCCGATCCGTTAAAAAGTTCGCGAATAGTATCATCGTGTATTCTCTTGATTTCCGTAAATTCCGTATGAAAGTCGCCTGTACCTGAGGCAGCATTGTGAGCTGCCATTAGAATTTTATCGGTTATACCGCCAAGAGCGGAAACTACCACAACAACATCGTCATTCTGGTTGAGGACAATGTCCTTTACTCGTTTAATGTTTGCGGCGGAACCTACGGATGTTCCACCAAACTTCAACACTTTCATACGGGATATTTTATAAATTAATAGTTGTAAAAATTACTCAATCTTTGTCTGTCTAATAAAAAAAAACGGATGAATCGACAGAATCAATTCACCCGGTATATTCTGTCTATATCAGTTTTATCTATTCTGTGGTTGTGGGTCCGGTAATGGCTTCAATAATTTTCGTTTCCAACTCCTGAGCCAGCTCGGGATTATCAAGAATCAAACTACGCACTGTTTCGCGTCCCTGACCCAATTTTGTTTCGCCATAGCTAAACCACGATCCACTCTTTTTTATAATATTATACTGAACGCCCAAATCAATAATTTCGCCTGATTTAGAAATTCCTTCGCCATACATAATATCAAATTCAGCTTTGCGGAATGGCGGTGCCACTTTGTTTTTCACCACTTTCACACGAACGTGGTTACCACTCACCTCATCACCATCTTTAACCTGGCCAATTCGGCGAATATCCAACCGCACCGATGCATAAAATTTAAGTGCGTTACCACCGGTAGTAGTTTCAGGATTACCGAACATTACACCAATTTTTTCGCGCAACTGGTTAATAAAAATGCAACAGGTTTTTGTTCTGTTAATGTTGGCCGTAAGTTTACGCAGTGCCTGCGACATCAAACGTGCCTGAAGCCCCATTTTTGAGTCTCCCATTTCGCCTTCCAATTCCGCTTTTGGTGTTAATGCTGCCACCGAGTCGATTACAACAATATCCAAAGCTCCTGAACGAATCAGGTTATCAGTAATTTCCAATGCCTGCTCGCCGTTGTCGGGTTGCGAAATTAAAAGCTCGTCGATATCAACCCCCAGTTTACGTGCATAATATGGATCAAAAGCGTGCTCGGCATCAACCATCGCTGCAATTCCACCGGCTTTTTGAGCCTCTGCAATTGCATGGATTGCCAAGGTTGTTTTACCTGATGATTCAGGACCATAAATCTCAACTACACGGCCCTTTGGAAATCCGCCTACACCTAATGCCACATCAAGCGCAATCGATCCGGATGAAATAGCGGGGACATCTTCGTCGGCCCGATCGCCCATACGCATTATCGAGCCTTTTCCATAGCTCTTTTCAATTTTATCCATTGTCAGCTGAAGTGCTTTCAGCTTTTCTTTGTTCATTTCAGCTCTCTCCTCTTTTGTCATGTTCAGCTTAGGTTATAGATTTAATGATTCAATTATTTGATTGGTGTGGTCTTTCGTTTTTACTTTTTCAAAAATATCGACGATTACGCCCTCTTCATCAATTACAAAGGTTTTACGCAATACGCCCATGTATTCTCTGCCATAGTTTTTCTTCAAACCCCACGCGCCAAATGCCTGCAGAATTTCTTTTTCGGTATCGGCAATAAGGTCGAATTTAAAGCCAAATTTTTCAATAAATTTCTGATGCGATTTTTCACTATCGGGGCTCACTCCCACTACTTCAAAACCCTTTTCCAACCACGCGTCGTAGTTGTCGTTTAAATTACACGATTCGGCCGTACAACCGGGAGTATTGTCTTTCGGATAGAAATAAAGTATCAGTTTTTTGCCGGCAAAATCCTTTAGTGCGATCTTCTCTCCATTTTGATTTTTACCTTCAAATTCCGGTGCCTTATCTCCAACTTTTAAATCTGCCATGTCTTACGAATTAATCAATTTTACAAATATAGTTTAATAAATGATAAATTTCAGTTCTATTCTTTATCTTAGCTGCTACTTCAGTTTAATTTAATCTCTGAAAAAATACATTTTTTTGTAGATTTACATGCACAAAAAAGAACGGGTTTTTACTATGATTTTTAGAAAGCTAACAGCACTACTAACAATACTCTCTGTTTTTTTGTTTGCATCCAACAACATTTTTGGAGGCAACCAGGAAAATCTGCTTACACAAGCCATTCATTTGTATGAAGAAGGCAAGTTTGCTGATGCCGAGCTCATTCTTAAAAAGCTACTGGATGAAAACCCTGACCACCTGATGGTTAATTACTATTATGGTGCCTGCCGCACTGAAAACGGTCATTACGGCACCAACGAAATCATTTCCCTGCTGAATGGAAGCTTGGGTGAATCTCCATTAAAAACCGATTATTATATTGCCGTTCAGTACCACGCAAAAAACCGCTGGGACGAGGCATTAAAACACTATAATTTATTCAAAGAAAAAACCGATAATACAACGGCTCAAGAAGTTGGTCTTGCTGAAAAAATGCAGATGTGCCGCGATAAAATTAATCCGTTTGCGCAACATGAAGAAGAGGTAATTGAAACTGCTGAAACGGATATGCTGCCAACAGCAGTGCCACGCGAATCGGAACCCGAATCATTTAACCCGGTTATTGGCGAAACAGCAATTGCAGCAGAAGCAACTGATTCAACAGAAAGTTTTACCACAATCGATTCAGTTTTAACTGACTCAACAATTATCGACTCAACCGTAGCTGAACCGGAAGCTATTGAAGAACAAATTGCAGTATTAGCAGAGCCGATAAATTTCGTCGTTAATGCAGAGATCACTTATCCCGACACTACTTTTTTCAAAACTAAAAAAGGATTAAAATTATACACAGAGGGAAGGGCCAAACAAGAAGAGCTGGAGCAAACAATTAGCGAAACCGATGAACTCCGAAAAAAATATGGCTCCGCAACGTCATATACCGAGCGGCAAACCTTGGGCAAACAAATTCTTGATAAAGAGATAAATATTTTTCAACTCCGTGAAGCTTCAGAGGAATTGCTGCTAAAATCGCAACAGAAAGAAAATGCCTACTGGCAAAGTGCTTCCTACGAAGAAAAACAGGCATTCCACAAACAGGCTGATGAATATTTAGCTGCTTATAATGCCAGTTCAACTCCGGAAGAACCGGATTCTATTATTCTGGTGGCACCGTCAATTGCTACTACAAAGCGAAGCTCAACAAACGAAAACGACCAAACGCCCGAAGATGAATTGATATACAAGATACAACTAGGCGCATACAGCCGCGGTTTACCGGCCTATGTAAAACGATTATTCGACAAGTTATCTTATATTCGTAAAATTGAAAATTACACCGACGAAAATGGCATTGTTGTGTACACAACCGGAAACCTTACGAACTATGGTGATGCAGTAAAAATGCAGGAACAAGTGCGCCGGGAAGGTATAGAAGATGCCTATGTTGTACCGTATTTTAACGGAAAAAGAATAACTTTGAATGAAGCAAAAGAAATTACAAACGACAAATGACGCAGAAAGAGACTAAAAAAATCCAAAAAGATGATTTTAGAGAAGGAGTTGTTGAAGAGAATTTCCTGACTTTGCATAACGACGATGTACACTCGTTCGACTATGTGATTGACGCTTTGATTGATGTTTGCAGCCATGGTTACGAGCAGGCCACGCAATGTACTATGCTGGTTCATTACAAAGGCAAATGCGATGTAAAAAAAGGAGCATTTGATGCACTAAAACCATTGAAAGATGCACTAATCGAGCGCGAATTAAACGCAACTATTGATTAAAACATATGAGCATTCTTGCTATTATTTTGCTTATTCTTCTCGGCCTGATACTGCTACTCATCGAGTTTGCAGTGATCCCCGGAGTTACCATCGCCGGAATTGGCGGTTTTCTTCTTTTAGGAGGAGCAGTGTATGTGGCGTTTGCCGAATACGGAGTACTTCCCGGTTTTATAACTCTTGCCATTGTACTCATCCTTGCCCCTGCAATGATTTACTACTTTTTCAAATCGCGAACAGGAAAAAAGATGATTCTGGAAAAAAACATCGATGGAAAATTAGAGCTTATTAATAAGGAAAAAATTGTTGTTGGCGATACAGGCAAATCAATTGGCCGGCTTGCTCCAATGGGCAAAATAAAAGTTAACGGAGAAATAGTTGAAGCTCAATCCACCGGATCATTTATCGATCACAATACCGAAATAAAAATTCTAAAAATAGATTTCAATAAAATTATCGTTGAACCTTTAAAGAAATAAAAATATGGTAGAAGCATTAGGTGCCTGGGGATTAATCATCGGGTCAATCGTTTTACTTTTTATAATCCTTTATTTTATCCCGATAGGATTATGGTTTTCAGCATTGGTATCAGGCGTACGAATCTCGCTGATCCAATTATTTTTAATGCGTTTCAGAAAAGTTCCTCCGGGAGTGATTGTTCGCGCAATGATTGAAGGGGCCAAGGCCGATGTTGATTTAAGTCGCGATGCCCTGGAAGCGCATTACCTGGCTGGTGGCCACGTGGCAAGAGTTGTTCATGCGTTGGTATCTGCAGCAAAAGCAAATATTGAGTTGCCTTTTAATATGGCTACAGCAATTGATCTGGCAGGCCGCGATGTTTTTGAAGCCGTTCAGATGTCGGTGAATCCGAAAGTAATTAACACACCTCCTGTAACTGCTGTTTCAAAAGACGGTATTCAGCTGATTGCAAAAGCCAGGGTAACCGTTCGCGCCAACATTAAGCAATTGGTAGGTGGTGCAGGAGAAGAAACTGTTCTTGCCCGTGTTGGTGAAGGTATTGTTTCCTCAATAGGATCATCGCATTCACACAAAGCAGTGCTGGAAAATCCTGATTTTATTTCACGTGTTGTGCTTGAAAAAGGACTGGATGCCGGAACAGCATTCGAAATACTTTCTATTGACATTGCCGATATTGATATTGGTAAAAACATTGGAGCTGTTCTACAGATGGACCAAGCTGGGGCTGACAAAAATATTGCGCAGGCAAAAGCAGAGGAACGCCGTGCCATGGCAATTGCACTTGAGCAGGAAATGATTGCTAAAGCACAGGAAGCACGTGCAAAAGTTATTGAAGCTGAGGTTCAGGTTCCACTGGCAATTGCGGAAGCATTCCGAAGTGGAAATCTGGGAATTATGGATTATATGAAATACAAAAATATTATGGCTGACACCACTATGCGCGAATCAATTGCGGATGATGATAAAAGCAAAACCACCGACGAGGACGAATAAAACTGATTAATGATAAACCCAAAAAGCCCGCTGCAGATTGCAGCGGGCTTTTTGTTGCTTTTGTTTTTAAATTTTTTTTTAAAGCTTAAGCGTTTGTTAAAAAATATGTATTTCTATTCACTTTTTGGTGATATTTAGCCAGAGGATATGTTTTTCAGCATACCTTTGCAGCATAAGTTTTAGTTCATAAGTTTAGGTTTGATTAGTTTTATTGGTTTAGTTAGTGAAAAGGATGGGTGTTGACCCGTCCTTTTTTTAGTTTACACCAAACACAAATTATCTATTCAAGCCGCCTCCATATTCAATTTCCACACGATAGATTTTCTTGAAGACCAGATAGATTTAAAATATGTTATAAAACACATTTTTTAACATTCGGGTAACCTCCGGTTCACATTCGCACCTTATCTTTGTAGCATAAGTTTTAGTTCATAAGTTTAGGTTTGATTAGTTTTATTGGTTTAGTTAGTGAAAAGGATGGGTGTTGACCCGTCCTTTTTTTGTTTTCCCCTTTTCGAATCACAAACCCTAGTAGAAACTCTTCACTCACCCCTACAATACATTTCATCCGGCTACAGTTTTTCTATTTCAATCCTAATCCAGTAAAAGACCAACATCATACTATTTACCTACTTTTTTAAATTAACTTCCATCTGTTTATTCGGCAACTGTTTTAAGTGTAAAATTTGGAAGACCCATTTTTTTATGATGATTGATTTGAAATAGTTTGATTGTTTCTATTCAAATTAATACGTAGTTAACATCTGCATTAATTCGAAATCTTCTTTATTAAAAAAACAAATAATTTCACCCAATCTCAAAAAACACAACATATCCCACTGATTAACTGAGTAATACAAACCTAAACTGGCATAACAAATAGATTTCATTGAAGAGCCATAAAGTTAAAATATGTTATTGAGCACATTATTTAACATCCGATTAACCTCATATTCATAGATTCACCCTACATTTGTGTTATAAGTTTAGTTCATAAGTTTAGGTTTGATTAGTTTTATTGGTTTAGTTAGTGAAAAGGATGGGTATCGACCCGTCCTTTTTTTGTTTAAACACCTCTACACGCCATTACCTTTTTGACAGCAATACCCTTTCTTATTTTCTTTTTGACACAAACAAAACTTTATTCAAATCATAAACAGCCTCTATCGTTGATAAATTTTTACAATTAGACTAAACACGACTTAACATTTGGGTAATCTTTATCTCATAGAAACGACGTACATTTGTACCATAAGTTTTAGTTCATAAGTTTAGGTTTGATTAGTTTTATTGGTTTAGTTAGTGAAAAGGATGGGTGTTGACCCGTCCTTTTTTAGTTTACACCAACCATACGATAAAACAAACAAGAAAAACCAACGCTACAGCTCCATTAATTACACAAGATTTATAAACATCATTCTTCGTTACAAGCCGGGAATTTTCTCCAATAATAGGTTTGTTTATTACTTTACCATGATAGCGATTAGTACCTCCAAAACGACAATCAAGAATACCGGCCAACGCTGCCTCGGGGTACCCTGCATTTGGGCTTGCATGTTTTTTGCCATAGCGAAAGATAAATTTGAATCCTCGAAAACTAAAACTTATTGTCGCCATTAAAACAGCCGTCAATCTTGCCGGAATAAAATTCAACACATCATCAAGTTTTGCAGCAAAAAAGCCAAACTCTTTGTAACGCTCATTTTTATAACCTATCATCGAGTCGAGAGTATTGGCCATTTTATAAGCAAACATGGCAGGCACACCACCAACTGTATAGAAAAACAAGGGAGCAATTACGCCGTCGCTGAGATTTTCGGCCAGCGTTTCCAAAACGGCAGTTCGAATCTGATTTTCGTTTAACTGTGCGGTCTCACGCCCAACAATCAACGATAATTGCACCCTCCCTGATTCCAGTCCTTCTTTTTCCAATTTAAAGATTACCCGAAGCGCCTCTTGTATCAACGACCGATTGGCTAAACCGTAGAAAACAAAAATGGAAGAAACGATTAAGAATAAATTCTGAAATTCAGACAATGCCAATAAGCCCAATTTGAAAATAAAGAATGTGCTAATTATTAATATGGAAGACAGGATTGCTCCCTTTATTTTTTTATGGGTTCCCCGGTTTAATTTCGTTTCTCCAAATAAAATTGCTTTACCAAACAAACGAATCGGGTGCGGTAAAAAGTGCGGATCGCCAATTAGGCAGTCGAGGGTAAATCCTGCCAGAAGAGGCACGATAATTTCGAGGTTTTCACTCAATTTCCATCGATTTATAAATATATCCAATATCTACGTTTTCCCTAATCAGTTTGGCCAGTTTATCGTATTGCTCTTCTTTAAATTGTTGAAAATCGAATGCACTAACAGATTGCTTTCCCGCTGCTTTCAAAATTCGGCTCACCACTTTATTATTATCAAAAATACCATGAATGTAGGTTCCCCAGGTTCTTTCACAAAGGTAATAACCATCCTCCTTTTGGCCATTTACAATACAGGTAGGGCTCAATTTTTTGGCAATCGTTTCGCCCATATGAATTTCGTAACCTTTGCCTTCCTCTTCGTTTTGAAAAATAAACGAACATTGCTCTGTCACTTTTTCTTCGGTAAGAATTGTCTCTACCGGTAAAATTCCCAGACCGGGAACTTTTCCTATTTGACCTTCAACATGGTGCGGATCGGCAATCCACTCGCCCATCATCTGAAAACCACCACAAATTCCATAAACAGCTTTTCCTTGCTGGTGAGCTTTTTTTACGGCAGATGCCATTCCACGTTTCTGAAGAAATAAAACATCGGCAATAGTATTTTTTGAGCCAGGCAAAATTACAATATCTGCCTTATCGATATCTTCAGGCGATGCCGCATAAAACAGGTTAACTTCCGGTAAGTGCTCCAAATAATTAAAATCAGTAAAATTCGACATGTGTGGTAAAAGCACCACCGCAATATTGGTCTTCCCTTCCACGGCTTTAAACTGCTTTTTATCAACTACTACCGAATCCTCATCATCAATATAAATATCGCGAAAGTACGGAATAATGCCAACTACCGGCACCCCACAAAGCTCCTCCAGTTTTTTAGCACCATCTTCAAACAGGGAAATATCGCCCCTGAATTTATTAATGATTATTCCTTTCACCAGCTTACGCTCTTGCTTGGGCAACAAAAGCATTGTTCCGTATACGCTACCAAAAACACCACCTTTGTCAATATCGGCAATAAGGTAAGTTGCGGCATTTTTCTCCACCGCAACCCGCATATTTGTAATATCCTTTTCCCAAAGATTTACTTCCGAGATACTTCCTGCTCCTTCTACAACAATCGGGTTAAATTCCGCTTCCAGGTGCGAAAATGCATTCATGGCTTCGCTAAACAGAAAATCGCGATCGGTTTCGTTAAAATATGCTTTGGCTGATTTATTGGCCCATGGTTTACCATTCAACACAATTTGCGAATCCATGTAACTTGTTGGTTTCAACAGCACAGGATTCATTTCAACCCGGCAATCAATACCACATGCTTCGGCTTGAACTGCCTGAGCACGGCCAATTTCCAAACCATCAGAAGTAGGAAAACTATTGAGCGACATGTTTTGTGCTTTAAACGGAGCCGGAGACAACGCATCCTGTTTAAAAATACGGCAGAATCCGGCATTTATTACACTTTTCCCAACATCGGAGCCGGTACCGACAAACATTATAGGGCGGTATTTTTGTATCTTATTCATGCTTCTTAATCTCCAATATAGTAACGCTGCCATAGGGCGGTTTAAAATTTTCAAACAAATCGCCAATGGGTACTCCTTCAATTACACTTTTTAGAATACGAATGACTCCGGCATGGGTAACGACGGCAATATTTTTAGTATTATATTTCTTTATTTCGTTGATAAACGCGGAAACACGCTTCATCATTTCCGGATAAGACTCGCCATTTTTTGTAGCCTGTATTTTATAATTATTCATCCAGCACTTTCCTTCACGACCGGCGTAAATATCATCCCATGATTGCATTTCCCAATCTCCAAAATTTAGTTCTTTTAAACGTGAATCGTATTTAATATCGGTTTGCACGAAAAGACTTTCAGTCAATTTCCGGCAGCGGATGAGCGGACTGGACCATATTTGATCAAAGTTTACACTTTTAATTTCCTGCGCCAGCTTTTTCTGTTCTTCGTAAAACGAGCCGGCCACATCAACATCAGTTTGCCCGTAACAAATGCCAGCCTTTACATTTACACGCGTATGTCGGATCGCATAGATATTCATAAAGAATTCTGATAAGCGAGAATACACAAATAGAAAAACACTTCGCAAAGTTGTTGCAACGCGCCCAATACATCACCGGTGTAGCCGTCTAATTTTCGTGTTATGTAATTTCGGAAGAAGAATGTTACAATTAGCAATACCGCCACTGCCAGCACTACCTCCTGCCACTCGAGAAATACCAACGAAATGCAACCCGTTATCAGAGCAAATAACAATGAAAACAGCGAATCGGCCTTCCCTACAGGTTTTGTTTTGCTACTTGCATCAAGGCGTGCATATTTTGATGAATAAATAAGTAGAACCGGAAAAACACGGCTAATGGCGTGTCCTGCGATTAAGATTAATGGTATTCTTGTGGGTTCCAGGTGCATTAGAGACAGGAATTTCGCGACCAGGACAAACAATATACCAACAGTTCCATAAGTGCCGATACGACTGTCTTTCATGATTTCCAAAATACGCTCGGGGGTGTATCCGCCGCCAAAACCATCGCAGAAATCGGCAAATCCATCCTCATGAAAAGCTCCGGTTAACAAAATAGTTGCAACCATACTCAGAACCACAGCCACTGACACCGGTAGTATTACTCCGAACATTGAAAAAACCAGTGCCCCACTCCTCCCACAATCCATCCGATTATGGGGAAGTACCGTGTTGATTTGTTGAGCATTTTCTCCGACCAGCCTTGGATGTGGCCAACCGGAATACGGGTGTAAAACATCAGGGCGGTAAGGAATATTTTGATTTCGTTTTTCATATAGTTGGCTTTAATCAGCCTGCTATTCTTTGTTACTTACACCGGCATCTTCCATACTACTCATCTCATTCAGGAAATTTACAGCAGATTTTACCAAAGGCAATGCCACCGCTGCACCTCCTCCTTCGCCCAGGCGCATTCCCAACTGAAGCAAAGGTTTTACGCCCAGAAATTCCAACATTAATTTATGCCCTTTTTCGTCGGAACTGTGGCAAAAGATACAATTTTCTTTTACTGAAGCATCAAACTGAATAGCTGTTAAGAGAGCGGCAGTAGAAATAAAACCATCGATAAGGATGATCATATTTTGCTTTTTTGCTTCGAGGTAGGCGCCGGTCATTGCAGCAATTTCCAGGCCTCCAAATGTGGTTAAAACTTCCTCAGCCGATTGAGGATCATATTTTTCTGAAATTTCTTTTAATATTCTTGTTTTCCGATCTAGCTGCTTATCTCCCAAACCTGATCCACGTCCGGTGCAATCTTCAATAGGATGACCTGTAAATTTGTGCATTAACAGCGATGAAGAAGAGGTATTCCCAATTCCCATTTCGCCACAAGCGACGGTATTGCAACCCTTGGCGACCTCAACACGAACGGCTTTACACCCGACTTCCATTGCTGCCCGGCACTCTCCAATTGTCATGGCTGGTTCTTTTCGCATGTTACAAGTACCACGAGCAATTTTGGCATTTACTACCGGCAGGTTTTCAGAAAAATCATAATCAACCCCCACATCAAAAACCTTTAGTTCCATTTCGTTCTGACGACAGAAAACATTGATGGATGCACCTCCTGCACAAAAATTCATTACCATTTGCCAGGTTACATCTTTGGGGTACGGACTAATTCCTTCGTCGGCCAAACCATGATCGGCGGCAAAAACCAGGTGCGCCGGATTTTCAATTTTTGGCGACAATGTATTTTGTACCAGCCCGACTTGAAGGGCAATCTCTTCAAGCACACCAAGCGAACCAAGTGGCTTGGTTTTGTTATCTATTTTGTGTTGAAGAAGCCCCTCTAAATCTCCCCAAAGGGGAGACTTTTTCTTCCCTTCAACATTGGTAGCATGTTTGTTGTCTGCAATTGCGTTCTTTATTTTTTCTTCCATCATTTATGGGTTATATACATTTAGTGCAGTATTAAAATTTAAGCATAAGACGCTTCGTAACCCTCTCCTTTGTGCGGGTCGGGGGAGGCTTTCACTTGTATAGGTATTCCGGAAACCATAAGAAAAACTTCGTTGGCCGTTTGTGCAATGTACTGGTTCATCCAGCCTTGCAGATCGGCAAATTTGCGGGCCATTTCATTTTCAGGATGAACTCCCATTCCCAATTCGTTGCTTACCACAAAAAGCTCCATGTTCTGGTTAATAAATTTATTCCACTCACGTTTGGCCAGTTCAAGGCTGGTATCCACATCATTCTTATTCTGATAAAAAATGTTTGTTAACCACAGCGTAATACAATCAAGCAGCACTGTTTTTCCTGTCAGGACGTGTTTGCTAATCTCGATTTCTTCTTCAATTGTTATCCACTGTTCGCCCCTATCGGACTGATGGCGTTTTACGCGCTTATGAAAATCTTCGTCCCAGATACGTGCAGTTGCCAGATATACCGGAGACGCCGAACTTTCTTCTGCACGTTTTTGAGCAAAACTACTTTTCCCTGATCGTTGACCGCCTGTTATAAATGTGATTTGTGCCATACTTTGTTTTTTCAACTGACAATTCAAATGCTTCGCCTAATCAACAAAATGGGGGCTTCCAAAACAGAAAGCCCTTTTTCCCAATTTGTTTCGATTTTCAGTTTTGGATGATTTACCGATCCAAAATCTATTTCAACAGTAACCTTTTCTCCGCCTTTGGCAAAGGCCGATAATCCTAAGAAGCAGGCCAACAGCAGATAAAGGCAGAATATTTTTAATTTTTTTATTGTTTATTCAACATCCAAAAGCATGAATGGCGCAATACCTGTTTCGTATTCATTCAGCTCTGTTCCGTCGGATGAGTATGTTATTACTGAACCATTTGAAGTTACATTGTCAGAAAAGAAACAAAACAATTTATTGTCGTAGTAACCCAACCCATTCAGGCCATTCACTCCATCTATGAATTTCTCGGCTTCGAAACTTTTTGATGCCACATCAAATACTGATACACCACCGGGCATTCCATATCCGCCGGTAGTTACTATATACAATTTCGAGAAGTCATCATTAAACTCAAAAACATCAACGTAGTTCATACTGCTTACTCCTTCCAAATCATATTTGGCCTCAAATTCATCGGTAGAAGTATTGATGTAACCGATTCCCGTTTGAGTGGTTTCATCGCCATAAGCAACTCCCAGATTGATATACAGATTATTCTGCTCATCCTTTTCAAAATACGAAGGAATGTTGCCTTCGGGAAGATCGATATATGAAACCTCTTCCGTATCCAAATCGACTACTGCTACACGATTCGTATAATTTAATGCAGCATACAATTTGTTTCCGACAATAGCCAAACCTTCGGGGCCATAATGCACCGGAATTGTAGTTACAACTTCATTTGTAGTTAAATCCACTTTTGCAATGTACGACAAAGTAGGATCGGCATACACCGCACCTCCCCAGCATGAAACATACAGGTAATCGCCCAGCGCCTGACAATTGCGAGGGCTCACAATCTGATCGGTGATTCCATTTTCAGTCTGCTCAAATGTTTTAGCATCAACCCAAAAGATCTGATCGGCAGTATTTCCCGTCATATAAATTTCGCCGTTATAGTTGTAGGCAAACTGAATATTTGAAGTGATGTCCAATCCGTTTGCTGAATTGTAATACTGATTAACCACCTTATCGGTATATTTATTGTATGCCGTAATGGTCGATTTATCTCCCGACCAGCTTCCGGCGTTAACAATGTAAGCAAGGTTGGCATCAACATTTATTTGTTGGCTAACATATTTTTCGGATTGCCCTTCCTTCACACTTAAAGTTACATCATAAATACCTGGCTCGGAATAAACATGCTCTACTGATTCATCATTTAACGTTGTTCCATCTCCCATATCCCAGGTATAAACAACATCCATATTCGACAACGAATTGTTTGTAAAATAAACGGTATCTCCAACCTGAATATTTTCTTCAGGTGAGAAAGAAAAGCCCAGCGTTATATCTAAACTTTCATCATCATCGCAAGCAGTGAAAGCAATAGCCAACACGGCCAAAAACATCAAAATTTTAAATCGGTTTTTCATTTTGCAATTTGTTTTTTAGTTGAATTTATATGTAATACTTAATCGGTAGGCAATGCCGGGCATGGCGTAGCCCCAACTCGACTGATAATTGGTATCCTGTAAGTTGTTGATCATTCCGTTAATTCGGATTTGATTCTTGCTGTCGATTATCCAGTTGTAACCAACAGCCACATTCATAAGAAAATAAGCATCGAGAATATTTTTCTGCTCCTCGTCAGTGAATTGCTCATCCGTGTAACTTCCGTCAATCGTAAAATCGAATTTATTATAAGCTACCGTTGTGAAAAAATTACCGGCATGAAGTGGTACATATTCCAGCTGTCGGTTGAGTGCATTCGTGTTATTCTCCGACTCTTTTCGCTCTGCGGAAGTATAAGTATAATTTAGCCCCGAATTCGCTTTCAATCCCCAGATAGTATAATCCCAATCCGTCATAAACTCCAGCCCTTTACTTTGTACATTTTCCACATTTGCGGCATACCAGTAAGAACCGCCGTTTTTCCACAAAATCCAGTCGTCCACATTCATCAGGAAAGCATTCAGTTTTATATTTCCGGAAATGGTTCCCACACAGTAGCTCCACTTTGAACCGAATTCATAACTCATTCCTTTTTCGGGATTCAGGTCGGGATTTCCGCCGGGCACCCAAAAGCGGTCGTTAAACGTTGGAACACGATAACTCCGTGCAACATTTCCGGTAAACCTGAGTACATACTTTTCTTTTGAAAGTACCATGTAATTCAATCCAAACGACGGAGTAAACGGCACATCGTAATCGGTTACATAACCGTAGCGTAAATTCAGAGTTGCAGTTAAACGATTAAAGAAACGTTGGTAGTACGAAGCATACAAATCTACCCGATTCTCGTGTTTCAGCAATTCGGAATAAGCATAAACCGTGGGATAAATACGGGTAGCTTTTGCTCCGGCTTTGTAGCTGGCATTGGGCGAAAAATCGTGTTCAACAAATGCCTCGCCAATTATGCGTTGGGTTGTAATAGTATCGGAAGTATTTTCGTTGCTAACGGCATTATCATATACATATCCGCCGTTAATTTCGAATTTGAAGGGATTTTTGCGGTTTTTATAACCTGTCCAGATACGTACATGGTCATCTTTGTATTCTTCGCGTAAATCCGGATTACTAAGGTTGGTTTGCATGTTTTGCTGAACAAGATGCCAGTCTTTTTCCAACCAAACATTAAATATAAAAAACTCATTCTTGTTGAACTTATAATTCAGCTCCTGCAGTAATCCCATATTTTCAATAGCGGCATTGTGCTGCGTATCTTCTATTTCAAAAATATCGTTTTCAAAATCGCGGTAGTTGGGGTTCGTAAATTTGAAATCATTGGTTTTCGCATAATAATATGCACGTGTAACAGCTTCAAACTTTCCGTTTCCCCAAAAGAGTTTTGTGCCGTAAAGCTGCTCACCAAACGATCCGTTTGCAATGCGGGCTTCGGCCTTAAAACCTCTGGCCCAGTTGTTTTGCAGGCCTAAATGAATGGCTCCGCCAATACTTCCCGAGCCGTTTACAGAACTGGCACTTCCAAACTGCACACCAATATTATCGAATAGGTAAATAGGTACATTGTTTACATTGGAATGGCCCAGTGTAAGCGAATTAATATTTATCCCGCCAAAATTAAAACTGGTATGATCGGGCGCCGAGCCCCGAATACGAATTGTTGCCAAACCTCCGGCATTGGTTTTAAAAGCAATAGGCAAACTACGCGACAGCAATTGCTCAAGATTCCCATCCTGTGCCAGTGAAAACTGTTTGGCGTTGATACGTTCGATTTTGGCACCCGACTGGTATTTCTGTAACTTCCCGTAACTAACCACCTCTTCAACATGAACAGTATCAAGAATAGTAAATGGTTTTTGCGCTACAACACACGCCACTATGGCAACCATTAAAAACCCTAAAATAACAAACCTCCTCATTACAACATTTTTAAGGAGCTTTGGATAATCGGTGAAAAATATTGAAATATTTCTCAAGCTTTTTATCCCGAAGCTTAATTTATAACTGTTGAATTTATGGCAGGTCTTCTGGCTCATCCCGGTTATTGATGCCTTCCCTCCCTTTATTGCCGGGAAGTGGCGTGTAGTTCAATAACACAATCCGTCAAACGACAGATAGGATTTACAGCTGCGGGTACAGCTCCGGTTTTTCACCGGATTCCCTTTTCATCTAATTTCTGAAACAGAAATTTTAAGAACCTAAATTCACTGACAAAGATAAGCAAGTGTTTTTAACATCGACAATTTAATTAAGAAAGATGGCGTTGGCTGAGCTGATAATTATTAACAAGCCGGTTGATAAAACAGCAAAAGAGTTGTGAGTCTGTTTAATAGCAAATTAAAGCGGGTAAACAACAAATATAATTTTGAATTAAGAATGCCGATTTATAAAATCGGCAACTGACAAACTTGAACTTAAACAATGGATTAACTTTTTTTAATGACCTCCTCCGACACCAGAAAAACCACCGGTTTATTCGATACAGGGTTAACGCGTGTGATAACTACTGTATCATACACGGCCTCAATATCTTTATAATTCAGCACTTCTAGAGGTTGTCCCTGTTTCCTAATCCGTCCTTCCTGCATCATAATCAGTGAATCGCAATATTCGCCGGCCAGATTCAGGTCGTGAATGATCATCAACACTGTTAGGCCTAACTCGCGGCTAAGGCGGCGTATCAAGTTTAGTATTTGTACCTGATGCGTAATATCTAAATGCGAAGTTGGCTCGTCAAGCAAAAGCAAATCGGGTTCTTGTGTAAGTGCACGGGCAATTCCTGCCAGTTGCTGCTCTCCACCGCTTAGTGCATTCATATATTTACCTTTCAGTTTTTCAACACCAGTAAGTTTGATGTATTTTTCAGCAATGGCAAAGTCTTCTTTGGTTTCGAAAAACTGGAATTGTTTATGGTACGGAATACGCCCCATCAACACATATTCCTCCACGGTCATACTTCCAATTTCAATATTCTGAGTAACGATGGCAATATTTTGGGCACGCTGTTTCAATCCCATTTTCTGCGTATTTTGGCCTTTCAATTCTATTTTCCCTTTTAAAGGCGGAAGTTCCCCTGCAACACCTCTGAACAAAGTGGTTTTTCCCGAACCGTTTGGACCGATAATTCCTACAAAATCACCTTTCGTCACTTCAAAACCTACATCCTTCAGTAAAAACTTACCGGGATATCCGCAGGAAAAATTATTGATCTGAAAAAACTGCTCCATGCTAATTCAGTTTGAAATGTGATTTTGAACGACTCAGCACAATTATAAATACCAATCCCCCAACAAAACCTGTAATTACCCCGATAGGCAGTTCGTTGGGCGATATTATTGTTCGTGCAATAATATCTGAAAGAATAAGAAAAATAGCACCTCCCAAAAACGAACCTGCTAAAAGAATACGATAATCGTTTCCAATAACAAGACGTATAACATGTGGAATTACCAAACCCACAAATCCGATTACACCCGCCACCGAAACGGCAATTCCGGTAAGCAATGAAGCCACAAAAAACAGCAATTTTATGGCTAGTCCGGTGTTAATTCCGAGGTGCCGTGCTTTTACCTCACCCAGGCGAAGTGCATTTAGCGTTTGTGCAAAAAAGTAAGAGATCGCAAGTCCGGCCAACGATGAGTAAAAGGCAATTGCTATTAAAGAATTATTTGATTCATCCAACGATCCCATCACCCAAAATACAATATTATGGAGGTTATCGCTGGTGGAAATAGACATTAAAAACATCATGGCTGACGAAGACACGAAACTGACCATTACTCCGATCAATAACATACTATTTATGCTTAAACCACCGCGTTTAATGCTTAAAAAATAAACCACAAAAAGTGTGAAGAGCGCTCCGACAAAGCCAAAAGCCGGCAGTGAGAAAAAGCTCAGCGCATTCAATCCAAAAACAATAGCAACGGCCACGCCAAGTGCTGCACCACCGGAGATGCCAAGCGTATAAGGTTCTACCAGCGGATTGCGGTAAATGCCTTGCAACACAACTCCCGACAGACTTAAAGCTCCGCCGACACCAATGGCGAGTAAAATTCGTGGAATTCGGATCTTGGTTAAAACAGTATATTCAATGCTTCCATTATCTGATAGAATTTGTGGCAACTGCGAGAGCGATATTTTCACTTCTCCTGATGACAACGAAAACAAAACCGACACCAGCAGCAACACCAAAAGTGCTGCTAAAAAAAGTATCCATTTAAAATATTTTCTATTCATTATCGAAAAATATGCTGTTATCGAAATTTTGCTGTTACTCGCTTACAAAACGGTAAACATCTTTCAATGCACTGGCAAAATTTGCAGGAGTCGGGCTACACGATGTCTCTGAAGAAATTAAAAAAACCTTGTTCTTTTTTACAGCCTCCATTCCTTTGTAATTGTTCCATACTTTTTGCTCCTCAACACCAAAACCGCCCATCTCCGCAATAATAATTACATCCGGGTTTTTCAAAAGAATACTTTCGCGTGTCATTGTTCCGTGTTCAAGACCCGTGGCAATATTCTCACCATTACAGTACAGAATAAAATCATTCATGAACGTTTTATCAAGTACAGTAAAAATGGGATTTGCACCAATCTGAAAGAATATTTTTGACGATGGTAATCGTTTTGACTTCTTCTGAATTTCCGTAACTTTTTCTTTGGCATCGGCTACTACCTTTTTTGCCTGATCCTCGTTACCGATCAGCTTCGCAATTTGCATTGTTTGCTCACAAATCTCGTCAAATGTTCGTGGTGATTCCATTACCTGAACCTTTAATCCCAGCTTTTCAAGGCTAGCTAGATCCTGTGGTTTGGTTAATTTCATGGTGAGCACAAGGTCAGGTTTCAGCGCAAAAATTTTCTCCACGTTAACATCCACTGTCGATCCAATTTGCTCAACACCATCTTCAACTGCCAGTGTGCAATAACTTGTACAACCTACAAGTTTATCCTTCCCGCCAACTAGGTAAATATTTTCAGTAATCGATGGTGCAAGCGAAATTACACGTTTCACGTCTTGTGCAAACACCGAACTGGCGGCAATCAGCAATAACAAGATAAATTTATACCTCATCCTTTTTAATATTAACAGGAAATCAAATGCAGAAATCAATGGATTGATTCCCAAAACTTTCTTCCCGAAGTTCGTTCATCTATATTGTTGGCAGGTCTTCTGACTTATCCCCTTTGATCATTGCCTTCCCGTCATTGGCCGAACCGACAGTGGCGTGAGTAATGATCAGGCTTAGGATTTACAGCTGCGGGTACAGTTTCGGATTTTCACCGAATTCCCTTTTCATCGTGTTTATAGTTGCTATAAACCATCGAACCAAACTCGCTGACAAATATACGCAGAATCTTTTCTGCCGGAAAGTTTTCTGATTTCTTTTCTGTTTTTGATGAGATTATTACCCTAATGATTTAGATGCGGCCTTATTTGAAAATATTCTCGGGATAACCAATATCTACCAAAAACAATCCTTGGGCCGGCGCTGATGCACCTGCCGCACCACGATCCTGCTTTTCAATAATTTTACAAAACTGTTCAATACTAAGTTTTCCCTGCCCCACTTCCAGCAAAGTTCCCACAATTGCGCGCACCATATTACGCAAAAACCGATCAGCTTTAATGGTAAACTGTAATCGTTCACCATGCCGCGTCCACTCGGCCTTCATTATTTTGCAGTTGTTGGTTTTCACATCGGTATGCAGCCGGCTAAAGCTGGTAAAATCGGTGTAGTTAAATAATTTTTGGGCTGCCTGATTCATTTTATCCACATCAAGCGGTTTCAGGTATTTGTGACTCGTTTCAGTGGCAAACGGATCCTTTTCAGTAGAGATAAAATAATGATAGGTGCGCGAAGTTGCACTAAACCGGGCATGCGCCTCCTCATCAACCTGCCAGACTTTTTGCACAGCAATGTCGGAGGGTAAAAAACTATTGAGTTTATAAACGATGTCCAGATTTTTAGGAATCCCATTTTCTATGTCGAAATGCAGAATAAAAAACGAAGCATGTACACCGGCATCAGTGCGTCCGGCTCCAACCACCGCTACCTTTTCGCGCAAAATCTTCGATAGTGCATTCTCCATCACCTCCTGAACAGAAACAGCATTAGGCTGAATTTGCCAACCATGGTAATTGGTTCCTTTGTAACTAAGTTGTAAAAAGTAGCGTTCTGGCATTTTTTTCTTTTAACAGTGCGTAAAATTACAGAAAAAGTTGAAAGTTGAGATCAGCTATGCTGGTTGAAATCCCGACCACCGCGTCGGGACAAAAATCGATATAAGTTTTTACAAAAAATAACCGCCTCTCTTTTGCAGAGAGGCGGCCCCTGTTAACCCCAAACACGCGGCTTCAGATCGAAGCCTAAAAGTTTTTGAAAGTATTCATTAACTTTTATAATCCTTATCCCTTGAGTTTCGAATGCATTTTGTATATGTAATCAGTAATTAATTTGTCCATCCAAATAATCATACATTAAATTTTAACGGAGTATAAAAAACTGTTTCATTGTAGTTTTTATTTGGCGGCCCTTAAAATGGGTCAGTCAACTTTTATAAATTAAAATTAAGGATTTAATTCATTAAAAACAAGAATAATAAAGATGTTGCTTAACAATAAAACGTTCGGACTGAAATTTTGACACTAAAATAATTTCCTGAATGTCAACACAATCATTTTATCAGCACTTAACCAAATGACATACAGACAGATAACACTGTAATATTTTCAGCAAATTATGCCTGGTACAACTTTTGATTTTTGTATTCCGACAACGTTCAATAAATTGTTTAACCATAAAGTAAAAGGAGGATAAAGTCATGAAATTAGCAAGAAGAAACGAACCGTATTTTCCATCAGTCTTTGACCGGTTTTTTAACAATGAATTGATGGATTGGAATCAATCGAATTTTTCGAGCACAAACACTTCGTTACCGGCAGTTAATGTAAAAGAAACCGACGATGATTTTGTTATTGAGGTTGCAGCTCCGGGAATGAGTAAAAACGATTTTAATGTGAATTTTAAAAACAATGTACTTACCATTTCTTCGGAAAAGAAAAACGAAAAAGAAGAAAAAAATGAGAACTACACACGTAAAGAGTTTAGTTACCAATCGTTTCAACGTTCATTCACAGTTGCAGAAAATGCTGTAATTGGCGAAAAAATTTCGGCAAAATACAACAATGGTATTTTACATATCGAATTGCCAAAACGCGAAGAAATGAAACCACAGCCGGAAAGACAAATTAAAATTTCTTAATGATTTGTTGTTTTGATACGTCGCCTGGTAATTGTCAGGCGGCGTTTTTTATGCGATAAAAAATAACAGCTTATAATCCGCTTACCCAGTTAATGGCAGCTTCTATTGTGCTAAATGGTATCGACTGGTATCCTTTGTCCTTCATCCGAATTAACATGGGGTACACCACATCTTCAGGACGGACAGTAACAATGGCAACTCTTGTTCCTTCAAACACTTCGGGGTGTTGATGGTAGAACTCCGGAATTTCGTTATGCCTGCCGGGTGCTATATCAAATTTAGCTTTGCGGTAATCAAGAACAAACCCAATAACATCATCAGGAAACAAATTCTGATTTATTGCTGAAAGCCACGACTCCCTCACATCTTCAACAGTAACTAAACCAAAATAATATTTAAATACAATACGATCTTTGTATTCATATTTAAATTTTGATTCTGTCATGACTACTCTTTATTATTAACGCACACACCACACAAATTGCTAAAGAGAGAAAATATACAATCATACTCCCCATGCAGTGTAATACTACGATTCAGATATATATTTTTTTTTGAAAGTGTTATTTAGGCAGGCGTCCAAACTGCCAAACACAATACAAATTTAAAATATTTCAATAATAGTCAGTAATTCAGAAGCATTTAAACGTTACAAAAAACAGTTATTTAACAACTTAAAATTTTTTAACACAAATAAAGGCTTTTTATGACTGCATTCTTTTATTTTCGTGCTTTCGAAAAATTAGAAGAACGGTTTTTTAGAAATGGGTATTATAATTTCATTCTGAGAAATAAAATATTCGGATACTGAAAGACGCTCGCGTCTTCTGTCTTCCGGCCTACTTCAGAAAACCAGAGAAATTGAGAGAAATAACTTTATTGTAAAAAAAATAAACAATTATAAACGAATGAATCAGACAGTTGATATCAAAGAATTGAACGAGAGAATTCAGAAAGAGAGTTCGTTCGTGGATATGATCTCCATGGAAATGAACAAGGTGATTGTAGGACAAAAACACCTGGTTGAAAGTTTGCTAATAGGCCTGCTTTCAAATGGACACATTCTCCTAGAAGGAGTACCGGGATTGGCAAAAACACTTGCCATTAAATCATTGGCGCAAACCATTAGCGCGAAGTTCTCACGTATTCAGTTTACACCCGACTTACTTCCTGCCGACGTTTTGGGAACAATGATTTACAGCCAAAAGAAAGAAGAATTCAGCATAAAGAAAGGACCAATATTTGCCAACTTCGTTTTGGCTGATGAGATTAACCGTGCACCAGCAAAAGTACAATCAGCACTACTTGAAGCGATGCAGGAACGTCAGATTACCATTGGCGACGAGACCTTTAAACTCGACGAGCCTTTTCTGGTTATGGCCACACAAAACCCAATTGAGCAGGAAGGTACTTACCCATTACCCGAAGCGCAAGTCGACCGTTTTATGTTGAAAGTAGTAATTAACTACCCGAATAAAGAGGAAGAGCGCCAGATCATTAATCAAAATCTGCTGGCACAATTTCCGGAAACGTCAACAATTCTGAAACCGGAAGACATTATGAAAGCCCGCAACGTGGTGAAAGATGTATACATGGATGAAAAAATTCAGAAATACATTGTTGATATTGTTTTTGCCACACGCGAACCCAATGAATATAAGCTGGAAAAATATGCCGATATGATATCCTACGGAGCATCACCAAGGGCAGGAATCAGTTTGGCGCAAGCTGCAAAAGCTTTTGCTTTTATTAAGCGCCGCGGTTATGTAATTCCTGAAGATGTGCGCGCTGTTTGCCCTGAGGTATTACGCCACCGTATTGGATTGAGTTACGAAGCTGAAGCAAACAACATTACACAGGAAGAAATTATTACTGACATTTTAAACCAGGTAGAAGTACCTTAAAGCCCCTCTGACTCCCCAAAGGGGGAGAACAAGAAAGAGCCGGAGATATTATAAAATGATTATAAATAAAAAAAATATTCATCTACATTTCCCACGGTGGGGGAAAATCCCGAAGGGAAAGGGGGCTTTTAATGGAAACAACTGATTTATTAAAAAAAGTACGGAAGATTGAGATAAAAACACGTGGTTTGTCGCGCAATATTTTTGCCGGCGAGTACCACAGTGCTTTTAAAGGGCGAGGAATGGCTTTCTCGGAGGTACGCGAATACCAGTTTGGCGACGACATTCGCAACATCGACTGGAACGTTACCGCCCGCTACAGTCATCCATACATAAAAGTATTTGAAGAGGAGCGCGAACTCACTGTGATGCTCCTGATTGATGTGAGCGGCTCGCGCGAATTTGGTTCGTTTGAAAAGCTGAAGAAAAATGTGATTACAGAACTGTCTGCAGTGCTTTCGTTTTCGGCTATTCAAAACAACGACAAAATTGGAGTGATTTTCTTTTCGGATAAGATCGAGAAATTCATTCCGCCCAAAAAAGGGAAAAGCCACATTCTGCGTATTATCCGCGAATTGATCGAATTTCACCCGGAAAGTAACGGCACCGACATTACCGAGGCTGTTCGCTACATGACCAACGCCATTAAAAAGCGCTGCACTGCTTTTATAATTTCCGATTTTATGGACGATAACAAAGACCTGGAAATGGCACTTTCTATCGCCAACAATAAGCACGATATGGTAGCGCTGAACGTATACGACAAACGCGAAACAGAACTGCCTTCTATCGGGATGATAAAGCTTAAAGATGCTGAAAAAGGCAACTACGTTTGGGTAGACAGCAGTTCGCGAAAAACACGAAAAATTTATGCCGACTGGTGGATAAAACACATGGGGCGGCTGGATGTGATGTTCAAAAAAAGTGGTGTTGATTTTGTATCGATAAACACCAACGAAGACTATGTAAAATCGTTAATGACCCTTTTTAAAAGACGGGCATTAAAATAGAGAAGCATGCAATTGAGATTAAAAATATTATTTCTGTTTACAGCAATTCTAATTGCAGGAACAACGCAGGCACAGCGAATAAAAGCCACTGCCAGCCTCGATTCTGCAAATATTCTGATTGGCGATCAGGTAAAACTTTTCCTGGAAGTAGATCACCCGAAAGATGTAAACGTACAGTTTCCGGCGGTTCCGGATACAATTAACAGCCTGATTGAAGTGATCAGCCGTTCGGGTGTCGACACTTTTGAGCTCGACGATGAAGCGCTGATGAAACAAATTCAGTCGTACACCATTACCAGTTTCGACAGTGGAAGCTATCGTATCCCGCCCTACTGGTTTAAAATTGATGTTGACGGAACGATCGACTCCATCCCAAGCAACGGTGTAACGCTGAATGTTTACACCATGCAAATCGACACCACAAAAGGGCCTACCGACATTAAAATGCCTTACGATGCTCCGTTGACATTAAAAGAAGTAACGCCTTACATTTTGGGAGTGATTCTTATCGGAGCGATTATATTCTTCCTCTTATATTCCATTAAACGGAAGAAAAACAACAAGCCGATTTTTGCGCGTCCGGCAAAACCAAAAGAACCGGCGCACATTATTGCATTGCGTGAACTGGATCGTATTAAAACGGAAAAGGTGTGGCAGAAAGGCAAGACAAAACAATACTACAGTGAGCTTACCGACACGCTGCGTGGATATATCGAAGATCGTTTTGGCATTCGGGCAATGGAGCAAACCAGCGACGAAACCATTGAAAGTTTCCGCCGGCAAAAAGGACTGGTTAGCGATAAAAACTTTGCCAATCTTACGCAATTGCTGCAAACCGCCGACCTGGTAAAATTCGCCAAGTATCAGCCGCTGCCCGACGACGATAACCTGTCGCTGGTAAATGCCTATTTCTTTGTAAACGACACGAAGAAAGAGGAACAGAAAAAGGCGGAAGAGAAAACCGATAATGATGATAGTGTTGAAGAAGTTGAGATAAAATAAAAAGAGATGTTTGAAGGATTGACATTTAAAAACCCTGAGCTGTTCCACATTCTATGGGTATTGATTCCCATGGTGGCGTGGTATGTGTTCAGGCAGAAAAAAAATACCGCAAGCATCCAGGTTTCATCCACCGCTTCGGTAATAAAAGCCCCAAAAACCATTAGGCATTATTTACGCCACCTGGTGTTTCTGTGCCTGCTTATCGCCATCAGTTTTTTTGTGGTTGTTTTGGCTCGTCCGCAATCATCAAGGAACTGGGAAACCAGCGAAACAGAAGGTATCGACATTGTAATTGCACTCGATATTTCAAGTTCGATGCTGGCGCAGGATTTTCAGCCCGACCGTTTGGAGGCGGCAAAAAATGTGGCCATGGAATTTATCGCAGGGCGCGAATACGACCGCATGGGCCTCGTGGTTTTTGCCGGCGAAGCATTTACGCAGTGTCCGCTGACAACCGACCGTGCCGTGCTGCTCAACCTGTTTAAAGATATTGAAAGTGGCATGATTGAAGATGGAACAGCTATCGGAAACGGACTGGCAACATCGGTTGCACGTTTGAAGGACAGCGAAGCCATCAGCCGCGTGGTAATTTTGCTTACCGACGGAGAAAACAACCGTGGAGAAGTTGCGCCGGTAACGGCTGCCGAAATTGCCAAAACCTTTGGTATTCGGGTTTACACGGTTGGTGTTGGAAGTATCGGAACGGCACCCTACCCTGTGCAAACACAGTTTGGTATACAGTTGCGCGACATGCCCGTAAAAATTGACGAAGAAACCCTGCAGGAAATATCATCGCTTACCGATGGAAAATATTTCAGAGCAACCAGCAACACCAAGCTGGAAGAGATTTATAAAGAAATTGATGCATTGGAGAAATCAAAAATTGAAGTGCGCGAATTCAGCCGCAAGTCGGAAGAATTTATGCCATTTGCCTTACTTGGGGCACTGTTTTTGATTGCAAGTCTGTTTATGCGTTTAACCCTATTTAGAAGTATCCCATAATTTGATAAAGTATGGAAATGTTTAGGTTTGGAAATATCGAATATTTATGGGGATTGTTAGTAATTCCGCTGCTGGCACTGTTTTTTGTCTGGTCGCGAATTTCGCGCCGCCGTGCATTAAAAAAGTTTGGCCAACAGGAAATCCTGGGGCAGTTAATGCCATACAGTTCAGGCAACCGTCCTGTTGTTAAGTTTATCATCCTAATGCTGGCACTGGCCTTCTTTATCGTTGGAATTGCCCGACCGCAGTTCGGATCGAAATTAAAAACAGAGAAACGCGAAGGTGTTGAGCTGATGATTGCGCTTGACGTTTCGAACAGTATGATGGCCGAAGATATTCAGCCCAATCGTTTGGAACGTGCAAAAAGAGCAATTTCAAGGCTGGTAGACCGTTTAAAGGATGACAAGATCGGTTTAATCGTATTTGCCGGCGATGCTTACACACAGCTACCAATTACTACTGATTACAATTCAGCAAAACTGTTTTTGAATTCGGTGAATACGCAAATCGTTCCGAAACAGGGAACAGCCATTGGAGCTGCCATCGATTTGGCACGTAAATCGTTTACACCGAACGGCGAAGCCAATAAAGCGATTGTAATTATCACGGATGGCGAAAACCACGAAGACGATGCATTGGCATCAGCTCAGGCAGCATTGGAAGAAGGTGCTATTGTGCACACGATTGGAATGGGATTGCCATCAGGTTCACCGATTCCGGTGTTACGCAACGGGCAAACCGATTATTTGAAAGACCGCGACGGAAATGTGGTGGTAACAAAGTTGAATGAACAAATGCTGGAGCAAATTGCTGCTGCCGGTGAAGGAATTTATGTACGTGCCAATAATGCGCAGGTGGGATTAAACGCCCTGTTCGATGAAATAAATAAAATGGAAAAACAGGAAATGGAAACACGCACTTTTTCGGAGTACGACGACCAGTTCCAGTATTTCTTTGCAGTGGGATTGTTTTTATTGTTGCTTGAGTTTGTAATTCTTGAACGCAAAAACAAATATTTGAAGCGAATAAAATTGTTTGGATAAAGGAAGGAAGTTGGAAGCACGAAGTTGGAAGACTTCAAGTGACTAATGACAAATGAAAAAATGATGAAACGAATATATTTCATATTAATAATTCTAACGTGTTCAGTAACTGTATTTGGGCAAAACGAGCGGAAATTTGTACGTAACGGAAACAAACTTTTTATGGAAGCCGTGCGCGACACCATGAAAGTTGATACCGTAAAATACAGTAATGCTGAAACCGAATACCGAAAAGCGTTGGAGAAACGTCCGGAAGATTTGAAGTGGAATTACAACCTGGCAGATGCTTTGTACAAACAACAAAAATTTGAAGATGCCGAAGGTAAATTCTCAGAATTGGCAGAAAAGATGGAAGAGCCTGATGAACGTGCCCGTGTTAATCACAACCTGGGAAATACACAGCTGATGCAGGAAAAGTTGGATGAAAGTATCGAGTCGTATAAAAAAGCACTGCGCGAAAATCCCGATGATCTGGAAACAAAATACAACTTGGCCTATGCGCAAATGCTGAAAAAGAAAAAAGAACAGCAACAGCAGCAAAATAAAGATCAAAACCAAGATCAGAATAAAGACAATAAGGACCAGAACAAAGATCAGAATCAGGATAAAAACGATCAGAATAAGGATAACCAAGACCAAAACAAAGACCAGCAGGATCAGAATAAAGATCAAAACAAACAGGATCAGAACCAAAATCAGAACAAAGACCAGAATAAAGACCAGCAGCAACAGCAACAACCTCAGCAAAATAAAATTTCGAAACAGGATGCTGAACAACTGTTGCAGGCCTTGCAAAACGACGAACGCGATATTCAGGATAAGGTGAAAAAAGCGAAAGCTGCCAAAGCCAAACGTACGCGATCGGAGAAAGAATGGTAGAGGAAAGTGGAGAACAGCTTTGTTGGTCGAATTGAAAATCGGCCACAGCCAAATCCCGACCGAGGCGTCGGGGGATTAACGATAAAAGATTAATTATTAAGGATTAGTGATTAATTGATTTCAGACTAAAGCAATTGAACAAAAACAATAATTTTGTAGGCTTTGATACAATGATGAAGAAACTGGTAATATATATTTTTCTTTTTTGCGCGGCAATTGCAGCCCGGGCCGAACAAACCCGTTTTACCATGTCGGCACCTAGTGCCGTAGAAATGGGACAACAATTCAGGCTGAGTTTCCAGATTAACGACAGGGGAACAAATTTACAGCTTCCACCGGGATTAAGCGACAATTTCCAGATTTTAATGGGTCCAAGCACGGGCCAGTCAACAAGTATTCAAACGATTAACGGAAAAACTACTTCGGAGGTAACGTTTTCGTATACTTATATTTTGCGGGCCAAATCAGAGGGAACTTTCGAAATCCGCCCGGGATCGATCGAGGTAAACGGTAAAGTGTTCGAATCCAATTCATTGTCCATTCAGGTAGTAAAAGCACAATCGCAACCCAGCCAATCGCAGGGAAGCACAACACAGCCACAACAGGGTACACCGCAAAATGTGGACCTGGATAAGGACAACCTGTTTGTGCGTGTTGATTTAAGCAAACGCAATGTTTATCGTGGCGAGCAAATTATTGCAACAGTAAAACTATATGTAAATCCCAACGTTCCTGTTCATGGTTTTGATGAGGTAAACCTGCCAACATACGAAGGTTTTTACACCCAGGATATTGATATTCCGCAGCAGATAAATTTCACCCGCGAGGTGTACAATGATAAAATTTACCAGGTAGGAATTTTGAAAAAAACTGTTCTTTTCCCACAACAAAACGGACAATTAACCATTGAGCCTTTCAGCATGGCGCTGTTGATTCGGCAGCGGGTAAAAGCACGTAGTTTCTTCGATGACTTTTTTGATAATTACCGCACAGTTAAAGCACGCGTTACCAGCGATGCCGTTTCGGTAAATGTAAAAGACCTGCCAACCGAGCCGGCCAATTTCATGGGAGGTGTGGGTAACTTTAATGTTTCGTCGGAAATTAGCAATACTGATGTTACCACCAACGATGCGGTTACACTTACAATGAATATTTCCGGTAACGGAAATATTCGTCTGGTACGCTCACCGGAACTGACATTGCCGAGCGATTTTGAAGTTTACGATCCGCGTGCAACCGATAATGTACAAGCTAACGACAACGGCGTTTCGGGAAATAAAACCATTGAGTACCTTTTTCAGCCACGTTTTGAGGGCGACTATGAAATTCCGGCAATCAAGTTTGCGTACTTTAATCCTTCAACAGGAAAGTATGTAACCAAATCAACCGATACTTACACGCTACATGTTGAAAAAGGAACCGAAGAGCAATCAACTACAGTTATCAGCTCACGCCGCAAAGAAGACCTGCAGTTGATCGGACAGGATATTCGTTTCATCAAATCAGGCAAACCGATGTTGCAGGTAAAAGGACATACTTTTTACGGAAGCACCATCTTTTATTTGCTCTACATGATTACTGCCGTAATGTTTGTGGTACTGTATTTCGTGTACCGTAAAAAGGCCCGCGAAAATGCCAACATTGCACTGGTACGTAATAAAAAAGCCAGCCGTGTGGCTGTAAAACGTTTGAAAGCAGCTGCCGGTTATATGAAACAAAATAACGACGAAGCTTTCCACGAAGCTATTTTAAAAGCTTTCTGGGGCTATTTAAGCGATAAGTTAGGAATTCCGGTTGCCGACCTGAACCGCGAAAGTGCAGTGGCGAAACTGAACGACAGCAACGTTTCGGAAGAAGTGATAAAAGACTTTGAAGAAGTGGTTGACCAGTGTGAATTTGCACAATACGCTCCGGTTGCAGGATCAGAAGCACGACAAGATTTGTATAAAAAGGCTGAGACGACAATGAGCCGTTTTGAAAAACAAATTAAACGCTAGAGAACGATGAAAAAAATTATAGTATTACTATTAATTATAGCTCCGTTTTTTGTTTTCGCACAGGAAACAAATGAGCAACTTTGGGCGAAAGCCAACGCTTTTTATACTACTGAAGAATACCAGCAAGCCGTATCAACATACGAGCAGATTTTAGCCACCGAAGAAGAATCGGCAAAGGTATATTTCAACCTGGGAAATGCCTACTTTAAAACCGGAGACATTAACAACGCCATTTTAAATTACGAGCGTGCCAAGGTTCTGGCTCCGCACGATGAAGACATTACTTTTAACCTTAGAATAGCCAACCAGTATGTTGTTACTCAAATTGAAGAATTGCCTAAACCATTTTTCCTGCGTTGGAAAAATTCGATAATTAATAAATATCCGGCCGATACCTGGGCAACCATCAGCATTGCGTCGTTTATTTTGTTCTTGTTGCTGCTCGGCGGTTTTTTCTTTAGCAAAACAGTTGCCGTAAAACGCCTCTCGTTTTGGATTGGAATTTTCGCCATCCTCTTGTCAGGATTTGCACTCTCGCATGCCGCACAGCAAAAAGCCAGGATAAATAACCGAAATACTGCTATTGTATTTTGTCCGCGCGTTACGGTAAAAAGCTCTCCAAGTGAAACCGGCACCGACTTGTTCCTAATTTACGAAGGATTAAAACTGGAAATTACCGATCAGCTCGATACCTGGACAGAAATAAAACTGGCTGATGGAAACCAGGGATGGCTGCCAGACTCTTGTATTGTTAGAATATAACAATACACTTTACTTCTTGTCCCCCACACCTTTAACTCACTTGTAGTAAACAAAGTCACGTCATCGTGCGTTGATAGTTTACAAATAATACGCATATACTTTATTTTTAAAACCATCTGATTCTATCAGACTGTTGAGATTTTAGTGCATTGCGATTTTATTAGTATATTACAGTAGTAGTGAACATGAAACCAGAATGTATATGAGATTGTACAACGCCTGTTCAATAAAGATCTCGAAAGTTGTAACATCCAGTTACAGCACTTCCTTTTCGTATGCTACAAGTTTATTGCAAAAACAACATCGCGATGCTATTTACAGTATTTATGGTTTTGTTCGTTTAGCTGATGAAATAGTAGACACTTTTCACGAAAATGACAAAAAATACCTCCTGAATAAGTTTGAAGAAGACTTTAAAGACGCGATGAAAAGGGGCATCAGTCTAAACCCGGTTCTTCAGGCTTTTCAAGATACCGTAAAAAAGTACAATATTTCTCCGGAGCATATTGATGCTTTTTTAACCAGTATGAGATACGATCTGGAAAAGAAAGAATACAAAACAAAACTGGAAGCCGACCAATATATTTACGGCTCGGCAGATGTTGTTGGACTGATGTGTTTGAAAGTATTTTGCGATGGTGACCAGGAAAAATTCAATGAGCTGGTAACTCCTGCAATGAAACTGGGATCAGCTTTTCAAAAAGTAAACTTTTTAAGGGATTTTCGTGAAGACACTGAAACGCTTGGTCGAAACTACTTCCCTGAACTAAACAGTATCACCTTTTGCGATGAAGGAAAACAACTTATCGTAAAAGATATTGAAGCAGATTTTGAAACCGCTTACGATGGAATAAAACAGCTGCCCGGCAAATCGAAACTGGCCGTATTGTTGGCTTATTATTATTACCGTTTATTACTAAATAAACTGAAGGAAACACCTGCCTCCGTTATCATGCAAAGCCGGGTACGAATTCCAAACTATCAAAAAATGTTGATCATGGTAAAAGCAAAAACACTTTATAATCTCCGACTCGTATGACGAACAACAACAAAATAGAAAAAGTGATTCTGGTTGATGAAAACGACAATGTACTTGGAGAAATGGAAAAAATGGAGGCGCACCTAAAAGGTCTGCTCCACCGTGCTATTTCTGTTTTTATTTTCAACTCGAAAGGTGAATGGCTGATTCATCAGCGGGCTTTAAACAAGTACCACTCCAACGGACTTTGGACCAACACCTGTTGCAGTCACCCCTATCCGGCCGAGACCAATATTGATGCTGCCAACCGCCGACTAATGCAGGAAATGGGAATGCAGGCCTCACTGCAGGAAATATTTGCTTTTATTTATAAAGAAGAACTGGATAACCAGCTTACCGAACACGAACTCGACCGTGTATTTATTGGATTTAGCGATGAAAAGCCACAACCAAATGCCGATGAAGTTTCAAATTGGAAATACATCGACTTCGGGGAATTAAAAAAGGATGTAAAGAACAATCCTCAGAATTATACCGTATGGTTTAAAAAGATATATAAACGAGTGGAAGAACATATAAACGTAAAAAAGTGAACATTATAATTGTCATAGCAGCCTTTTGTTTTATGGAGTTCGTAGCCTGGTCGAATCATAAATTTGTGATGCATGGATTTTTATGGAAATGGCACCGCGACCACCACGTGAACGATCACAAAAAAAATGCGTCTCAAACAGAACTCTACAAACCGGGTTTTGAAAAGAACGATTATTTTTTTCTGGTGTATGCCATACCGGCAATTATCGTTCTAATAATTGGTTTCTTCTTCAATATTTCAGCACTAATTGCACTGGGTATTGGAATTAGTTTGTATGGGCTAACCTATTTTGCCATTCACGATGTAATGATACATCAACGACTGAATATTCCTTTTTTAACACATACAAAAAACAAATACCTCAAGGCAGTGCGCGAGGCACACCTGGCACACCATCGCGGTAAGAACATCCGCGATTTTGACAACTATGGATTACTAATCTTTCAATTTCGTTTTTTAAAGAAATAAATGTCATTGTACTTTATATTACTTATGGCTTCCGGCGCAGTGCCTTTGCTGCTTAGTTTTGATAAACGATTGCAGTTTTACAAAAAGTGGAAATATGTTTTCCCTTCCATTTTGTTGGTGGCTTTGGTGTATATAATTTTCGATGTGAATCTCACTAACCGGGGCGTTTGGGGATTTAATCCTGATTATTTATCGGGTATCTATTTGTTTTCTCTGCCATTGGAAGAAATCCTGTTTTTTGTGGTTATTCCGTATGCCAGCATTTTTTTGCATGAATCCATTCGGGAATATTTTCCAAAGCTGGAATTGCAAAAGTCATGGAATAAAGGATTACTGATAGCTCTTATTTTAATAAATGTGCTGATAGCCATTTTTAACGCCGATAAAAGTTACACATTTTACATTGCGCTAAAACTGGCGGTTGTTTTACTACTCGCCCTGCTTTTAAACAGCAGAATTACCCGATCATTTTTTATCACCTTCGGAGTAATTCTTGTTCCCTTTTTAATCGTAAACGGAATTTTAACCGGCTCGTTTATTGACGGAGAAGTAGTTTGGTATAACAACAGAGAAAACCTTGGATTGCGCTTTTTCACCATTCCTATTGAAGATTTTGCCTACGCTTTTAGTATGATTTTATACAACCTTTTGCTGATTGAACAACTTAAAAAAATCGTTAGTAAATGAGCGGTTTAAAACAAATAGCAAATTCAATCCAAGCGAATTTCAGGTATGTTGTAATTTTTATCATCATATTTTATTCGGTAGGATTTGTTGGTCTTGCCATACCTACTACCCGCCCGTTATTTGTGCATTTAACGCCATTTGCCTTGTTATTAAGCAGCGTGATTGTAGCCTTGTTTCATAGTAAATTCTCAGCAAAAACAATTCTGGTCTTTCTATTTATTTATGTTGCAAGTTTTATTGTTGAATTAATTGGTGTAAACACCGGAAGTATTTTTGGGAACTACACTTACGGGCACGGTTTGGGCCTAAAACTTTTTAACACGCCGCTAATTATCGGAATAAACTGGTTATTGCTCGTTTATGTCTCCAACTCGGTATTGGAAAAAACTAATTGGAATCCGATTGGAAAAGTTTTTGGTGCATCGGTTTTAATGTTAAGCTATGATATTCTGCTCGAACAAGTCGCACCCAAATTAGCCATGTGGACATTTAGCACATCTTCCGTTCCGATACAAAATTATGTGGCCTGGTTTATTTTGGCCCTGCTCTTTTCCTTGACCGTTCATTTATTGAAAATAAATACAAGAAACCGCATAGCGCCAGTGGTTTTTGGAATTCAGGCTTTATTTTTTGTCTTGTTACTTTTAACTTTAAACTAAAACGTTGATAATAAAAGCTAAACATCATTTTCTTCTCGATCCGTTTTTCAGACACTACGTGCTTTGGAAAATGAAACGGCACTTTCAGTCGTTTTCAATTAATGGAGAAATACACGACAAGGGCTTGCCCATTCTTTTGATTTGTAATCACGTGAGTTGGTGGGATGGCATATGGACTTTATATGCAAATCAGCAACTGTTTAAACGGAAATACCATTTTATGATGCTTGAGGAAGAACTTCGCAAAAACTGGTTTTTCCAATATACCGGCGGCTTTTCCATCAAGAAAAATTCAAAATCAGTTATCGAAACGTTTCATTATACAGCAGAACTTTTGTCTGATGCGCAGAATCTGGTTTTACTTTTTCCGCAAGGAAAAATAAAAAGTATATATCAGGACAACCTTGTTTTTGAAAAGGGCATTGAAAAGATATTGCAACGAACAAAAAATGATATACAGATTATTTTCCAGGCCAACCTCATCGATTATTTTGCTGATGCCAAAGCACATGCTTTTTTCAACCTGCTTCACTACAACGGTTCACACCAATTAAAAGAGTTAGAAAACGCCTACAATACTTTTTATAAAAAGTGTTTGGCGGCACAAGCTAAAAAAGAAGTTTAACAATGATTATTGCTGCATGGATCATATTCATTTTTACGGCAATTCAACTTTGGGTTGTTTTGCTAAATGCAATTTTCAGGCAGCCACTTTCTGCTTCTTCGAAAGATTTTAATCCACTCATTTCAATTCTTATTCCGGCACGAAATGAAGAACAAAATATAGGTCATTTACTGAAGGACATTCAAAATCAGGAATGGAAAAATTTTGAGGTGTTGATTTTTAACGATCAGTCGGATGATAAAACCGGTGAAATTGTTGAATCCTACACAAAAGAAGATCAACGGATTCATCTCATCAATTCAGAAGGACTTCCGGATGGTTGGCTGGGGAAAAACTATGGTTGTTACCAATTGGCACAAAAAGCAAAAGGAAATTACTTTTTGTTTCTGGATGCCGATGTACGAATTTCGGGAGCAATTATCTCCGGAACAATTGCCAAAGTAAAAAAACACCAGCTTGGTTTGCTCTCCATTTTCCCGAAACAAAACATGTATTCGTGGGGCGAATATTTGACCGTTCCGAATATGAATTTTATACTGTTGAGTTTATTGCCTCTGGTTTTTGTGCGGGTTCTACCCTTTTCATCGATGGCAGCTGCAAACGGGCAATTTATGCTGTTTGATGCAAATACATACCGTAAAAATCAACCACACCAAACATTTCGCGATAATAAAGTGGAAGATATTTCAACAGCTCGACTCTTCAAACAAAAAGGAATTAAAATAGCATGTTTAGCGGGTAATCATTCTATTACTTGTCGTATGTACAGCTCGTTTAATGAAGCTGTGAATGGCTTTTCAAAAAATGTAATTATGTTTTTTGGAGACTCCGGAATAGTGGCGGTATTCTTTTGGCTGATCACCACGCTGGGATTTATTCCGGTTCTTATCGCATTTCCAAATGAACTGGGTTACACCTATTTTTTTATGCTGATAGCCATCCGCGTTTTAATTACTTTTGTTAGCCATCAAAACCCGTTTAAAAACCTGGTGCTGGCCATTCCTCAACAAGTGGTTTTGGGACTTTTTATTTTGAAAGCATTTCTCAACAAATCAAAAAAAACATACCAATGGAAAGGACGAAATATATCATAACATCTCTTTTTATGCTCTTTGTTCTTTCCACAAGTGTTTTTGCTTCGAACAAAGAAAAGATTTATCAAGCCTACATTAGTGACCGAATGGAGCAGTGGAAAACAGTTATCGACAGGTTGGAAGAGCATAAAACAAAAAATGCTGACTACCTCATCGAACTGGTAAATTACCAATACGGTTACATCGGCTACAGTTTAGGCGCCAACAATAAAGATGAGGCAAAGAATTATCTCAACCTGGCAGAAAACAACCTGGAAATACTGGAGGAAAACAATTTTAATCCGGCGTTACTCAATGCCTACAAAGCTGCTTTCTGGGGATTCAAAATTGGCATTCAACCAATAAAGGCTCCTTTTTACGGCAGAAGATGCATTAAACGTGTTAACGAAGCACTGGAGTTAAATAATGATTTGGCTTTTGCGCATGTGCAATACGGAAATACGTATTTTTATATGCCTGCGGTGTTTGGCGGATCGAAAAAAGTGGCCATTGAACACTTTTTGCTGGCTATTGAACAGATGGAAAAGAAACCCACAGAATTGGAAAATGATTGGAATTATTTGAGCTTGCTGAGTTTAACAGGCCAGTCGTATGACGAAATGGGCGAATACGAAAAAGCAAAAGCGATGTACGAAAAAGCTTTAAAATTCGAGCCCAACTTTAAATGGGTTAAAGACGAACTTTATCCTAATGTAAAAACGAAACTGAAAGAGAGATGAAACGGAAAGTTTTAATAGTAGGTGCCGGCATTGGCGGATTGGCAACAGCAATCCGATTGGTAAAAAACGGATACGATGTTGAGATTATGGAAAAAAACGAACAGGCTGGCGGAAGGCTAAACCAGATTAAAAAGGATGGGTTTACTTTTGATACCGGTCCGAGTTTTTTCAGCATGTCATACGAGTTCGAAGAATTTGCCAAAGAATGTGGCATTCAGCTTCCGTTTGAATATGTGGAACTGGACCCGTTATACACGGTAAATTTCAGAGGCGACGATAAGACCTATTTTTTATACAAAGACATTGATAAACTGGCAGAACAATTTGCCGATATCGAACCTGATTTTAAAGAAAAATTTGAACGCTACATGGAAAAATCCGGGGCGCTTTTTCACGACACGGTTGATATTGTTATCAAACAAAACTTCGATTCGCTGGCGGGTTATGTTTGGGCTTTAATGCGGGTAAATCCGGTACATATTCCTGTATTATTCAAAAGCTTCTGGAAACATGTTACCCAATACTTTTCTTCATCGAAGGCGCAGCAAATTATCTCGCTGGTAGCCTTTTTCCTCGGCCGCACCCCATTCGATACTATGGGCATTTACAGCCTACTTTCGTACACTGAGTTCCGACACGATGGTTATTACAACGTAAAGGGAGGAATGTATAAAATAATTGAAGGATTTGTGGATGTGCTTAACAAGGAAAAAGTCAAAATACATTACAACACAGAAATTAAAGGATTCGAGGAAAAAAACGGTACTTTAAAATCACTGACTGATCAAAACGGAAAATCGTGGTCGGCTGATAGTTATCTGATCAATTCCGATGCTGCCTGGTTCCGCGGTAATATTTTTAAGCGCTCTTCTTATGCTCTAAAAAAGCTGGACAAAATGAGCTGGACAATGGGCTATCTTACTTTTTATATCGGGCTGAAAAGAAAACTGCCACAGGTAAATCATCACAACTATTATTTGGGAACGAATTATAAAGATTATGCAGAGAATGTTATAAAGAATCCGGGAACTTTACAAAAACCGTATTACTATGTTAATGTACTTTCGAAACACAACAACGAATGCGCTCCTGAAGGTTGCGAAAGCCTGTTTTTTGTATGCCCGGTGCCCAACCTATATTTCAAACAAGACTGGTCGGATAAAGACGAAATTGTAGACAGCATCCTCGAAGATTTCTCAAAAAGGATTGGACAGAACATAAAAGATGAAATCGTATCCAGGACCATTTACACGCCAGAGGAATGGCAAAACAGGTTTAATTTACATCGTGGCAGCGGACTGGGACTTTCGCATAATATGAACCAAATTGGCATTATGCGTCCACGTAATGTTGACGAGAAATTCAAAAGCGTTTTCTATGTGGGTGCATCCACCGTTCCGGGTGCGGGAATACCAATGGCCATAATCAGTTCAAAACTAGCTTTTAAGCGTATTCAGCAACATGTTTCATAACATAACAATATATGAAATTCCATTGCGAAACAAAACAACTAAATAACAAGCTGAAAATCAACACGTAAGAAATATTCAATTGCTTCACTTCCCGAAATTGATAAATATCAAAAACCGAGAGCTCTGTTGTGTGATAAAAATTACAAATAGAAAAGCTATATTATGGTTTATTTATATGCGGTATATATCGATATCAGTGAACTGTAATAATAAAATTCTATAGGAATTAAGTCAACTTTTCACGATATTTATTGTTAGTAAAAGCGACAAATAATACGTCGACAATATTCAAAAAAACTAAATATCTTATGTTTGATTTAGACCTAATAAAAAAAGTATATTCAGAACTCCCCGAGAAGGTAAAAAAAGCCAAAGCTGTTCTGGATAAGCCAATGACTTACGCAGAAAAGATTCTTTATTCTCACCTGTTTGCAGCGCAGGAATTAGCTGCATTTAAACGCGGAGCAGATTATGTTGATTTTGCTCCCGATAGGGTAGCCATGCAGGACGCAACTGCACAGATGGCATTACTTCAATTTATTAACTCAGGAAAAAAACGAACAGCTGTTCCGTCAACGGTACATTGCGACCACTTGATACAGGCGCAGGTTGAAGGGAAAGCCGACCTTGGAGTAGCTAAAAGTGCCAATGCTGAGGTATTCAATTTCCTTGAATCCGTTTCGAATAAGTACGGAATTGGATTTTGGAAACCGGGAGCCGGTATTATTCACCAGGTGGTTTTGGAAAATTATGCATTCCCGGGCGGAATGATGATCGGAACCGACTCGCACACCGTTAACGCAGGAGGACTCGGGATGGTGGCTATTGGAGTTGGTGGTGCCGACGCTGTTGATGTGATGGCAGGAATGGCCTGGGAACTCAAAATGCCAAAAATGATTGGTGTAAAACTCACCGGTAAATTGAGTGGCTGGGCTGCTCCAAAAGATGTGATATTAAAAGTTGCCGGTATTCTTACTGTAAAAGGTGGAACCGGAGCTATTATCGAATACTTTGGCGAAGGTGCCAAATCGCTTTCAGCAACCGGAAAAGGGACCATTTGTAACATGGGTGCTGAAGTAGGTGCTACCACAAGTATTTTTGCTTACGACGAAAGTATGGAGCGTTATTTACACGCTACCGGACGAGCAGAAGTGGCTGAACTGGCCAATGGAGTAAAAGAACACCTCGACGCTGACCCCGAAGTTTATGCAAATCCTGAAAAGTATTACGACGAGATAATTGAAATTAACCTTTCGGAACTGGAGCCACACGTGAACGGGCCTTTTACTCCCGACCGCGCCACTCCTATCTCGCAGATGAAAAAAGAAGCTGAAGCCAACGGATGGCCAATGGATATTTCAGTGGGGTTGATTGGCAGCTGTACGAACTCATCATACGAAGATATTTCGCGTGCAGCATCGATTGCCAAACAAGCCGAAGAAAAAGGATTGGTAACCAAATCGGAATTTACCATTACACCAGGATCGGAACAGGTACGTTACACCATCGAACGCGATGGATTTATCGATACTTTCGAGAAAATTGGCGGAAAAGTATTTGCCAACGCCTGCGGACCATGTATTGGCCAGTGGGCACGCCCCGGAGCAGAAAAGGGAGAAAAAAATACGATTGTACACTCATTCAACCGCAACTTCTCGAAACGTGCCGACGGAAATCCGAATACCCACGCATTTGTAACATCGCCCGAAATGGTAACAGCGCTGGCAATTGCCGGTCGTTTGGATTTTAATCCTGCAAGCGATTCGTTGCCAAACAAAAATGGCGTTGAAGTAAAACTTGATCTTCCAACAGGTGAAGAATTACCAAGTAAGGGATTTGATGTAAAAGATCCGGGATTCCAGGCACCGGCAAAAGACGGATCGAGTGTTGAAATAGAAGTTTCTCCCGAATCGAAACGTCTACAGCTGCTGTATCCGTTTGAAGCCTGGGACGGGAAAAATATATCAGGTGCCAAACTGCTGATAAAAGCAGAAGGTAAATGTACAACCGACCACATTTCAATGGCCGGTCCGTGGTTACGTTTCCGTGGCCACCTTGATAACATCTCGAATAACATGCTGATAGGTGCAGTTAACGCATTTAACGAAGAATCGAATAAAGTTAAAAACCTGCTTACCGGCGAATACGATGCAGTACCTGCCGTACAGCGCCAGTACAAAGCCAAAGGAATTCCAACGGTGGTGGTTGGCGATCATAATTATGGTGAAGGGTCATCGCGCGAACATGCTGCAATGGAGCCACGTCATTTGGGCGTAAAAGCGGTAATTGTAAAATCGTTTGCCCGAATCCACGAAACCAACTTGAAAAAACAGGGAATGCTGGGATTAACCTTCGACAATGAGAACGATTACGATTTGGTTCAGGAAGACGATACCTTTAATTTTATTGATCTGGTAGATTTTGCACCGGACAAACAATTGACAGTAGAAGTCGTTCATGACGATGGTTCTAAAGATACCATTAAAGTGAACCACACTTACAATGCGCAACAAATTAAATGGTTCAAAGCAGGATCAGCACTGAATTTAATAAAACGACAAAATCAATAATCAAAATTTCTTGCCGTGGCGCAAAACTACTTTGGGAGTTGTGCGTCTTGGCGGGAATTAATTATAACCAGTAAATTAATTAATACGACCATGCAAAAAATTAAAGTGCAAAATCCGGTAGTCGAGCTCGACGGTGATGAAATGACCCGCGTAATTTGGGATTTCATCAAACAAAAACTCATTCTCCCTTATCTTGATATTGACTTGAAATATTACGATTTGGGAATGGAAAGCCGCGATGCAACCGACGACCAAATTACAATAGACGCAGCCCATGCCATTCAAAAATATGGTGTTGGGGTAAAATGTGCCACCATTACTCCTGACGAAGTTCGTGTGGAAGAATTCGACCTGAAAAAAATGTGGAAGTCGCCAAATGGTACTATCCGTAATATTTTAGGCGGAACTGTTTTCCGCGAGCCGATTATGATTTCGAATATTCCGCGTTTGGTACCGGGGTGGAAAAAGCCAATTTGCATTGGTCGTCACGCTTTTGGCGATCAGTATCGAGCTACCGATTTCCTTACCAAAGGCAAAGGGAAACTAACCATCACTTTCACTCCTGAAGACGGTAGTGAACCGATATCGCACGAAGTATTCGATTTTGAAGGAAACGGACTGGCAATGGCCATGTACAACACCGACGAATCGATTATTGGGTTTGCCCATTCATGTATGAATCAGGCGCTTGAAAAAGGATGGCCATTGTACATGTCCACTAAAAATACTATCTTAAAAGCCTACGACGGTCGATTTAAAGACCTTTTCCAGATGGTATACGAAAACGAATACCGCGAGAAATTTGAAGCCGCAGGAATTTGGTACGAACACCGTTTGATCGACGATATGGTAGCCGCAGCCCTGAAGTGGGAAGGCGGATTTGTTTGGGCCTGTAAAAATTACGATGGCGATGTACAAAGCGATACCGTTGCACAAGGTTTTGGATCGTTGGGTTTAATGACTTCAACATTGGTTACTCCCGATGGGAAGACTATGGAAGCTGAAGCAGCTCACGGAACGGTAACACGCCACTTCCGTCAGCACCAGCAGGGAAAACCAACTTCTACAAATCCAATTGCATCAATTTTTGCATGGACACGAGGTTTGGCTTTCCGCGGCAAACTTGATGATAATCAGGAACTGATTGATTTTGCACATACGCTGGAACAAGTTTGTATTGAAACTGTAGAATCGGGCAAAATGACCAAAGACCTGGCGTTAATCATTCATGCTAAAGGATTACAGGAAGCTCATTACTTAACAACAGAGCAATTTTTGGAAGCATTGGATGAAAATTTACAGGCAAAACTGAATTAACTGTCATTTCGAACGCAGAGAGAAATCTGTTTCATTAAAGCTTTGAAGCTACAGATTTCTCAGCCGTACCTCCTCCGAAATGACATCATTGGAAGAATAAAATATGACAGAAAAAACCAAAATAGTCGCTGGAAAGCTGGTAGTACCCAATTACCCGGTAATTCCATTCATTGAGGGCGATGGAATCGGAAAGGATATCAGCAGCCCTTCACAACGGGTAATCGATGCTGCCGTTACCAAAGCATACGGTGATACAAAAAAAATTACCTGGAAGGAAGTGCTGGCAGGCGAAAAAGCTTACCACGAAACCGGAAGTTACCTGCCCGATGAAACCATTGAGGCATTTAAAGAGTACCTCATCGGAATAAAAGGGCCGCTGCAAACGCCCGTTGGCGGCGGAATTCGTTCGCTAAACGTTGCCTTGCGACAAACACTCGATTTATATGTTTGTGTGCGCCCGGTGCGTTGGTTTAAAGGCGTGCCCTCTCCTATTCGTTACCCGTCGATGGTGGATATGCATATTTTCCGCGAAAACACCGAAGACATTTATGCAGGTATCGAATACATGATGGGCGAAGACGAAACAAAAAAGTTTCGCGATTTTCTGGTAAACGAAATGGGTGTCGACAAAATTCGATTCCCCGAGTCATCGTCGTTTGGCGTAAAACCCATTTCCAAAGACGGATCGGAGCGCTTAACAAAAGCAGCTATTGAATATGCCATCGATCGCCAGTTGCCATCGGTAACCATCGTTCATAAAGGAAATATTATGAAATTTACCGAGGGTGCTTTCAAAAACTGGAGCTACGACCTGGCAGAAAATGAATTTGCAGAACAGACTTTTACCTGGCGACAATACGAAGCCCTGAAAGAGGACAAAGGCGAATTGGATGCCAATAAAGCATTGGAAGCCGCGAAAAAGGCCGGAAAAGTAATCGTTAAAGATTCTATCACCGATGCCTTTTTACAGGAATCGTTGTTGCACCCGTGGGATCATTCGGTAATTGCCACCATGAACCTGAACGGCGATTACGTTTCGGATCAACTGGCAGCAATGGTAGGAGGAATCGGCATTTCGCCAGGAGCCAATATTAATTACCAAAGTGGTTATGCCATTTTTGAAGCAACTCACGGAACTGCGCCCAATATTGCCGGAACGGGTAAAGCTAACCCGGGCTCATTGATCCTTTCGGCTGTTATGATGTTGGAATATATGGGATGGAACGATGCAGCAGAGCACGTTTACGATGCAATGGAACACGTTTTTGCAAAACGTAAAGTAACAAGCGATCTGCATGCGCAAATGGAAGGAGCTACACTGCTAACGACTTCTGAATTTGCCGATGCCATAATTCGAAATATGCATTAATTAAATAAATCAATAACAATAACAAATGGAATACATTAAGTACAGATTTTATCAGAAAGCCAATAAGTGCGCTAAGGAGTTCCAGAGACTCAAAAAAGATCATGCCGACGTTGTTCTGGGCGAAGTAAAACTCGGGCAAGTATTAACAGGAATGAAGGGTATACCGCTGTTGGTAACCGACACGTCAAAACTCGATCCGGAAGAAGGGATTCGTTTTAAAGGCTATACTATTCCTGAATTACAGGAAAAACTGCCTAAAATAAACCCTGAGGGAGAACCTATTCCTGAAGGACTGCTTTATTTAATGCTTATTGGTGAAATCCCAACACAGGAAGATGCGCTAAACTTGTCGAGAGACCTGGCTACACGCGCACACGTACCACAGCATACTTTTGATGTTATTGATGCGATGCCAAAAACATCGAAGCCAATGACACAGTTTAGCGCTGCGATAGTTTCGATGGCTACCGAATCAACTTTTCAGAAAGCATACCGTGCCGGTGTAAATAAAAAATATTTTTGGGATGCCACTTACGAAGACGTGATGAACCTAATTGCTCGTTTGCCTCGTATTGCAGCTTATATTTACCGTCGGCAATTCTACAACAACGACCATATTGAGCCAAACCCACGTTTAGACTGGGCCGGTAACCTGGCACACATGATGGGGCACGACTCAGAAGAAATCCGTCGTTTGTTCCGTCTGTATATGATTATTCATGCCGATCACGAAGGTGGAAACGTATCGGCACACACAGCACACCTGGTAGGTTCTGCACTGAGTAATCCGTACTACTGTTATTCAGCGGCAATGAACGGTTTAGCCGGACCATTGCACGGATTAGCCAACCAGGATGTTATCTTCTGGATTTTTGAAATGATAGAAGAACTGGATACTGATACACCTACCGATGAGCAAGTAGCAGAATACTGCAAGAAAACATTGGAAAGCGGACGGGTAATTCCGGGATACGGACATGCTGTACTGCGCAAAACTGATCCACGTTTTACTGCCCAGCAGGAATTTGCCAATAAATACATTAAAGACGATAAAATGGTAAACCTGGCTAACCAGCTGTACCGCGTGGTTCCGCCAATTTTAGGTTCTGTTGGAAAAATTAAAAACCCATGGCCTAATGTTGATGCTTACAGCGGATCGTTGTTGTATCACTACGGAATTAAAGAATATACTTTCTATACCGTAATGTTTGGTGTATCGCGTGCGTTGGGAGTACTGGCATCGTTGGTTAACGACCGTATTTACGGTATGCCAATTGAGCGACCTACCTCTCACCCACTAAGCTGGTTTAAAGAACAAGCCGAAGGAAAAGGATCAGATTGCTAAAAATTGCATTGATATAAATGAAGAAGCCGGCTTTGCCGGCTTTTTTATTGTTTTTATGGATTTCGGCGTAAATGCCGCCCGCCAGAAAGTGAGCACTTATTATTATCCCGAGAATCCTCAGAGTTTGTCCCCTTAGTGATTTATCGATGGGTAAAACAAGAATAAATGCCAATACACCAATGAAAACTAAAAAAAAACGAGATCGCACGTTTTACCATATCATCACTTGATGCAGTGGATCTAATCTTTTTGAATACCCATGAGTTAAAAATCAGTAAAATGACTAAAAACACGAATACAATACCGGGCTGAATTAGTGAGTTGAAAATAGTACTTATGCTTTCCATACCTTATACGTTTTGAACGGTAAGTAAATTATACACTTTGTAATTTCTATATTACCCGTTGTTTTACTACAAAAAAGAACACTCTCTTTATTACAGAAAATGGCAAAACACAAAAGTTATTAGCTCAGTTTTATATTTTGCCCTTTATCAGGCTCTTCATAGATATCAGAAACACCACCCGACACAATAAACTTCATAACAATTGCCGGATTTAAATCAATGCCCCGAACTTGTTCTTTTGGAACAATAAATAATTCTCCTGAAAAATTATACGAATGTGGGAAATATACGGCTACTTTATCCTTTTCATCAAGTTTACTTAAATCTTCCTGTGTAAGGAAACCAAGTTTTTCCAGATTCGAGACGGGATTTACAAGCACCATAACCGGTTTGTTAAATTTCTTTTCTTTACCGACAAAAGCTGAAAAAAGATCATTCATGGCGGAATAAATAAGTTTTAGCAGTGGTGCTTTTTCAAGAAAACGCTTAAAGATAAGTTTAAAAGGCTGAGCAATAATACTTTGCCCGATGATTCCTACTACTACCAAAAAGAAGAAAATAATTACCAAACCTAATCCCGGAATATCAATTTTTAAATACTCTTGAATTATATCGTCTAATAAATTGTCGACAAAACTGAAAATCAGAAAAATGATATACGCCGTAACTCCAAAAGGCGCAATATAAAGCAGGCCTTGAAGAAAATAATTGATTAACTTTTTCATACGATTTTATGTGTAAATATTTTTCATGCTTTTTGAATACATCAAATTTAATTCGAATTTGTACACAAGGAATTTTATTGATTAAAATTATTGTGTCAAACTATTTTATACCATTTTCAATTCTCACTGAGAAACGACGAATCCCTCTATCAGTTCCCGATTGCTCCGCCCAGGGTTTAGTTGGTATAATCTCTGTTTACTATCGTTGTTGAAATTAAACTCTCACTGATTTTACATTCAAAATAACGTACCATTACATAAGGCATAGGATGATAAATAACGTTCGAATTCCCTATTTTTCCTTTCCATCGTAAATTACACAACAACAACAACTTATATACTTCAAGAAACGCTATATTTGCTCCCAAAGTACATTAAAACGTGCATAGCACAGTTGACAGACAATTAGTAACAGACAATAGAAAAGGATATTAATGCCAAAACTTACGGTTTTCGGATGATTTTATGCATTACACCTTTTTAAAATATTTTTGGTTTATACAAGCCACTACATTTAATGACATATCTTTTCAGAGCAATAAAATTCAACTCTTTCTGCTTAAATAAAATAAAGCTGGTTATATTTAATTTGGTTGTTATTTTACTCGTTATATTATTCTCAGGATCTTTAACAAACACGGCAAATTGCCAGCCAACTAACTTACAATTCAGATACCTTACTACCGATGAAGGACTATCATCATCACTTGTAATAAGTTTTTTACAAGACCATAATGGGTATATGTGGATAGGCACCTATAATGGCCTAAACCGTTATGACGGGAAAAGAATTAAAGTCTACAATAATGACATTTCAGACCCCAACAGCCTGCAGTGCGACAATGTCAGGGTGATATTTCAGGATAATAATAATGACCTTTTTATCGGCACAAACTGTGGTTTAAGTTATTATGATCCTTATAATGATAACTTTATAAACTTCATGACTGATGAATCTTCTCCACTTTATGGAATGGGGGTTAGTGTTTATGGAATAGATAGTAGCGACGATGGTTATTTATGGCTTGCAACCGACGCCGGATTAATACATTTTAACCCAACAACCCAGGCCATTACAACCTATACCAATGATCCGGATAATCCACAAAGTTTACCAGATAATTTAGTGCAAGATGTATTTACCGACAGTAAAAACCGAACATGGGTAAGCTTGAAAGGAGGTCTCGCTCTGTTTAATCATGAAACAAAAACATTCAAATTGATTACAAATGGGGCCAACCCAAAAAATATTAATTCCGAGAATACTTTTCTCGAAATAACTGAGGACCAACAAGGAAATGTTTGGTTTGCAAGCTTCGACGGCTTGTTTTGTTTGGAAAACTCATCTTCCGAGAATGATAATTTAATCTGCTACAGACATCACCCGGATGATCCAAACAGTATATCAGCCAGCCACCTAACAAGTTTATATAACGATTCTCAAAACAATCTGTGGATAGGTGCAGAAAATGATGGATTATACCGATTCAACCGTGAGGAGAAAAACTTTTTGCACTACAGCAGCGATGATTACAACCCAAAAAGTTTAAACAATATATCGATTCAGGCAATAAACGTAGATAACTCCGGAAACCTGTGGGTTGGAACTTTTGGCGGTGGAGTAAATATTTCGCCCAAAAACAGCGATGCCATTCTACACTACAAAAATATAAAAGGAGCAAAACAAAGTTTAAGTAATAACGTGGTAAGTACCATTTATGAAGATTCGAAAAACAGAATGTGGATTGGCACCGATGGAGGTGGTTTGAACCTTTTTAATAAAAGGACTAAACGTTTTACTCGTTTTAACGAAAGCAATTCCGGCTTTTCGAGCAATGTTATTTTATCCATTAAAGAAGATAAGAACCAGCGTTTGTGGTTGGGAACCTGGAATGGAGGAATTATTAAATTTGATCCCGATAAAGGAAACTCGGCAATTTACTCTATTAAAAACAGTAAAATTCCGGACAATAGCATCTTTAGCATTGTAATGGGTGAAAACAACGACCTGTGGTTGGGAAGTTTCCGCGCGGGGTTAATTCATTTTGATATAGAGAAAAATGAGTTCCATTCATACAACCAAAGCAACAGCGCTATTGTTGGCGAGTATATTTCTGTAATAAGAAAATACAAACAGGATAAGCTTATCCTGGGAACAACAAATGGTTTCTCCATTTTTTCAACAAAAAACAAAACGTTTACCAACTATCCTTTTGAACAAGGTGATCCAAATTGTATAAGTCACAATTCTGTTCACGATATTGTAGTTGAAAACGACACCAGCATTTGGATTGGAACCCAATCAGGGCTAAACAGATTTAATCCTGAATCAAAAGTTATTAAAAAGTATTTTGAGAAAGACGGACTCCCGAATAATGTAATTCGTGGCCTGGTATTGGGTAATGATGGAATCTTATGGGTTACAACAGCTGCAGGAGTATGCAAATTTGATTGTAACAACAAAGAGAATTCAAACAATAAATATGAAACCTTTACTAAGGATGATGGATTACAAGGCAATGAGTTTTATTTCAAAAGTACCTTGCTAGCCGAGAATGGAAAATTGTATCTGGGAGGAATGAATGGGTTCAATGTAATTTCGCCCGACAGAATTATGCAAAACACAAATATCCCTGAAGTTACCATCACTGAGTTTGAAATTTTCAATAAACCAGTTGTTCCAAATACGCCCGGCTCACCATTAAAGAAAATCATTTCCGAAACGGAAAAAATTACGTTAAATCATCACCAGTCGGTACTTACTTTTTCTTTTGCAGCCATGGACTTTACAACCCCCCAAAAAAATCAGTATGCCTATAAACTCGAAGATTTCGACAAAAACTGGACTTATTCCGGAAACCGATCGAAGGTAACTTACACCAATCTCGACCCGGGAGATTACCTGCTAAAAGTAAAAGGAACAAACAATAACGGAGTATGGAATGAGAAAGCGACGATATTGGAAATAGAAATATTACCTCCCTGGTGGTTAACCATTTGGTTTAAATTGATTGTACTACTTTTCGGTATAAGCCTTATAGTTACGTTTTTCTATTTACGAACAGCAACTTTAAGAAAGCAAAAAAGACAATTGGCACAGGAAGTACGGGAACGGACTTATGATTTGAAAGAAAAAAATCGCTTGTTGATTAAAAAATCTGACGAGCTGATAAAAACAAACGACCAACTTACCGAGAATCAAAAGATCATAAAAAACCAATCGGAAGAACTAAAAGTTACAGCTGAAAATCTGGAGGAAATTAATAACGAATTGACATCAATTAATGCTACTAAAGACAAGTTATTCTCGGTTATTGCCCATGACCTTAAAAATCCTTTTAATATAATTCTCGGTTTTAGTGAGTTACTCATCAATAACTTTCATTCCTGGGACGACGAACAAAAACTAAAAACACTAACTTTCCTTAATAATTCGTCGAATGAGGCCTACACGCTTCTGGAGAATTTGCTTCACTGGTCAAGAAGTCAGGGTAAAAAGATTGAGTTTGCACCTTCAGAAATAAATGTGGCAAATTTTATTGATAACGTGCTGAACAATGTTAGCTCAGTTGCCACAAATAAAAATGTAAAACTTTTAAACCTTTGTACCAACAAAAACCTAAGCGTGCATGCTGACCAAAACCTGCTAACAATTGTTTGCCACAACTTGTTAACGAATGCTATTAAATTCAGTTTACCCAACAGTAAAATAGTTGTTAATGCGGAGAATTATACCAACGAATTTGTACAGTTTAGTGTTCGCGACGAAGGTGTAGGCATTTCAAAAGAAAAAGTAAAAACACTTTTTAATCTGGAAAACACCTCCTCAACAAAAGGTACAGATGGAGAAAAAGGAACTGGACTGGGACTGATGATTTGCAAGGAATTTGTTACTTATCACCAAGGAGAAATAGGGGTTGAAAGCGAGATTAACAAAGGTACTACCTTCTTTTTTACCATTCCAAAACATCAAGCCATTTAGGTACATGGCATTTCCCCTGATGGTGCGGATTTGCAACAAAAAACAAACACCACATGTTTTCTAACCAAGTGTTTACTTCTTCCTTAACAGAATTGAATTAACGGCATTTCTGAAGAAAGAATCTGAAGATTAAAAAATCATTGTAAAAGAAACCCGTAAAAATGAGCAATAAAAATCCCGACTTGACACAAGCCGGGACTTTTTCCTGTAACTATCTGGCGTATTTAATCTTTATTCATTAATCCCTGTTCAACTCCGCACACCTTAATGTCAGGCTAAGCGTAGTCAAAATATGAAATGAAAAGCATCCGGCTACGTCATTCCGAACTTGTTTCGGAATCTCAATTATTTAATGGATGCTGAATCCGTCAGCTGACGGACAGCATGCGTAACGACCTTAAATTATTGACACAAAACGAATTTCCAGTCTCTTAAAGTTTTGTAACAAACTCTTCCAGCGGTTTTCGTGTACGCGGCTCTCGCTCCCTTGACTTAAATGGCTCTTCCAAGTCATTTGCATCACCTAAATAGCCCAAAGCGCCCATACAAACCGGGCTCATATCTTCGTTTAAACGGAGTGTCTCTTTGGCCTTGCCAGCATCGTATCCTGCCATTAAATGGCCATAAATATCAACACTAACCGCCTGAAGCAGCAATTGTGCATTTGCCAGTCCCACATCATGCATTGCCTTCTTATTCGTTTTTCCGTTCGACTCAAAAGTATGCCGTTGCAAGGCGACAAAAAGTACCGCTGCATTTTTTGTCCAGGGTTGATTTCCCGGCAACAAACATTCCCAAAGCCTATCAAACCCGGGAGTTCCTTTTAAGCCATATACATATTTCCAGGGTTGCTCATTTCTGGCACTTGCTGCCCATGATGCCCCGGTAAATATTTTATTTACATCTTCCTCTGTTACTGGTTTATCCGAAAAAGCTCTTGGACTCCATCTCTTTTCAAGTAATGGATGAATTTTGTATTTACTCATACTGTTTTTATAATTTTACTTTAATGCTAAAGGTAGTTCCATTAACAAGATCCTGCAATTTTCGGTGGCAGTTATATCAATTTCATCAACCTCACTAATTCCAATGGCATCGCGTTCCGATAATTCGTTTCCTGAAATATTCACTTTCCCTTCAATCACCATGATATACAATCCATTTCCCGACTTTTTAAGCGTGTACGAATCTGTTTTACCGGCGTCGTAATTCCCGAGGAAAAACCAGGCATCCTGGTGAATCCATACACCCTGATCGTGGGGATTTGGCGAAAGTACCTGATACAGCTTATTGGCTTCTGCCACATCCCGAATGGAAATCTGATCGTAACGCGGTTGTACATTTTGTTTGTTTGGTAACAACCAAATTTGGAAAAGCTTTAATGTTTTATCGGGATGATGATTAAACTCGCTGTGATACACTCCCGATCCGGCACTCATCACCTGTACATCGCCCTCGCGAATAACGGCCTCATTACCCATATTATCTTTGTGTTCCAGATCGCCTTCCAAAGGAATGGTAATAATTTCCATGTTATCGTGTGGGTGCGTTCCAAAACCTTTTCCTCCGGCAATAGCATCGTCGTTTAACACCCGCAGCACGCCAAAATTCATTCGTTCGCGATCGAAATAATTGGCAAAACTAAAGCTGTGCCTTGTCTCCAGCCAACCGTGGTTGGCATATCCTCTTGAATCTGCTTTATAAAAAATTGTTTTCATGTCTCTTTTATTTCGTTTTCTGTAAAAAAATGCCGGTGCCCGGTATTGCTTTTCAGCAAATTCAGACACCGGTAAAGGTTCTCTCCATCACTATTCTCACGAATTCCCTTCTGAACCTTAATTGTTATATTGTTTTCTTCTGGCTTCTAATTCTTTATTTGCTTGAGGTCATTCCATCAGCAGCTGTAGCTTTCAATTCAAATTTAATCTGGAATTCGTCATTGATCATTTTATCGCCAAGATCGCTGAAGAATTTTCCTGAGCCGTATTTAATATCCCACTTTGTACGGTCGATAGAAGCAGTTCCTTCTGCTGATAACGTATTCCCTTCAATTTTTACTTCTGCAGGAAACGATACTTCGTTTGTAATTCCTTTAATAGTAAGGTCGCCAACAACTTTATCGTTTTCGAATGAAGTAATTTTAAAGTTGGCCACCGGATGCTTCTCTGCCGAGAAGAAATCATCTGATTTAAGGTGACCTACCAGTTTGTCTTTCCACTCACCTTCAAGATCAGTTACTTCAATCGAAGTCACATCCATATTCAGATTAGCTCCTGTAACTTTTTTACCTTCTGCAAAAACTTCTCCTCCGGCTAAGTTGAGGTAACCTGTGTGTTCACCAGTAACTTTTTTACCGGTCCAATATACTTTGCTGGCTTTGGTGTCAACACTAAATGTTGTTTTATCGCCCTTAGTACTCGATGCAAAACTTGTGCTTGCTATTGCAATCACAACGATTAATAATGTAGCTAATTTTTTCATTTTCTTTTTTTGTTTGATGTTTATCAATAATTTATACTGCAAACATAAGGGGTATTGAAGACGAAAAAAATAAACTAGTTTAAGAAAAACACCTTTTAGTCTCTTTTTCTTGCTTTTTTGGCAATGATCTTACTTAAAAACACGGGAGTAACCCCCAGATAAGACGAAATATGGTATTGCGGAAGGCGTTGAACCAGGTTGGAATCGTTCTTTAAAAGCTGTTCGTAATTTTCTTCGGCTGTTTTTGACAGAATGGAAACGAAGCGTTTTTGTAAAAAGATATACGAGCGCCGGATGTATGATCCCAACTGTGGGTATTTCTTTATTAGTAATGCATAACCATTTTCGTCAACCGAAAAAACAGTGGTATTCTCCACTGCATCCATAAAATATGATGTGGCAGCCGGAGTAGCTAAATCTCCCAGCCACTGTCGTTCTTTTGCAAACAGCACATTAAATTCTTTTCCACTCTGATCGATAATATACATGCGAAGCAGCCCCTCTTCTATGTAATAATGGCGGGTGTTCTCTTCATCAACGCGAAATACTCGTTCTTTCTTTTTAAACTGTTCTTTTTTGAAAACCGATGTAAGTTCTGCTTTATCGGCATCAGTTAGTTCGTGCTTGCCTATTTTCTCAAAATATGAATACAGTACAGAGAAGTCTTCCATGTGGTTATCGTTTCTACCACAAATTTAACAATCAAAAACGATGCACCATGCTGGATGCTACTTTTTTAATGCCTCCGTGAAAATTGCATTTAGCAAACTTGAATCATCTTTGCTATCGCTGCTTAGTTGCCAGAACATAATGCCGCCTAAATTATTTTCGATGGCGTATTGTGTTTTTAATTTTATTGATTTTGTATCGTCATAAGTCACAAAAATACTGTCCGTAGGATTATACAGAAATGGTGCCTTCGCCACCGGATCCCAGTGTTTTTCGTAACCAGCCTCTTCAGTAAAATCAGTTAATAAAACGGAATAGGAAGTTCCTCCGCTTATCGGGCCGGTATTGGGTTGATACAAACCTGTGTCCTCAGGTGGAACACCTGTCCAGCCTCTACCGTAAAATGCTGCACCAATAACAATCTGATTTGGGTCGACACCTTTTTCCACACAAAACCGGATAATTTCTTCGGCTGATTGTGGCTCCCACAAATCTTCTCCTTCCGGTAATTCAGCATTTTGTATCGTCATGGCCACACCGAGTGGTGATTGCTCAATGTCTGCCAGCGACCGGTGCCCCAATGCCGTATGATGTGTAGCAAACTTTGTTGCGCCACCTGCCTGATCATAGGTCATTACGTTCATATAATCAACATATTTCATCACCTCCAATAATTCTACATTTTTATAATAGCGCTTCCATCCGGCTGAGGCAAATGTTAGTATTTGCGGGCGATCAAGCTGGTCCAGCGCTTCACGCAGTCCTTTCATTAAAAGGGTAAAGTTTTCCTTATCCTCGGGGCGTGCTTTTGTTCCTCCCGCCGGAATTGCCGGGTACTCCCAGTCAATATCTACTCCATCCAACTGGTACTTCTCAATAAAATCGATGGTACTGCTTATGAATTTCGATCGGCTTTCTTTGGTGAACACTGCATCCGAAAAACCATCGGCAGTCCAGCCGCCACAAGCAATCATCACTTTTAACTGCGGATGCTTTTCTTTTTGTGCTACCAGCTGTTTCAAAATCCCATCCGATTCCGCATTACGAAACTGCATTTCGCCATCAATAACTTTGCTGAAACTAAAAATAATGTGGGTTAACTGCTCCAACGGTAACTGATCGGGCATATAACCCTCGCGCGGAACATAGTATGCCATAATATTAATAGGTACATCTGTTTTTTCTATTTTTGTTGACTTTTGCGATTCGCAGGAAACAAAAAATATACAGGCAATTAAAATTGAAATTAACTTGTTCATGATAATTTAGGTTTTCGATAAACTGGCATAAAGATATGTTTATATTTGCACTTTGTAAAATATTTAAAAACTAACGGCAAAAAATGAATATTCTAAAAAAGATAATCCTTCAGCTTTTCGCATTCTTATTTTGTGTATTTACCCTATCTGCACAAACTCCGGCTGATTGGGTAAACCCTTTTATCGGGACAACCAACTACGGAACGACCAATCCTGGCGCTGTAGTTCCGCGAGGAATGGTGTCGGTAGTACCGTTTAACGTAAGCGGTAACTCTCCGTTAAATGCTCGCGACAAAGATGACGGCTGGTGGTCGACGCCCTACTCGTGGGATAATAAATATTTTACCGGCTACTCGCACGTCAACCTAAGTGGTGTTGGCTGCCCCGAGTTAGGTGTTATTCTTTTGATGCCAACCACTGGCGAAGTAAACGGCGACCACCGCAAATACGGATCAGAAATGAGTGAACAGGTGGCTCATCCCGGCTACTATTCCACCTATTTAAATAAATACGATATCAAAACGGAAGTGTCGGCAAGCGAAAGAACAGGCATTAGCCGCTTTACTTTCCCGGCCGGGCAATCCAACATTTTGATCGATCTTGGCAACGGTTTGACCAACGAAAGTGGTGCCTCCATAAAAATCATAAACGATCACGAGATTGAAGGCTGGCGAATGACCGGAACTTTCTGTTATAACGACGGCACCGAACGCCCCGTATATTTTGTAGCGCGTTTTAGCCAACCCGCCGAAGAATTTGGCGTATGGAAAAAAATGCCAAAAATGGGGCATGAAGCAGCATGGTCGGCAACCAGTAATAAAATAAAATACTACAAAGATTTCAAGGCTGAAATGGCTGGCGACAGCATTGGCAGCTGGTTTACTTTTAACACCAAAGCCAACGACGAAATTCTGGTTGAAGTGGGGATTTCGTACGTCAGCATTGATAATGCACGACTGAATTTAAATCACGAAACGAACAATTTCGATTTTGAAGCCACACGAAAACAAGCTGAAGATAAGTGGAACAAAGCACTTTCGAAGATTACTGTTGAAGGAGGAAATGATGATCAGAAAACAGTTTTCTACACCGGTTTGTATCACATTCAGATTCATCCAAATATTTTAAGCGATGTAAATGGCCAGTATCCGGCCATGGAATCGTTTGAGATAAAAGCACATCCCAACGGCGAGCGCTACACCACATTTTCGTTGTGGGACACTTACCGAAATGTTCATCCGTTTATGAGTTTGGTTTTTCCGCAGCAGCAATTAAATGTGGTGCAATCGATTATAGAAATGTACGACGAGAGTGGCTGGCTGCCACGTTGGGAGCTAAACAGCACCGAAACGCATGTAATGGAAGGCGACCCGGCTATTCCGGTTCTTGTGGACACCTGGTTCCGTGGCATCCGCGATTTTGACATTGAAAAAGCTTATGAAGCGATGTACAAATCGGCAACCACGCCCGGCACCGAAAACAAGCTTCGCCCGGATATTGACCATTATATTTCGCATGGTTATGTTCCGCTAATGGAACAGTACGACAACTCGGTATCGCATGCCTTGGAATATTACATTGCCGACTGGAACCTGGCTCAACTCGCAAAAGAGTTGGGTAAAGAAGATGATTACGAACGCTTTTTAAAACAATCGAAAGGCTACAAAAACTACTATGATAAAGAGTTTGAGATTATCCGCCCGAAACTGGAAAATGGCGAATTCATGCCCGACTTTAATCCACGACAGGGCGAGAATTTTGAACCCAGCCCTGGTTTTCACGAAGGTAATGCCTATCAATATACTTTTTGTGCCCATCAAGATATGGATGGTATGATAGCGCTGAACGGTGGCAAAAAAGAATTTGTAAAAAAACTACAGGCAATTTTCGATAATGGTCATTTTGATATGGCCAACGAACCCGATATTCACTACCCGTGGCTTTTTAACTATGTGAAAGGCGAAGAATGGCGTGCCCAAAAAGAACTGAACCGTTTAATGACTACCTACTTCAAAAATGCACCTAACGGACTGCCGGGCAACGATGATACCGGAACCATGTCGACCTGGATTGTTTATGCCATGATGGGCATTTACCCGGTTCTGCCCGGTGATATGAATTATGCGCTCTCCACGCCTGTTTTTGACGAAGTGAAAATTCAACTGGATCCAAACTTTTATCCCGGACAAGAGCTCACTATAAAGAAGACGGGCTCGGGCTATAATATAAGCAGCATTTCGTTAAACGGTAAAAAGCAAAAGTCTTTCTTTATCAACCATGCTGATTTGGGTAAGGGGGGTGTTTTAGAAATTAAGCACTAAAAAATAACAAATCGTTTTTTTGCACCTTGGATTTAGCCCGGTGGTTACAATTGGAATTCATGAAAAGGCCTAAGCGATTAAACTGAATTAAAGGCTAACGCCCATTCTTAGTGTTCATTCCTAAATAACAGCTCTGAATGACGGTGCAAAAACAAAAAAAGGGAAACCTTGCGGCTTCCCCTTTTCAAATTCTATATTATAACTATTACATTAAGAACGAAATAAGCACACCTGCAGCAACAGCAGAGCCAATTACACCCGAAATGTTACTGGCCATGCAATACTGCAAAATGTGGTTCTTTTTGTCGTATTTCAGCGCCAGCTCGTTAGCCACACGCGACGCCATTGGCACAGCACTCAATCCGGTTGCACCAATAAGCGGGTTGATCTTTTTCTTGCTGAAAGTGTTTACCAGTTTTACCGCAAAAATACCTCCGGTAATTGATATGGCAAAGGCTACAAAACCTCCTACAATAATACCCAGGGTTTTTGCCGACAGGAAAACTTCAGCAGTCATTGTTGCTCCAACGGTAAGACCAAGGAAAATGGTTGCGGTATTCATAATTGGTCCCTGTGCAGCATCGGCCAATCGACTTGTCGACGAACCAATCTCTTTTATCAGGTTACCAAACAACAGCATTCCCAACAGCGGCACCGACGACGGAACCAAAACGGCAGCCAATGTTCCCAAAGCAATAGGGAAAATAATTTTGGCAGCTTTCATATTCTTAATCTGAACTTTTGCCGGGTACTGTTTTTCCATTTGTTTCATGTTGATGGTAAACTCTTTTTTAGAGATAAACAACTTTGAAACCAGGGGAACAATAACAGGCACCAGGGCCATGTAAGAATAAGCAGCAATAGCGATTGGTCCGAGCAAATGCGGAGCCAGTTTAATGGTTGTGTAAATGGCAGTTGGGCCATCGGCACCACCAATAATACCAAGCGAAGCAGCTTCTTTAGGTGTAAAACCAACAGCAATGGCTCCCAACAAGATGGTAAAAATACCAATCTGTGCAGCGGCACCAAATAATGCCAGTTTCAGGTTACGCAACATCGGACCAAAGTCGGTTAATACACCAACACCCATAAAAATTACAGGAGGTAGCAAACCGGTTTTAATCAGCGAATAATACAGGTAATTCATAATCCCGTATTCGTGCGCAATTTCAAATAGGTTCATATATCGGTGTCCTTCCAGCTCAATCAGTTCGGGGTCGACAACTCCCATTTGTCCCCCCGGAAAGTTGGCCAGCAACACACCAAATGCTATCGGAATAAGCAACAAGGGTTCGTACCCTTTCTTTATCCCGAGATACAGCAACACAAACGAAATCGCCCACATTATTAATGTTTGCCAGGTGATCTCGCCAAGCGCGGTCATGTTAAACAGTTCTGATAAAATATCCATAAAACCGATTTATGACAATTGTACCAAAACATCGTCTTCATCCACACTGTCGCCATTGGCTTTTAAAATGCCAACCACTGTTCCTTCGCTCTCAGCAACAATAGCGTTGTAGGTTTTCATCGATTCGATATAACAAATCAAATCACCCTCTTTTACTTTGTCGCCAACTGTAAGCGCGGTTTCCGATGTATCTTTTGTTAACATGAATTTTCCTTCCAGCGGAGCAATCACCTCTGAAGCGATGCTGCCGTTCACTGCCGGGGCAGCTTCTTCTTTTGCAGGAGCAGAACTCGTAGCTTCAGGAGCAGCTTCAGTACCATCGTAGCTAACGCCTACTTTAAATTTCTCGCCATTCACATCAATCACCATCGATTTTGGCTCGAATACACCGGCAGGAACTTCAACTACCTGTGGTTTTGGCTCTGCAGCAGCTTTCTTCTCTGCCAGGTCGGCTTCAAAATCAGCTTTTGCTTTACCCGATTTGTAAGCGCGGTATTGCTCGGGGTGCATAGCCAGTTCGAATAACTCTTCGTCGTCCTGACCATAATCCCAACCATTGTCGTCCATTTCTTTCTTGAACACATCAAGGTTATCAGGATACTGCTCTTGTGGAACGCCGGTAAAGAATTCCTTTCCTTTTTCTTTGGCCAGCTCAATAATCTCAGGAGCTAATTCTCCCGGAAGTTTTCCTGATTTACCGATGATCATATCCCAGATGTTATCGGCAATCATACTCCAGCGCTCGCGTCCTTTAATTACCTGCAACACGTTCATCAATGCCAGGTTTTTCACGTACTGACTAAATGGAGTTACCAATGGTGGGTAACCTAATTTAGGCCATATATATTCTACTTCCTCAAACAGTTTTATCAGCAGATCGTCCTGCGATAAGGTTGGTTTATTGCGTTTTGTCAGCCATTTGTTCAGGCTCTCGAGGTTGTTATCCAGGTCAGCCATCAAACTACCCATCATTCCGCCAGGAAGACCTGAACCAATCAACAATGAGTTCATGTGACGGTTTTTTGGGTTGATATAATAGCCAAGGAAATCGTCGATAAACTCCTGGGTCATCGCGCGAACTTCCATGTACGCTTTCATGTTTACCTCTTTTACGGCATAACCGGCATCTTTTAACATACCCTGAACGGCCAGTACATCGGCGTGACCGGTACCCCACGAAAGTGGTTCCATAGCAACGTCAACATAATCAACTCCGGCTCGTGCAGCCTCTAAAATACTTGCCATTGAGAAACCAGGACCAGAGTGACCGTGGTACTGAACAGTAGTTTTAGGATGTGCTGTTTTTATGTTTTTGATGATTTTTCCGATGAAAGCAGGACGGCCAATACCAGCCATATCTTTTACACAAATCTCGTCGGCACCCATTTCAATTAGCGTGTTGGCCAGATTAGTATAATATTCTACCGTGTGCACTTCCGAAATGGTTAAACTCAACGCTGCCTGCGAAATCATTCCTCCTTCTTTGGCAAACTTAATTGAGTTTTCAAGGTTTCGCGGATCGTTCAATCCACAGAACGAACGGGCAATATCTGTACCCTGTAATTTCTTTACTTTAAACATCAGCTTACGAACATCGGCAGGAACCGGGCTCATACGAATACCGTTCAAAGCACGCTCTAACATGTGTGTTTGAATGCCGGCATCGTTAAAAGGCTGTGTCCATCTGCGGTTGGCAATGTTTGGATTTTCGCCAAATAAAAGGTTGATCTGTTCGAATCCACCACCGTTGGTCTCGACCCTGTCGAAACATCCCATATCGATTATTGCAGGTGCAACTTTTTCCAGTTGTTCTACTTTGGGAACGTATTTCCCTGAAGATTGCCACATATCTCTATACAGCAAGCTAAATTTAATCTCCTTCTTCATTTCTGATTATTTTTGGTTTATTGGATAAATACGATACCGTTTACTTCTTCACCGTTTTTTTCCTTCGTTTGCTCTATTCTGTCTGGTTTCTCGAATCGCCTCCACGGAATAGGTTTCGGAAGTTGATATCAGTTAACTATTCACTCATTTTCTCTACCGATGTAACACTGCCTTTTCCTTTGGTAGTAATTTGAACAGCCGAAACAATGGCTGCCAGCTTCGATGGATTAATCTCGCTTTGCGACGACCCAGAAGAAGTCGGGTTCTCGACAACAGCAACTGCAAAACGATTGGTAATCCGAATAATTAGGTTTCCTAAAACCACCACCATAATGAGGATAAAAAAAACGGTGCTCATGCCCGTTAGCATCAATTTTAAAGCTTCGTTCATATTTTGGATTTTGTTTAAATTGATTTTTTAAGCTTGCAAATATATATTTCATTATCACATAGCGATTCGAATAACTTACGATTTGACTTTTTTTGGCAGTTTTAAATATCATTTTGAAAGTTAAAATAAAGAAATAATTCTTTTTACATATATAAATAGTTAAATATTAACAAGTTATAAACGCTTAAAAAAACAGGAAGCTATCACCTGCTTTACAACATAAATATCAGGCAGTTAACATTAAGGTTAGATTTGAATCAATTTTTGTGTAAAAAATACACATTCATAAAATAACTGAATTTCAGACCTGATTATCCACATTTCGCATTAACATGCGAATTCAAAAAATATGAGTTTAGGAAAAAACAATTGATGCGAATAAACAGTTTTACCGAATTTCTGTAATCATCAAAATTAATGTACCTTTGCACCGGATTTTAGATTTAAGAATTATTGATCTGCCTCCTAATCCCCGCCTTAGGATATTTTGACTTTTTTTAAATCTCATTTCTTAATAGTAAATTTTTTTAAATCGCTGCTGATATTTATTAAATTCGAGGTCAGTAAGCTAAAATCATTATTAAAAAACTATATGGGAAGATCGAAAGAAACATTTGGTAAAAAAGAAGTACGAAAAAAACAAGCAAAAAAGAGAAAAGAGAAAGAAGCAAAGAGACTCGCCAGAAAAGATTCTGATACAAATTCGAACCTTGACGATATGATTGCCTACGTTGATGAGTTTGGAAATATTACTGATACCCCTCCAGACGAAACACAAAAGGAAAAAGTTAAAGCTGAAGATATTGACGTCAGCGTGCCAAAAGGTGGTTATGGAGAAGATGAACCAAGAGAAAAACAAGGCGTGGTTACTTTCTTTAACGATCAAAAAGGATACGGGTTTATTCGCAATTTGTCGAACAACCAAAATATTTTTGTTCATATAAACGAAGTAGATGGCGAGATAAAAGAAGGCAACCGTGTTACGTACGAAGAAGGACAAGGCCCCAAAGGACCTGCTGCTATGAACGTTAAGCAGTCTAAATAATCTGTTCAATAAAAATAAAAGGTAACTTTTACCAAAAACGGTTTACAAGATGGGAAAAGATTTAAAGTTAGCGGTACTAATCGATGGCGACAACATTCCATCTGCATACGTGAAAGAAATGATGGAAGAGATTGCTAAATATGGCAATCCTACCATTAAACGTATTTATGGCGACTGGACCAGACCCGGTTTAAACAAATGGAAAAACCTTTTGCTCGACAATGCCATAACACCTATACAGCAATACGGCTACACCATCGGTAAAAATGCTACCGACTCGGCAATGATTATTGATGCCATGGATATCCTTTACAGCGAAAAAGTAAATGGATTTTGCCTGGTATCGAGCGACAGCGATTTTACCCGTCTGGCTACCCGTTTGCGCGAAGCCGGCATGCATGTTATTGGCATTGGCGAGAAAAAAACGCCGGATCCGTTTATCGTTTCGTGCGACCGCTTTATTTACATCGAGATCCTGAAAAGCCGCTCAAAAGAAAATGAAACTTCTTCCACCAGCAAAACAGAGAAAAAAGGCGTAGACAAAGTAACACCAAAAGTTATTCGTCTTATTTCGAAAACAATATCGGATCTGGCCGACGACGACGGGTGGGCTTTCCTGGGCGATGTGGGAAGTTTATTGCAAAAGAAACAACCTAATTTCGATTCCAGAAACTACGGTTTTGAAAAACTTACGCCACTGATCGACTCAACAGGGATGTTTGAAATTGATCAACGCGTTGGCCAGGGAAAATACAAATTGATGTATGTTCGGAATAAGAAGCGGTAGAAAGATTTAGGTCGATACAGAATGATTTTAAGATTGAAATAGGTTGATTTAAGAATCAGGTTTCGAGCTTCGAAAACTGTGACTCGCAACGAATGAAGCTTTGAGCACTTTTCTCTGAAAACTTGTAACAGATTTCTCGCTTCGCTTCGAAATGACAGCAACTTTTACCTCCTAACTATTGCTTTTCCACCTTTGCTTTGTGCCTTTTCCTTACTGCTAGTTAAACAACTCCACAATTTCTTCCTGCGTAACTTGCTCAAACGGATTATTGGAGTTGATAAACTTATCGGCCAGCGAGCTTTTGCGGTCTTTCAGCTTTTGAATTTTTTCTTCTATTGAATTCTCGGTGATAAAACGATACACAAAAACGTGCTTATCCTGCCCAATGCGGTGAGCACGGTTAATTGCCTGGTTTTCGGCTGCCGGGTTCCACCACGGATCGATAATAAAAACATAATCGGCCTCGATAAGATTCAACCCCACTCCACCGGCCTTTAACGAAATCAGGAATATCCGGTTATCTTCATCTTCCTGAAATGCTTTTATAACTTTTTCGCGTTTGGTAGTTTGCCCCGTTAATTTGCTGTATTTCCACTTTTCCTCTGCTATTTTATTCTCCAATAATTCGAGATGCGTTACAAACGACGAGAATACCAGTACCTTGTGTTTCTCGGCCACAAGGTTGCTTAACATCCTAAAAATCTCATCGAATTTACCCGATCGCTCAAGATTTCCATCATCTGCCAGCGACGGGTGATTAGCCAATTGACGCAATTTGGTGAGGCCCTGTAAAACCACAAACTGCGATTTCTTGAGTCCCTCTTTTTCAATTGTCGACAAAATAGTATTTCTAATTACCGATTTCTCCTGCTCGTACAATTTTTCTTGCCCGCTCACCATCGGGCAAACCCTTATTTCCTCCATCAACGGAGGAAGGTCTTTTGCCACTTCAACTTTTTTACGACGCAAAACAAACGGACGGATCATCAATTGTAGTTTTTCCATTTGCTCTTCGTTGGCATGTTTCTCGATGGGCGTAATAAAAGTTCGTCTAAAAAATGCCAGGTTCCCCAACATTCCGGGGTTTAGGAAATTCATTTGCGACCATAAATCCGACAGTGAATTTTCGATTGGTGTTCCGGTAATTACCAGTTTATAGCGGGCTTTAACATCCATTACCGCCTTGTAAGTTTTCGAGCTGGAATTTTTTATCGACTGGCTTTCATCTAAAATCAGGTAAAAGAATTCAGTCGTCCGCAACTTGTCAATGTCGTTACGAACCGTGCCGTATGTGGTAATTATAACATCGTAGTAAGAAGCAATTTTATCAAGTTCTTCGGCCTTTTTACGTTGCGTTCCTACATGTTGGTAAACTTTTAGCGCCGGCGTAAATTTCCTGATCTCGTTACTCCAATTGTGCACCAGCGAGGTAGGCACCACAATTAAACTGGCCGGTTGTAGAACCACATCCGATTTCGATTCGCCAGCAAAAAGATCGCGTTGTCCACTTACATCAACAGGATCATGAATTTTAATTTCCTGTTTCAAACGTTTCAGCTTCAATAAAAGCGTAAGTGTTTGCAGGGTTTTTCCCAATCCCATATCATCGGCCAGGCAACCTCCCAGTCCGTTACGATACAAACCGTACATCCAGTTAAAACCTTCTTCCTGGTAATTTCGCAGGGTGGCTCTTAAATTCGCAGGCAACACCGGACTCTCCTTTTCGGCATTTACCAGTTTCGCATATTTCTGTTTTACATCTTTGTCAACTTCCTGAATTGAATTTTGCAGCAATGTAAAATGATGCTTTTCAAATTTGATGTGCTCTCCCTGCTGTTTGCCAAAAGGCAGTAGTCCTTTGTAGCGAGCAAACCATTCTTCGGGTAATACGGCAATTTCTCCGTTTGGCAATTCAAACTCCCTGATGTCGTTTAAAATGTACTTTTTCAGCTGAATAAAAGGGATGCTAAATTCGCCAAACTTAACCACTGCATAAACATCAAACCAGTCGCCTTTTGTCTGGGTTTTCAATTCCAGCTTCTGATGGCCTGTATAAAACTTCTTTTCCAGTTGTTGCTGCTTTATCTCAATACCTTTTTCTTCCAGTTGTGGTCGTTTCTCATTTAGCCAGTTCACAAAAAAATAGAGGGCATTCTGCGGCTCGAGCAACGAAACACCATTTAAGGTATACGATCCGTTATCCTCCTTTAGGCCCGTCCTTTTAACGACTTTTAAAATTGCCTTTTCCCAGGCCAAATCGCGTGTAGTTTTATAATAGACAAACGTGCCGTTTTGCTTTTTTACACTCACCGCCATTTCACGGTCAGAATCAGGAAGGAATTTTTCGTCTCCATATTCGAAATTCAAAACCAAACACGGCCGGTACTGCAAATTATTTTCGAGCGACAACACTGCTTTTCTACCGGTAGAAGCATGAATAACTTCAAATCCTTTGGCTTTTACGTCGTAATCGCGTACGGTTTTTAATACAAACCCGGAGTAGTATTTATCCTCTATAGTGTTGGGCACAGTAACATAATCTTTCTCGAAAAAAGGCATCAGTTTCTTGGCATTCAGCTTTTCAAACGCGACCAACTGATTTTGGTAAATTAACAAACAAGGATCGTTGGTTACTACTTCCACCGATCGCGCTGTTAATAGCATTTCTTTTTCATCAAGAAATATGCGGAGCTTATAACGGGTTTGCGATTCGGTGCGTTCGAATTCATATTCGGGGCGGGCAAAAAACGGTGGTACTTTTAATTCGTCCTCGTCGTACAGATTCGAATATTTTGCCTCTTTACGAAACAATCGTACCGGACTGAGCATCAAAATGGAACACACCTTCATCATACATTTCTCGATAAAGGGTGTTACCTGTTTTTCAAAATAGCCGGGGCGCAACGAAGCAAAAAAATCGGACACATTGCCAGCACGCGAAAATTTTTTGGTCAGTACCTCATCGCTGTATTTTTCAATAAGCTGAATTAGTTCTTTTTCGTAGGGTTTAAAAGTGTATTCCGAATCATTCAGGTCGTGCGGTTTTACCAATCGTACCACTGAATAAAAACGCTCCTTCTTTTCAATTAAAAAAGGTTGAAAAACCAGTCCCAGATAACGGTGCTCGGTTAAAGCTATTATAAATTCAAATCGGTCCATTTACTGCTTCAAAAAAAAGATACACACAAAATTTAATGTCGTGGCGCGGCTTACCGGTTATAATAAAAGAACCTCAAATATATAAAAGCTGTGCGGTTGCTTGAGATATTTCAGCAATTAAGTTTAAATAAAAATAACATCTTTGCAGATGTAAAACTTATATTATGAAAAATCTGACCGTAAATAAAATCAAAACAGCGTCTCCCATTTCTATTCTGGAGGCTGCAAAACTTCTGGAAAAACATACTGATCTTGAAGCCATTAACATTCTAAATTGGAAAAATGCTTTTCCATACATACCGGGTGTTCTATTCAGAATTGCACATACCGGCAATGAAATATGGCTGAAATTTTACGTTCAGGAGAAAAATATTTTGGCGCAGGAAACCGAAATAAACGGCGATGTATATAAAGACAGTACCGTTGAGTTTTTTATCTCGCTAGACGGAACTAACTATTACAATTTTGAGTTCAACTGCATCGGCACACCCCATGTAGGTTATGGTCCCGGCCGTGGAAACCGCACCCCAATTCTACCAGAAACGTTAAAGCAAATCGATATCGAATCGAGTTTAGGCAAGCAGCCATTCGCCGAAAAGTCGGGAGATTTTTCCTGGGAAATGATGATTTGTATTCCGACACAATGTTTTGCTTTTGATAAGATTGAAAACTTAAATGGACTGGAAGCAACAGGCAATTTCTACAAGTGCGGCGACGAAACATCCGATCCGCACTTTGTAACCTGGAATGCTATTGATACTGAAAATCCTGACTATCACTGTCCGGAGTTTTTCGGAAAAATCAGTTTCGAGGACTAATAAAAAACAAATTTCTATTTCTTGAAAATCCCATTAACAGCCCGTGGTATGCTCTCTCCACAATAATGCATGCTATAAAACAGTATTCTATTTTACTACTTACCTTGTATTACTATGTATTTGTTAATACATTAGCCGAGAATACATTGAATACAAGCATGACTAATAATAAAGCAGGACAAGATTTTAATATACGCTGGAAGTCACAAATCAAGAAAGGGCTGATCGAATATATGATTTTGCTTTTCCTTGAGAAAAAGACCTATTATGGATATGAACTCATTGATATGATTCGCGAACTCTCATCAATTGAAATTGCCGAAGGCACACTCTATCCCTTACTAAATCGCCTAAAAAAAGATGGTATGCTAAGTTCGCGCTGGCATGAACTCGAATCCGGAATTCCGAGAAAATACTACACTATTACCAATAAGGGAGCTGAACAAATTCAACAAATGAATGCCTACTTCGATTTAATCGACAGCTCATTGTTACAAATAAGAAACTTAAAACCGTAAACTTTATGAATAAATTTATCCTTGCTTTTGATCAGGGTACTACCAGTTCCCGTGCAATTGTTTTTGATGAGCATGGCGCAATAAAATCTGTTGCTCAAAAAGAGTTTGAACAAATATTTCCGAAGCCGGGCTGGGTAGAACACGATCCGAATGAAATATGGTCGTCGCAGGCAGCCGTTGCAGCCGAGGCGATAACTAAAATTGGCATTAACGGAAAGAATATTGCGGCAATTGGTATTACCAACCAACGCGAAACAACCATTGTTTGGGACAAGGAAACCGGTGATCCTGTTTATAATGCAATTGTTTGGCAAGACCGCAGAACAGCAAAATATTGTGATGCTTTAAAAGAACAAGGCCACCAGGAAATGTTGCGCAAAAAAACCGGATTGGTAATTGATGCTTATTTCTCGGGAACCAAGGTGCAGTGGATTCTGAACAATGTAAAAGGAGCGCGTGAAAAAGCAGAAGCAGGAAAACTCGCCTTTGGAACGGTGGATTCATGGTTAATTTGGAAACTTACCCGTGGCGAAAAACACGTAACTGATATTACCAATGCAAGCAGAACTTTATTGTACAATATAATAGATTGCTGCTGGGATAAAGAGCTGTTGGAATTGTTCGATATTCCGGAAAGTATGTTGCCAGAAGTTTGTGCATCAAGCGAAGTAGTGGGCCACACCAAAACAACCATATTTGCTCACGAAATACCAATTGCAGGTATTGCCGGCGATCAGCAGGCAGCTCTGTTTGGTCAGCAATGCATTCATCCCGGTATGGCAAAAAATACGTACGGAACAGGCTGTTTTATGCTGCTCAATACGGGTGAAAAAGCGATCCTGTCAGAAAACAACCTGGTAACTACCATTGCCTGGAAAATCGATGGAAAAGTATCGTATGCACTTGAGGGGAGTATTTTTATTGCAGGAGCCGCAGTTCAATGGATGCGTGATCAGTTGGGCTTAATAAACAATGCTCCTGAAATTGAAGAATTGGCATTATCGGTTGAGGATAACGGAGGCGTTTATTTTGTTCCTGCCCTAACCGGACTTGGTGCACCTCACTGGGATCAGTATGCACGTGGCATTGTTGTTGGCATTACCCGTGGCACTTCGAACGGGCATTTTGCACGAGCAACAATAGAAGGAATTGCGTTCCAGGTAATGGACGTTCTGAAAGCAATGGAAGCCGACTCAGGTATCGAAATTAAAGAATTACGTGTTGATGGCGGAGCAGCAGCCAATAACCTTTTGTTGCAGTTCCAATCGGAAACATTACAATCTCCGGTAATACGTCCACGTCAACTGGAAACCACGGCTTTGGGCGCTGCTTATCTTGCCGGATTAGCAGTTGGATATTGGCAAAACCTGGATGAATTGCAATCGCAATGGGAGAAAGACAAAACATTTACTCCACAGATTTCAAAGGAGATAATGGATAAATCTATACGCAAATGGCAAAAGGCACTTACAAAAGCCAAAGCGTGGATTGATGATGATGACGAATAATTACATCTCTCAAAAATAGAAAATTATGAAAAGGCATAAGCAATTACGCAAAGCAAAAGCGGAAAAAAAATGGGACATTATTGTAATTGGTGGTGGTGCCTCCGGTCTTGGAGTAGCACTCGAATCTGCCACTCGAAAATACAAAACCCTCTTACTTGAAGGAGCCGATTTTGCCAAAGGCACATCCAGCCGAAGTACGAAACTGGTGCACGGCGGAGTTCGCTATCTTGCCCAGGGAGATATTTCGCTCGTTCTTGAAGCATTACGCGAAAGAGGGTTAATGCGGCAAAATGCGCCTCACCTGGTTAAAAATCAATCGTTTATTATTCCTAACTATGAATGGTGGGGAGGCCCGTTTTACACCGTCGGATTAAAAGTTTACGATATGATGGCCGGAAAGCTGGGGCTTGGCCCTTCCGTTCACCTCTCGAAACAAGAGACACTGGAAGCCCTGCCAACACTTAAAGAAGAAGGCTTAACAGGTGGTGTTATCTATCACGACGGACAATTTGATGATGCCAGGCTTTCGATTAACCTTGCACAAACTGTTATCGATTACGATGGGGTGGCGGTTAACTACACCAGAGTTATCGGATTACTAAAAGACGAGGAAGGGATGATTTGCGGGGTAAAAGCAAAAGACATGATTGATGGTGATGAATTTGAGATACAAGCCAAAGTAGTGGTAAATGCAACAGGTGTTTTTACCGACGAGGTTTTACAAATGGACGAACCCGGAGTGCCTAAAAAAGTGGTGCCCAGCCAGGGTATTCACCTGGTGCTCGATCATGAATTTCTAAAAGGAGACCATGCCGTAATGATACCAAAAACCGACGACGGACGTGTACTATTTGCCGTTCCGTGGCGCGGGAAAGTTGTTGTTGGAACCACGGATACACTTATTGAAGAAGCAAGTTTGGAACCAAGAGCACTTGAAGAAGAGGTTGAATTTATATTAAATACTGCAGGAAGATACCTAACACGTACTCCCGAAAGAAGCGATGTAAGAAGTATTTTTGCAGGTTTGCGGCCCCTTGCAGCTCCCGAGGGAGAAGATAAAAAGACAAAAGAAATTTCCCGCAGTCATAAAGTAATCGTGAGTTTATCAGGACTTATAACCATTACAGGCGGGAAATGGACTACCTACCGAAAAATGGGTGAAGACACCATAAATAACGCAGTAATTCTCGCCGGACTACCGGAAATACCTTGCCAAACCGAAAACCTGGCAATTCATGGTTACACAAAAAATATTGATATTGATGATCATTTTTATGTGTACGGATCGGAAGCAAAAGCCATTAAAGAAATGATTGAGAATGACCCAAAAATGGGAGAAAAATTACATGATCGTTTGGACTTTACGGCTGCCGAGGTAGTTTGGGCTTGTAAAAAAGAAATGGCAATGACCGTTGATGATGTTTTAGCACGAAGAGTAAGAGCCTTATATCTTGATGCACGTGCTGCTGAAGAAATGGCCCCCAAAGTAGCAAAAATAATGGCAGACGAATTGGATAAAGATGCTGATTGGATTAATCAACAAGTTGAAGAATTTACTAAACTTGCAAAGGGATATTACCTGTAATGTTTATTAAACAATAAAACTAAACTGTACCGAATTATATAAAAACAAACCTATAACTAAAATGAATGAATTTGTAGCAGAAATCATTGCCACAATGATTATGATACTCCTGGGAAACGGAGTGGTAGCTAATGTAGTACTAAAAGACACTAAAGGCCATAACGGTGGATGGATTGTAATTTCACTGGGCTGGGGGCTCGCTGTAATGATGGCAGTAATTGTGGCTGGCCCGATAAGCGGCGCCCACTTAAATCCGGCGGTAACACTTGGCCTAGCAATGGGCGGACTGTTCCCGTGGCCCAAAGTTCCAGTTTACATTGCCGGCGAAATTATTGGGGCCATGCTTGGCGCTATACTTGTCTGGTTTTCCTACCATGATCATTTTAAAGCAAACAAGAATGAAGCAGGTTTTTTGGGCGTATTTGCCACCACACCGGCTATCAGAAATTATAAAAATAATTTTGTTACCGAGCTCATCGGAACATTTGTTTTAATTTTTGTAATCTTTTACATCACTGATATTAAATTTGAAAGCCTGCAATTTCAAACTGTCGAGGTTGGCTTAGGTTCCATCGGCGCACTTCCTGTTGCCCTTCTTGTAACAGCAATCGGGCTAAGCCTGGGTGGCCCAACAGGTTACGCAATAAACCCTGCCCGCGATTTAGGACCACGCATCATTCACAGTTTGTTAAAGGCACCAAATAAAGGCGATTCAGACTGGGCGTACTCGTGGGTCCCCATTTTAGGGCCAATTGCCGGCGCAGCTATTGCCGCCGGGCTATTTTGGTTTTGTTAGAGCAAGCTCTCCACAATCCTGGAAAAAAGTCACTAACAGTCATTCGTTAGTGACTTTTTTTTTAGGTACACCGTACCTTTCATCCTATATATTAATACCAATCAGTTGTTATTTATAGGTCCATTTCTTAACTTGTATATTCAATTAATTTACAGACTCAAAGTTGTGACCCGGAGAAATACAAACCAGTGACGCATGAAACAATATTCACGGCATTCCTCTGTAACGATGATCCTCTATCTTTTAGGATTAAAAATTCATTGAAACAGTACCCGAAGAAAATACAACATTGATTAATAAAATGCATAAAACAAATTATGATGGAAGATTTATTAAAAATAGCTTTCGCAGAGCTGGGAACTGAAGAGATTACTGGCTCGGAACACAATCCTGAAGTACTAAAATATGCCGAAGAAACGGGCATTGCAGGCATTACCACCGACGAAATTCCGTGGTGTAGCAATTTTGTTAACTGGGTGGCTATGGAAGCCGGATTGGAGTACACGAAAAAGCCCAATGCTCGCTCGTGGTTAAATGTTGGCGTAAAAACCAACAACCCCGAGCCGGGCGATGTTGTTGTTTTCTGGCGCGAAAGTCCCGAGTCGTGGAAAGGGCATGTTGGCTTTTTCCTTGGTGTTTCAACCGATAAAAAACGTGTGTATTGCCTTGGTGGCAACCAGGGCAACCGTGTTTCGGTTTCGGCTTACCGCATAAATACTGTGTTATCTTATCAGCGTTTGGCGGCACGTCAGCAACTGGTTATTCCCGATCCGCTATTACAAAAAGGGAGTAAAGGCGCAGCTGTTGTGATGCTGCAGGATGCACTGAAACTTTTAAATATAAATGTGGGAACTTCCGACGGCGATTTTGGACCAAAAACCGAAAACGGTGTAAAAGAATTGCAAACTCGCTTACCGGAACTCGAAATCAACGGCATCTACAACAACGAAACCCGCGACCTGCTGGAATCACTGTTCCAGGCTTAAAAGCTAAACATCCAATATTTTACTCAACACTAAATTCAAAAAATTATGACAACAAAAGTAGCAGACTTAACACCCGATGAATTTGTAGCACTTCTGGATGATTTTTATGCTGAACCCAAAAAACGTTACAAACTGAAAGAAGCAGAGATTAAAGACCTTGCCATTCGTTTAAACGAGAAAATCGATGTTCCGTTTATAAAAGAAACCGGCGAAGAAAAGATACTGGTAAAAGTGATTTTTAAAATCGATACTTTTTTGTACGATCATCTGCCCAACGAATTTTACGATGTTATCCGTAGCACCGATCATGGTATTTCGAAAAAAGAAGCCCGTCGTCTCGTGAGACGATTAACACGCCTTGCCAATCAAAAAATCGACATTCCTTACCTCCCTGAAGTAGCCGAGCATTTTGCCATCAAATTTGTAATAGGCATGGTGGTTAAAGCCGCACGCAAAAAACTTAATTTCGACGAAGTTCGGGCAAGTTCAGCAGCAATAGCTGTTCCCGAATCGGACGAAGATATTGAAGCTATGGTTGAAGATTAATACCAGTTGCCCCGATATAATTGAAACTTTGTATCTTGATAACTGCTACGAAAATAAACCACAATTATGAGCAAAATTAGATTACATCGGGGCGATATTACCCAACTTGAAGTTGACGCCATTGTTAATGCAGCCAATAAATCGTTGCTGGGGGGTGGCGGAGTTGACGGAGCTATTCAGCGGGCTGCCGGTCCCGAACTTTTAAACGAAAGCCGGCAACTTAACGGTTGCGAAACCGGCGATGCTAAAATTACCAAAGGTTATAATTTACCCGCTAAATTTGTGATCCACACCGTTGGTCCGGTTTATAACGGAGGAAAATACAACGAAGCCGAAAAACTGGCATTGTGTTACCGCCGAAGCTTGGAAGTGGCGATGCAAAACGATGTAAAAACAATTGCTTTTCCGAATATCAGCACCGGCGTTTATGGCTACCCAAAACAAGAGGCAGCAAAAATTGCTACCAAAACGGTGAAAGAATTTCTTGATAACAATTCGGGAATTGAGGAAGTGATATTTTGTGTATTCGACGAAGAAAATTACAACATTTATAACAATCTGCTAGCTTAAAACAACATAAACGCACGTCAATTAACGTCTTTATTCCGCAGAGAATGACAAATTGTTAATGATGGATACACTAATTCTCTTTTGCCTTAAGCAAATGTTTCATATTCCGGTGATAGGTGTTGGTTAGGCGCGTATGAAAATAAGGATAAAGAAAGTGATCGCGCAACACCGACTCACTTTTAAAATACGTTCGATGCGTAATTTTTGTAAATCCTTTACGGGTTTGACTAAAAGACAATTGCTGTTTGCCATGTGTTATATTGTCTTCCACATAACTAAATTCAATTACTTTTCCCTTGTTATCAACCGTTGTAATTTCAAAAGCAGTAGCCAGCTTTTTAATTTTTAGTACACTCAGGTTTAAATAAATTACTTGCCCGGGATCAATTCCATCAACATGCCCGTTTCGATAAATCAACTGATTATTGCTTTTTGAAAATAACATTCCGAACGAGAAACGAGATGCGTTCCACGCAATCGACGGATTAGTGTGAACATAGTGCGACCATACTTTCGCGAGGCTGTCTTTAACGACATATTCGCGTTCATGAAAACGAAATCCTATGGTACTGGCTGTAGGTTCCAGTGATGGTTTTACATCCGAAAATTTTGCGTTATTGTTTTTTATTTGCCCCTGCACATAATGCTCAACTTGCAAGCATCCCACCTTGTCGAACTCAACGTCGGTTAAATACATTTGTCCCATGCAGAAGTATGCAAAGAAATTAAGAAATATAACCACAGGCATTATTTTTTTCATGAAACTGGTTAAATAATGATGATTCTAAAAGTATCATTATTTAACCAGTTTCAACAACACATCTAAATAATTTTAAACTGAGGAAATATTTAAAGTCGAACTCAGTTAATACGCTAAACCTCACACCCATTTTTTAATGTATATCAACCGAATAGTTTAAATCTTATATTCACACAATGCGCCAAAAGAAAAATAAATTCCACTTTAAAATCTGAATCATTTTGTATTCGTTTTTTTTGCAGTTGCGTTACTTTTTTAACCATTTGGTTTGTACTCCGCCTGATAGAGGTGATTTAAAGTGCTGCTTCAAACCAAATATGTTACCACTTACACAAAAAAATAATACCTTTAATTTTTAAGCATCTAAAAAATGTATGAAGATGAAAAAGAAGTTTTTCCTGTTTGTTAACGTGCTCTTTTTTGGGTTTTCCCTTCTTTCCGCGCAAAATTACTCCAAGCTTAATGATGAAGAAATTTGTAATAAAATTCTTTTTGAACTACAGAAGCAGAGTGATAAATCAACTGCAAAACTCGTTGTTGAAACGGGGAAATTACTGATGAACACGCCTTACGTTGCCCATACATTAGAAACCGAACCCGAGCAATTAATCGTTAATTTGCGTGAACTCGACTGTACCACTTTTGCCGAAAACTGCCTGGCATTAGCACGTACTGCAAAAACACGAAAACCATCGTATAAACATTTTAAAAATGAGTTACAACTTATCCGTTATCGCGGAGGAGAAATAAACGGCTACCCATCGCGTTTGCATTATTTCAGCGATTGGATAATTGATAATGACAAAAAACAAACGGTTAGTTCGGCATCAAAATCAATTAGTAATATTGAATTCGATAAAACGATAAACTTCATGAGCCTCCATCCCGACAGCTATAAACCACTGAAAAACAATGCTGTTTATATTGGAGCTATAAACAAACAAGAGCACAAACTAACAAATAGCGAGCTTTATTATATCCCCAAAGAGAAGCTTGAAGCCCTAAAACATTTACTTAAAGATGGTGATATTTTTGGCATCACTACCAATGTTGATGGGCTGGATATAACGCATGTTGGTATTGCTGTTTTTAAGAATGATTCACTCCTCTTCATGCATGCTTCGTCGAAGGCCGAGAAAGTAATCTTATCGAAAGAAACGCTTTCGGAATACCTTATAAACCGAAAATCAGCTACTGGAATAATGGTTGCCCGCCCCTTGTAACTCAATAAAAATTGCCTAACATTCAATTATTATTCTCGTAAACAAAAACTATTACATATTTTTTTTGTTTACCAGATTGAATAAATCACATAATTTATCAGTAACTTATTTTTCGAAAATTCAAAGACACAAGAATTAAATTAAAGACTATGAAAAAAACGATGGTTAAAGTTATAGCGATTTTAGCAATAGTTGTAAGTAGTATTGTTACTACCAATGCGCAGGAGCTAGGTGTTCGTTTTGGAGATATATCTGGTGGCAATGTTGCGATCGACGGTGTTTTTAGTACCGGAAATTTCAGTCGTGTACATGCCGATGTATCCTTTGGCGATGGTGTTGGAATTGACCTTATATGGGATTTTCTGTACCGACCTCTTGCCGGCGAAGCTTTCAACTGGTATGTTGGAGTTGGACCTTATGTATGGATTGATGACCCGTTTTGGTTAGGAGCTGTTGGTGAAATAGGTTTGGAGTATCGTTTTAATGCGATCCCCATTGCGTTGGGTGCCGATTGGCGGCCAGCCATAAGCATAATTGAAAATACAGATTTTCACGGCAAAGGATTTGGGATTAACATCAGATACATTTTTAACTATTAAAAACAAAAAATTAATGAAATAGGAAAGCGTTGTGAGGCGCTTTTTTTTATGCTTTGTCGATACCTTTTTCTATTCCCCCTGCTTGTCCTTCATTTTAAAATACCTTCGTAGCAGTACCTTTTTTAAATCGCGGGCTATAACCTGATGTGCAATGATTTCAATATTGGAATAATGCGGAAGATCATGTTCGGCCTGAACGATCTCGCGATTAGTGATGTCGACCTGGTATAGTACCGACAACAACAAGTCGTAGTTGGTCTCCACCAAGCCCGTAATCTGGTCTATTAATTGCCGATGCAGCTCCTGGTAAGCATTGTCAATATCGCCCGAAAATGTGATCTCTACTCCAAACATTCCAAAATCTTTCATGATTTGCTCGGCCGTTTGCTGAACAATGTCAGCTTTATCCATCAGGGTCTCCAGGTTTGTATTATTTACAACAGGTAGTTTCATTTTTGTTCTTTTTATAAAGATAGATGAACTTTATTTCTTCCCAAATCATTTATTGCCTTTCCTTTAATTCTATTAAATTTACGGGTACTAAAATCAATTAAATCTAAAACAATGAAAAAAAGTCTGTTTTCACTTACCCTCGTTCTTTTTGCTCTATTCTCCATGGCACAAAGTAATTTCAGCAAATCAGCAATTGGTGTTGGTGTTGTTGTTGAAGACCTCGAAAAATCAATAGATTTTTACACCAATGTTATTGGTATGGTCAAAACCGGGGAGTTTTCAGTTTCGAAAGAACAATGTACAGAACTGGGATTAACCGACAGTTACGACCTGGATGTTACCATCCTTAAACTGGAAGACACCGAAGAAGCCAGCGAATGGAAACTGATGAGTTTGGGGACAAAAGCTAAACATCCAAAACAACAGTTTATGAGCGACGATACTGGCATGCAGTACATTACCCTAATGGTGCATCATCTGCAGCCTGTTATAGATCGTGCAGACAAACATGGAATTAAAGTGTTAAGTGGCAAACCATCAATGCTTGGCGACAACAGGTATTTTATTCTCCTCCAGGATCCCGATGGAACTTTTATTGAATTGATTGGGCCAAAATAAGCTCTTCTGAATTCTAAATATGGCCAAAACTGCTCCAATAACAGACTCTATAATAAAACGTTAATGGCTTAAATTATTTGGAATAGATTTATTCTGTTCAAAACAAATATTTTTTGACTAATTTCGAACAGAATTAATTTATATTCGAAAATCAACTTTTATGAGTAAAAAAGTCGAAGCGGGATACAGAACGTTAACACTTGGCGAAGAGATTTTTAATAGTATCACTCACGGAATTGGAACACTGCTTAGCATTGCAGCTCTTGTAATTCTAGTAGTATTTGCTGCGGTAAAAGGCAACGCATGGCATGTGGTTAGTTTCAGTATTTTTGGGAGCAGTTTGGTTTTGCTCTATTTATCATCAACGCTTTATCATAGTTTCACGCGCGAAAATCTTAAAAACCTGTTTGTCCGCTTCGATCATGCGGCTATTTTTTTATTAATTGCAGGCACCTATACACCCTTTGTTCTCACCACTATTCGTGGGGCTTTGGGGTGGACACTTTTTGGGATAATCTGGGGACTTGCAATAGTAGGAATGGTAATTCGCTCGATTTATTTAACCCGGTTCCGAAAATTAATGGTTGGCATTTACCTTGCAATGGGTTGGATGTTTTTAATGGCGATAGGGCCAATTGTTAAAAACCTGCCATCATCGAGTATTGCTTTTTTATTTATTGGCGGAGCATGTTATTCAATAGGAGTTATTTTTTACGCCTGGCGAAATTTGAAATACAGTCACGGCATTTGGCACCTGTTTGTACTGGCAGGTAGCATCATGCATTTCTTTTCTGTATTTTACAGTTTGTAATTAACAATAGACAAATTGCACATAAAAAAAGCAGGATTAAAACAATCCTGCTTTTTTGGTATTTTGTTTTACCTTCTTTTAAGAATGCTTTTCAGAAAGGTAACGCTCGGCATCCATGGCTGCCATACAACCCGATCCGGCGGCAGTTACTGCCTGACGGTATTGCGAATCCTGCACATCGCCACAAGCGAATACTCCCCCAACTTTTGTTTTTGCTGTTCCCGGGGTAGTTAAAATATAACCCACATCGTCAGTATCTAAATATTCTGCAAAAATATCGGAGTTGGGTTTATGACCGATTGCTAAAAAGAATCCATCAATATTAATTTTAACTTCTTCTTCTCCAGCCTCACCAAGATTTTTAACCAATGTAGCACCTTCAACAACACCATTGTCACCAATCAATCCTTTTGTCTGATGTTTCCAAAGAATTTCAACATTAGGTGTTTTTTTCACGCGCTCTGCCATCACTCTCGATGCACGTAGCACATCACGACGAACAATCAGGTACACTTTGTTACACAATCCGGCTAAATACATAGCTTCTTCGGCAGCCGTATCGCCACCACCAACAACGGCTACATCTTTACCTTTGTAGAAAAATCCATCGCAGGTTGCACAGGCAGAAACACCACCTCCGGCATACTTTGTTTCATCTTCAAGTCCCAGGTATTTTGCTGTTGCGCCGGTTGCAATAATTACCGTTTCTGCTTCAATTACTTTTGAATCATCGATCCAAACTTTATGAATTTCGCCCGAGAAATCAGCTTTAGTCGCCATTCCCCAACGAACATCGGTTCCAAAACGTTGTGCCTGCTTTTTCAGGTCTTCCATCATAACCGGTCCGGTAACACCTTCCGGGTAACCCGGATAGTTCTCCACCTCGGTAGTTGTTGTTAACTGGCCTCCTGGCTGAAGTCCTTCGTACATAACAGGACTAAGGTTGGCACGCGCGGCATAAATTGCAGCGGTGTACCCTGCAGGACCTGATCCCACAATCAAGCATTTTACCTTTTCTGCGTCGGTAGGCTCAACCTTTCTATTCTCGTCGTTCTCGTTAATATCAAGTGGTTTAAACATCATTTAAATTTTTAGTTGCACAAAAATACAAAACATACTTTATTGATTGACATAAATTCAATCGATATTAATGAAGCAATATAACGGAATTCTATATTCCCTTGAAAATAGTAGATTAAAGAAAGAAAAAGTTTTGTAATAATAATTTCTAAAGCTATTTTTGCAATCCAGAATCGGGATGTGGCGCAGTCCGGTTAGCGTACTGGTCTGGGGGACCAGGGGTCGCAAGTTCAAATCTTGTCATCCCGACAGATTTAAAATCTAAAAAACATCAAAAGCCTGTAAATCAAATGATTTGCAGGCTTTCTTTTTTTTATACGGTCAAAAAACACCATAAAAAACCATTGTAAATGGGTCCGATCCGGTGACCTCTAATTTTTCATACCTTAGAGGTCACCGCGCAGCTCATAACAAACTATAAGAATGATAGTTACAGAGGTTTTTTCTCATTCAAAATGGTGCGGTTTGGTTCACTTTGGAGCAAAAAAACAGCAGTAAAAGGTGACCTTTTGGGGAACCTGAACCAAATTAAATGATTTGACATGAAAACAAAAAGTACTTTCGGAATTCATTTTGTGCTAAAAAGAGCCAAAACCAGGAATGGAACTGCTCCAATTTATGCACGTATTACGGTTGATTGTAACCGCTGTGAAATCTCTGTAAAAAAGCGAATACCTGTTACCAACTGGAACAAAGGGCAAGGTATGGCAAAAGGAAAGTCTCCTGAAATTGCACGGCTTAACTCCTATCTTGAACAGATCCGCTCCCAACTAACCGGTTACTACCAGGAACTTGTAGTAGAGAAGGCACTAATTACTCCTGACGCTATCAGAGACAAATTTTATGGTATTGAAGAAACAGGGAAAACGCTTAAGGAACTGATCGAATATCACAACGACAGCATGGATTTGAACCTAAAATGGGGAACGCTCAAAAACTATCACACTACTGCAAAATATATTGAATTGTTCCTGCAAAAAAAGATGAACAGGGAGGATATTTTATTATCCGAACTAAACTACCGATTTATCACTGATTTTGAGTTTTACCTCAGAAAACACAAACCAACCGATCATCAACGGCCAATGGGTAATAATGCGGTTATGAAACACCTGGAACGACTTCGTAAAATGGTATCCATGGCCGTTCGTATGGAATGGCTGGATAAAGATCCTTTTGCAGCTTACAAGCTACATTTCAAAAAAGTTGAACGTGAATTTTTAACAGAAACAGAATTAGCTGCCATTGAAAAGAAAAAATTCAAGATGGAACGGCTTAACTATGTTCGTGATCTTTTTGTGTTTGCCTGTTACACCGGATTATCTTATATCGATGTGGCAAACCTGGCTCCCAATAACATCAGAAAAGGAATTAATGGTATGTCATGGATTATAACACAACGAGAAAAGACTTCCACTCCGGTCCGCATTCCGATTTTGAAACAGGCCCAATTACTTATTGACCAATACAAGGATCATCCACGCTCGGAAAACAAAGGCACTGTTTTCCCTAATATCTCCAACCAGAAACTAAACAGTTATCTAAAAGAAATTGCTGATTTGTGTGAGATAGATAAAAATCTGACTTTTCATATTGCCCGTCATACTTTTGCAACCACGGTAACGCTTACCAATGGTGTTCCCATTGAGTCGGTTAGTAAAATGCTTGGGCATACCAACCTAAAAACAACCCAGATTTATGCCAAAGTGGTTGAAAAGAAGATAGCTACAGACATGGAAGCACTTCAGGAAAAGCTTGGAAACAAAAGCAAAAAAGAAAGTTCAACTGAATTAGAAAAAGGCAAGGTAAAGCAACTATCTTAATTAATCATTTAACATCTGTATCAATTTTCCAAAGCTGTCCTTAATCCCAAATCGTAAACACCGGCTCTTTCCAATTCAGGCATTAGGCAAAAGAAGGCGGAATAAATGGACTGAAAGATTGCGCTGGAGGACAGTAAATTGGCAAGTGTTTTTCCAATACTTTGATGTCAAGTCTCCTTTCGAAGTATGAGAAAGGTGTCTTGGCAGCAAAGAATACAAACAATTTCAAAACTCTTGTCAATTTGCTGGCTGCGTTTATGCCGTAAGCTTTTGACGGTTGACTGAATTGAAATCAATTTGTTGAAGATTTGGGAAAACCTTATGACCTACATCCGGTACCCTCTGTTCTTTTTCTTCATGGGCTTTATGCGTTGATATGACTCCCTCTTTCGTTGTCTTTCTTCGTCCTTCTCTGCCTGAAGCAGACCTTCTTTTATCAACTGATAGAAAGCCTGGTCCAGTGATGGATTATCAATAACTGCAAAATATTCCTGCCTCTTATTCTCATCCAGCCTATACTTAATTTTTGAATAGCTGAATTGCCAGTCAATTTTGGAACCGTTAAATTTTAAATCGTTTTTGGTAAACGAAATCCCCTGAACAACATTCGTATTCCCCCTGCATTTGTAGTTTACTGTAATCCCTACTCTGTTCAGTTTAGCTTCCAGTTCGTCCATATCTTTACATTTGGGCACAAGCTCTTTCAGGCAGTTATAAATCTCATATTTTGTTTTGTCCGGTTCTTTTAATCGGTGAACGTTTACATTTTCTTTTCCCTTGGCAAAATACAAGTCATTCTTTCGTGTAAGCTCTTTACAGATCTTTTCACTGCGATAACGATCATTTTTATTGGATATCGTTTTCCCATGGTTGTTTACCCTGTTATACACAATGTGAATATGGGGATGCTCCTTATCGTAATGCGGGCTATTATAAACTGTGTTTTTATGACTCCCATTTTGTTTAGGTAATCATCTGCAATTTTTAATAGGAACCCATTATTCAACTTTGCTTTATCCTGAACGGAGAAATCCAATGAAATATGACCTACTGGCTTGCTTACCCTCGAATTGAGTTCTGTTTGAGCAACAAAACTTTTTGTAATCGAATTGGTATTTTTCATACGTACGCCCTCTCCTATTAACAGCTCAGCCGCTTTTTTGGGATCAAGGATATAATTTAATGCTCCGGCAAAGTCTCCACCTGTTGTAATCTTGGCGATCATAGCATTTTGTTTATGATTCGGTCAATCTTAGTAGCAAGAAACAGGTATTTGCTACGAATATGATCGTAACCCAGGGCATTGGCTTTACGTGCAATCTGATTCAGGTTATTGGCCATTCCTGAAAGTTTTCTAATTTCTGAAATCAGTTCGGGTGTCAAGCGTTGAACAACTGTTGTATTCATTATTGACTGCCTAACAAACTCACTTTGTGTAATCCCGGCTTCTTTTGATTTGCCAATTAGGCAGTAATATTCTACGGTCGACATTTTTACCGTTACCTTATATTTCATCTTCTCACCATCCAATTTTCGTGGACGTCCGCCTTTGTTAAATCGCACCATATTTTATTACCATTTTTTAGACCAACGGGATGCTAAACATGGGTTTTGGTCTTACCAAAACATAAACTTGCTATCCTACCTCGAAAGGGTCTTTTTATGGAAATAAAGTTAGATAACAGAATGGAAAAAGAAAACAGTAAACAAGCTCAATATCAACCAAATAAAATGATTTAAAATTCCCAACATTAAACTAAGCACAGGTTTATGAACTATGCATAAATTAGAGAATTATACACCACAAAAGTATATCCTAACGGGATTGTTAAACGCATTTTGCAAGCTGACAGAAATCATCCTACAATATGTTAACAAACATAGGTTCTTAATTTACATTAACGCAACCTTTTTCTAATTTTAAACATCTAAAACTCATAAACATATAAAGACTAACCATGAAAAACTGCTAATAAAACTCAAAAACCAAACTAATTCGGGACTGTAATCAGGCAGCCTTATTCAAATCCATGTTGCATCGAGCAACAGAAACCGACCTTATTAATGCGCTTTTTTCTGGTTCTTAATCTTAAAGGACCGATTTAAGTACCCTGTACTTTTTACTCACTACTAAAATTTAAAAACTATGAAACCAACAATTTTAAAACTAAGCACTTTATTCTTGTTCCTTTTGTTTATTGGAGCAAGCTGCCAAAACGATGAAGACCTGTTTGAAATACAAAGAGGTGACGAAAATGCCGTTATACAAAAAGAAGTAAATGGCATCGAATTTAAATTTTGCCTGTTAAACGAGGCAGGCGAACCTGCTACTGTTTTTAACGAAGGAGAAAATTTTACTTTTCAGTTTTCTATTAAAAATAATACTAAAAAAGATATCTTTTTTGATACAACTGTTACAAATGCAGATGGATTTTTTGAAGTACATGATGAGCTTAAAAACTATGGAGGCCCTTTTGAAAAACCTACTTATGATCTTTTAAGAATGCCCACTCCAATAGGGACAGGAGAAATTACTGGCCTAAATATTAAATGGATACCAGAAGACGATGAGTGGGCTTTCGGAACTACAGAATTTGTAAAAGCACAAACGGAATCATTAAAAGCTGGTGAATATTACTCAATGTTTTCTCATAAGTTTGATTTTGAAAGTATTAAAACGAATGATATCTCTTTTAAAATAAACTTCGAAATAAAATAAACCAACTATGAAAAAGCTAATACTTGTTATGTTAATAATATTATGGGGGGTAAACAGTTTATTCGCCCAGGTATCAACTAAATTCTACGAAAAAGGAAAAGCCTTTGAAGAACATCCCAAATTTAAAAACACCAAACAAAATTCACCCGAAAAAAAGATGCCCCTGTTTGATGTTGCTGCCCTTCTGGAAGAAGATGAAGCGACTAAGGATCTGGATATACCTTTTCGTTTTGGAAAATCGTTTGATGTTAACCTTACCCTGAAAGACGGGAAATGGCAAAAGACAGATTCAACAGAAGTATGGAGTTTGAGAATTACATCCGATAACGCGTATTCGCTGAATTTTATTTTTTCTGAACTCTATCTGCCCCAGGATGGAGAATTATATATTTATAACGAAGATGGTTCGATGGTTTACGGGCCGGTAACAGAAAAACAAAATCAGCATGGTAAAACTTATATGACTGATATAATTCAAGGAGAATCAGTTATTATTCAGATCTCTATTCCCAATAAAGCTAAAGATAAACCACAATTGACAATTCAAAACATTATACATGGTTATAAAATATTTTTGAGACATTGGGATATGGCGACTCTGATCAATCTTCATTATGCAACGGCCCTGCAAGAGATGCTGAATGCTATCGAGCAGTAATGGGAGATGCTATTGATGGGATAGTCCAGATTCTTCTTTCTACGGGGTATGAATGGTGTTCTGGGTCATTGATTAATAATACAGCTCAAGATTTTAAACCATATGTTTTAACAGCCTTTCATTGTATAGATATAGGGAATCCCAGTTTAGATCACAACCCTCCTTATTCTTACGATCCTGATGAAAATAATGGCGTACTTGAGGCGTATGAAATTGATGAAGCAGAAGAATGGTTAGTACGGTTTGGATTTAAACATGCAGAATGTGCCGGTAGTACAATTGGGAATATTTATACTTTCGATGATACGTATTATAGAGCGGGTTGGGATTCAACAGATTTTGTCTTGGTTGAACTGCAGGACAATATTCTCAGGGATGTACCTTCGGTTGGGGAAAAAGTTTGGTTAGGTTGGGATCGAAGTGGAAATACTCCGACAAAGGGGTATTTTCTTCATCATCCAAAAGGAGATATTATGAAATATGCGTATGATTCCGATAGTAAAATAGAAACTGATCGTTGGAGTACTGTCACAGGCCGAAATTTCTGGTATAGTCAACTTGATATTGGTCTTTTAGAAAAAGGTTCTTCGGGTTCTCCAATTTTTGATCAAAATAAACGTGTTGTTGGGCAGCTTTTAGGGGGATATATAAATTGTGATGGTCCAAAACAGTATTGGCATGGTTGTCTTCATCGTTCCTGGATCGGCGGCAATATAATTGGAACCCGCTTAAGTGATTGGTTAGACCCGATAGGGTCGGGGGCAACAACTCTAAATTCAGTTCGTCAGCCAATACCAGAATACTCAATAGGCATTGATTTGTTATGTTCTTCTACAACATTATCCGTAACCAATTTTGCCCCAGGCTATTATTTTGATCATTGGAATAAAAGTAGTAATGTAAGCCTTTCCAGTACTACGGCTAATCCGGTACAAGTAATTCCTGGCATAGATGGCCCCGGGTGGATAGAAGCAGTATATCATACCGGATGGGGAACAGTAACTATGGAGCGAATGGAGTTTTATGTTGGTGGTCCGGCGGCTTCAGAGATTTCACTTTCATTATACACGGCTGATGGTTCGCCTGTAACTTACATGTGCCCAATACTCATTATCATATTTATGTAAATAATAGTGGAGGATGTGCTACCAGTAATTATACGTGGTCAATACCATCCGGGTGGACACAAAACTATACTTATCAAAATATGATTTCTGTTTATTCCGGCTCAACATATGGAGGTATGGTAGAAGTATACGCTAACACTTGCTGCTCAGATAATGATAAGATCATCATTGATTATTTTGGTGGCGGTTATTGTGGTACTTCTTACTCTTTAATCATTTCGCCTAATCCTACCACATATGAGGCTGTTGTGACAATTGAAAATACAACAGAAGACGGTGAGCTGCTAAAATCAGCATCAATAGAAACAACTTTTGACCAAGACGCAGAATGGATTCTTGAAGTGTATGATAATTTACAAAGCCTGAAGCTTAAAAAGCAAAAACTTAAGGGTAAAAGTACCACCATACAAACTGCTAGCTGGAAAGAAGGTGTTTATATGGTTCGTGTAAAGTATAAAGATGAAATTTTAACCGGGAAATTAGTGGTTAAAAAATAGATTTCACAGCCAAGTAGTATTATAAAAATTTGATTGCCCGGTTTCAAATCGGGCAATCATAATAAAACCTAACTATGAACAATTTAATTATTTTGAAAAAATCATTATTCTCGAAAAGTAGACCTTTATTTAAGCTGTTTACTTATTTTCTTCTTTTTTTCTGTGCAGTGTTGCAATCCTGTAGCGAAGATCCCTTTGATGCTGACTCAGGCACATTTACCGACAAGCGCGATGGCAATATATACCAATGGGTTAAAATTGGTGAACAAATATGGATGGCCGAAAACCTTGCCTATATCCCTTACGTTTGTGCTCCCGACTCGCAATGTGGTATTTGGGTATATGATTATTATGGAGAAGGTTCCTTTGGAACCAATTATCAAACTTATGGATGTTTGTACAATTGGGAAATCGCCCAAGAAGTTTGTCCCGAAGGTTGGCACCTCCCCTCTGATGAAGAATGGATGGAAATGGAAAGCTTCCTGGGTATGCCCGAAGACCAACTCGACCGCTCAGGGATTATCAGAGGACAAGAGGCTAATGTTGGAGGAAATCTAAAAGAAATTGGATATACCCACTGGAAAGAACCAAATGAGGGAGCAATTAATGAAAGCGGCTTCTCTGCGTTACCTGGTGGTTATTTAAATGTAGAAAATTCTTTTTCATCTATTGGAGGTACAGCCTATTTCTGGACTTCAAGTAATGAAGATGATTATTATATATTATGCAGATTGCTACATTCTTATGGAGGAATTGTTACCCGCAAAAAAATTGAAAAAAATGTTGCATTGTCAATTAGATGTATAAAAAACTAACCTAAAAACTTATTCTTATGAAATCTTTTACAACTTTTCTATTACTAATATTTGCCTTAAATTCATTTAGTCAGCCGTCTTCATTTTCATGGTTTAGCAATGACCCTGAAGAATGTTACAATTATATTTCCCCTGCCAAAGACCAGGGAGAACAAGGGCCATGTGGTATTTTTGCATCAATAGCGGCAATAGAGGCATTGAGCCATATTTACTTCCACAAACCTTTTAGTAGCAATAGTAATGGGACAAACCTTTCTGAAGCTGAATTATATTCTTTGTGTTCGGCTTATGGGAACTTTACAGGATATGGGGCCAGCGAAGGTGCAGCAACTGCCGAAAATACTTTGGATTACTGTGTAATAAATGGAATTATTGACGATGCATGTTTACCATATCCATCTTCAAGCCCCTACTATACTCAGCCATGTTCGCAGTGTGCAAGCCCTGACCAAATTATTCAGATCCCGGGATACGAGCAACTTAGCCTAAGTTCAAACCAACAACTAAAGCGTGCAATCATCGATTATGGTCCCATTGTAGTAAGTGCACAAAGTATAGGTGGAGTATTACATTCCGGCGGTGGTACAACAAACCACTCCTTTTTAATAATAGGTTGGAACAGTTCAGGACAATGGCATATAAAAGACAGCTGGCCGGGAGATGAATACATTGACTATAAAAGTTTTAATGTTTTTAGTTCAACGTACGGTAGTCAGTTTTATAGAGCAAAATACAAAAACGACGGTAGTACTATTTCATGTACGGGAACTGGCTGCAACTCCGTATTTTCCTCTCGCGTTGCAACGGATAGAGATGGTGATGGGTTTGGATATTGGGGAGTTGGCGATCCTCCGAGCACCTGGTCTGGGCCATGCAAAATGGATTTTGATGATTTTGATAACACAAAAATATATTTAGACTCAAACTATGAAGAAGTTGTTGCCCCCTCCGTTTCAGGTCCCGACTTAGTTTGTACTTCAGGAGGTACTTTTAACTTAAATGATCTCCCTTCTGGTTTTTCTTCAAGCTGGAGTATTTCTAATCCAACTTTTTTTAATTCACCAACCAGTGGGTCAGGCACATCAGCAACCATTTCTCCGAAATCTGAATATTCTGGAGATGATTGTATTATTACTTATACAATTTCTGATGGATGCGGATCGGCACAATATTCCAAACACTTCACAATAAATGGTCCGACAGATAGCGACCTTGATATAGATGTTGTTCCTTCTTATGCTCCTGATCCTATTCGCGTAAGTGGAATTTGGCTGCTTTGTCCAAATTCAAGCTATTATATCTACTGCAACAATACTTCCAACTGCTCGCTTTCTAATTACCAGTGGTCTTACCCTTCCGGATGGACAAAATATGAACAAACAAGTAATTATATTCGGATTAACACTAACAGCACTCCATATGGAACGGTTAGTGTAACCGCCACTACATGTTGTGGAACCAGTCATCAGGTTATCACCCAGAACTTTAGCCAGGGGGAGCTTGTTCTTACTATTCTGCTTATCCAAATCCGGTAACAACTGAACTCACTATTGAGTTTGACGAAGAATTCGATATGACAACGGTGGATGCCTCAACAACACTCGAAGTCTTTGATTCAGGTTTCTCTAAAAAATATAAGGCCGAAAAAATTGAAAAGAAAATTAAGATAAAAACTAGTAGTTGGAAAGAAGGTTTTTACTATGTTATTTTAAACTATAAAGGACAAAACTATTACAAGAAAATTAAAGTGGAATAATGCAAACAAAAAAAACATAAAGATTATCAAAATAGACTACACTTATTTTACAGTAAGATCTAATTTAATAGCAATTTATGCACTTTTTAATAAGAAATAATATAACTTCATATCGAATTATTAAACGTTCTTTTAAGTGACCTATACGGTGACCTGTAAAAATATGAATTTCATAAATCATTGATACAGAGGCATAACCGGAATGACATTCAAATCTTGTCATCCCGACAGATTTAAAATCTAAAAAACATCAAAAGCCTGTAAATCAAATGATTTGCGGGCTTTCTTTTTAGAACAAGTCATATAATGAAATCCGTATAACTGGCAACAAGAGAAGCCACTAAAAAATGGTCGATGTCCATCCAAGATTGGGCATCATCTTGAATCAGTTCTTCGTTATATTTGAAAAAGGCTCCAGCTATAATCGCTAAACCTAGCGTATTTTAAAATTACACCTTTACTGAAAACCGTTTCGTATGATTCATTAATTTTTTCGTAAAGAATGTTTGACGCATTAAAAGGCTAAAGAATATTTTTTTTGCAATTTATTTTTTCGGATATTTTAACTTGTTCTTAGCGCCTGAATAAGTTCCTTCTTCGACATTTTACTCCGGCCATCAATACCAATTTGTTTTGCTTTGTCGTAAAGTTCCTTTGTTGTTCTTTCCTCATATTTACTACTCTTTCCACCCTTTTTCCCCGAGTCCTCAGAATTTGCAATTCGGGTAGCCTTTTGTTTACTGTATCCTTTATCAATTAAAGCTTCATACAGTTTCTCGTTTTTAGTTGCGACATGTTTTTATCAGGCATTACACATACGATTTTAAATGAAAAAGCAACTAATCACTTCCTTTAATTCTACTAATAATCTTTGCATTAAAAGCTTCCAGGTCTCCTGGGTTTCTTGAGGTAATTAAATTTCCATCCTCTACAACCGCTTCATCAACCCAATTTGCACCCGCATTTTGCAAATCTTTTTTTATCGAAAAAAACGATGTCATTGTTCTGTTTTTTACGACTTCTGCTTCAATCAGCATTTGCGGTCCGTGACAAATGGCTGCTACCGATTTATTAGTATCAAAAAATGAACGGACAAAGTTTACAGCTTTTTTATCCCTTCGCAGTTTGTCAGGATTGATTACTCCTCCCGGTAAAATAAGTATTCCGTAGTTGTTAATATCCACATCATCCAGGATGCAATCAACTTCTATTTCTTTACTCCAATCACCATGATTCCAAGCCTTTATATTTTCTTTTTCAGTTGAAATAATGTCAACTGCTACGCCTTCGTTTTTAAGAGCTATTAAAGGTTCAAACAATTCCGACTCTTCGAAACCATTGGTAGCCAGAATTGCAACCTTTTTGCCTTTTAATTCTTGCATAATTTTTTTTATTGAGTTATTAAAATAATTGGGTAAGACATATTTTGTCTTACCCAGTATTTTATAGACTATCAATAAAGTTTTTTACCTCCTCTTTGGTTTTTCCGGTTTTTTTCTGAATGCGGCCGATAAGTTCGTCTTCTTGTCCTTCTGCATGTTTTAAATCATCATCGGTAAGTTCACCGTACTCTTGTTTCAATTTTCCTTTTACTAAATTCCAATTTCCTTTAATTTTGTCTGTTGTAGCACTCATAATTTTTAATTTAAAATGTTTTTAAATTCATTAAGATTCATATTACCTAATTTAACAGTTCAATTCACTAAATTACAACCTGTTATTTCAGCATATCTGATTTTATAAGAGATAATGACAAAATCCTGCCAAAATTCCTGCGACTACTATCGATCATCCTACCCGACTGGCTATCAATTAGTTTACTTGTATCATTAGGAAATCGACTGATGTATTCATTGTGTATTAAAATCCTCAGGTTGTCGAGCAAATTCACAAAATGCCACGTTTATATTTCGTTTATAACCTGGCGGTTCAAAAGCGATTTTCATTGAATCGATTTGATATTCAGCAACAGCTACATGGCTACGAATTGGATAGGATTAATTATACCTGGAAAAGTTACCATTTGGAAAGACGCGACGTTCAGTGTATGGATGCAAATTTTGGTTAGCTGGTATTCGCTAGTTTGTGAATTTATATATTGAAAGGTTAAACGATTACAATGGCACTAAAAATGAAAAAGCAGACGTGTGTATTTCATTTATATCTGTAATTCAAATGACGATAAAAATTCAGTCACTAGAATTTCAATTCAATTTTTTACTAATAGAATGAGAATAAAAACCCGGTTGAGTTTGAATTCAACCGGGTTATTATTTACATCTTGATTAAATAAATAGAATATCTTCTATCGTATAAGTGTTGGTAAACTTGGATCTTTCTCAAAATCAAAAGTAACCGGTACAACTGCAAGAGATGCAACGTCAACACCTTCTACTTTTGCAGGCTCCCATTTACCCGAAGTTGCTTTAACTGCCGATACCGCCTGTCTTTCCAAATCTTTTAGGTACATATCCATTGAGGTTTCAATATTGGTGGATGTACTTGCATATGGAATATTTCCTTCTTCATCCACAACAAATTGTACATATACGGTTCCTTCTACTCCCCAGTTTTTTGCCTTTTGTGGGTACTTCAGGTTATTCAATATCGTTCCGTCAAGATCACCGTCGTATTCAGCAGGTTGGTCAACCGAATAAAATACGCCGACCCTGTTCGCTTTATTTTTTAGCATATTCATGTTACTTTTCAAGTCAAACAGAACAACTTCTAACCTTTTTCTATCGATGACACTTTCCACTCCTGAAACAGTAACATCTTCCACTTCACCATCACTCATGGTGTAGGTATAAGCAAATGCCGGATAGTCTTTAACAATTTTGTGGATTTGTTTCATATAATCCATATCCTCATCCTGCATCTGTTCCATTTCAGCTACAGTTATCACTGTCATCTTTTGCGCATTTGCCGAAAACAAGGCCAGAGTAAATATCATAGTAAGTGCTATCGGTACTGCTTTAAAAAAATCTTTTTTTCTTCTTAATAATCTCATAATAATCTCCATTTTTATTTATTAATTACAGTTAAATAATCCTACAATTACGATTACCAACTTACCCAAACAAGAACCATTAACAAGTTTCATATACCGCTAATAACACAGTGCCAAAAAATGTATGAAAATTTCCCAGGTTCCCCTTTTTCTTAAACCATAAGAATAAATATGGGTGGTTTTAATAGGCTATTGTAACCAGATAAACATTACCCAAAATAAAGTTGTTTGAATCATAACTGATTTTTATTTCTCATGTTTACTATGATAAAGTGAGAATATGATGCCAGATTGCCTCATTCTCTTTTGAATATTAAATGAATAAACCCGATAGATTTAATCTTGATTTTAGAATGGGTTAAATATTTTCGTCCTTTCCAATCTGTAGAAACAGTTTTAATTTCGTGCTTTTTCATAAGGGCTGAATCAGCTTTTAACACGCTTACAGGAGTATCGATTGCCGTTACAATAAGAATGTTACTTTGGCTCAAGGTTCAAGTAATTGAGGTGAAATTTTTCAAGAAAGAACGAACCATTCAAAATGGATTAATCATTTTTTGCAAGTCAATTAAAACACAAAAACACAACCATTATTTGAGGAATTCTTCCATAAATCGTGGAATTTTTTCCTCAGCTCCATATGCCAATCTGCTGTTTTTTTACAACTAATAAACGATATGGTTTATTTCTGTATTCATACAAAAAAGAACATTTTAATTAAAGGAACAAATATGGTAATGGTTTGGCAAAGTATACATTTCTGATTTATTTTCATTTAATACTACTTGTTATCTAACAAATTTGTGCCAAAAATCAGGAGTATTAAAAGTTCATCTATTATTCCACGCATATGAACCGATAGGCGTGATAGCTCCAATTTGGCATTTACTTTATTCTTCTGATTAGCTGCTACTTATAATAGAAAACAGTCATGAAAAATTAATGTTATCTTAAAACCACTTCTCAACAGATATTACTAAAAAAATCAATAAAGTGTGGAAAATAAGCTCACAAATTGTGGAATCTCATCACTTTAGATTAGAATTTTAAAATTATACATTCAGATTCCCACAAACGTAATCATCTGTCTATCAATACATAATAAAAAACAACATATAGAAGTGTTTCAATGAGTTGAATGCGGCATATTGATTGATTTATTACTAATTGTTCGTTTGAATGAACGATTTGAAGAGCGTTTAAACGAACTGGAATGAAACGGTTTGAAATTATTTAAAACTCAATAAATTATAAGTTATGAAAACATTAACGTACCTTTTATTAGTAGTATTCAATTTATATGCAGCTAACCTAATGGCGCAGGAGACCAAATGGGTGGCCGATAAAGCCCATACAAAAATTAAATTTTCGGCAACTCATATGGCAATTTCCGATGTAGACGGTAAATTTTCCGATTACAATGTAGAAGTTTTTGCTGACGGGCAAGATTTTGATGGAGCTAACGTAAAAGTGACTATTGATGCAAAAAGTATTGATACCGACAATTCAAAAAGAGACGAACATCTTCGTTCTGATGAGTTTTTAGGTGTGAGCCAATACCCTGAAATAAAATTTACCGGTAAATTAAAAGAAAATTCTATTGATGGTGAATATACGCTTGACGGTGTGTTAACCATCCGCGATGTTTCCAAAACAGCACAATTAAATGTTGTACACAAAGGAACAGTAGAAGCAATGGGAGCTGTACGTGCCGGCTTTAAAATTACCGGAACCATTGACCGGTTTGACTACAACGTAGACTGGAACAAAACGTTTACGAGCGGATTAGTAGTAGGTAAAAAAGTTGATATTGTTTGTGATATTGAGCTGAATAAAGCCAAAGAATAGTGATAAGCTAGAACACATTCGTTATAAAATGGAAAGAGCTGTGGAAAAGGAACATTTCCCTGACATCAGCTCTTTTTTTATGTAAATACAATTGCCATTTAGCATTTCCAGTTACACCGTATGCTACTTTGCCGCCGACCTCAAAGGGAGAGAAGATCGATCGCCTTTGCCGGCTTTGATATTACTTATTAAATTAACTACAGGATATACAGCATCTGCCGGTGCACCTTGCGGAGGCTCCCCGGATGTAGATATTTTTCCCCAATTTCCCTTATTTTCTACAATAACTAAAATTAAATCGGATTAGTGAAAAACAGAAAGCCAGGCTGAAAGGGCTGTAAAAAATTGATTAATAGCCAATTCGTATTGTGTCGTATTTAAAAGGCATAACCCTTGTGTTATATTTTATATAACATTTTTAAAAGAAAAGCTCAATGAAAACTTTATTAGCAATTGTAAACGCGCCAAAAGAATCAAAAGAATTTTTACGTTATGTGGCCGGGATGGCCGTTAACCTTGCCGCAGAAGTAAAAGTATTATATGTTCACACACCACCAAACTACCCATATGGATTAGCAGCCTCTGTTGATGTAGCTTCATTGCAAGTTGAAGAAAATCTCAAAGAGTTAATTGAAGAAACAGACAGAATATTGGAAAAAGATATTGATGAAATAACGAAGGAAATACAGAGTCCTGTTTTTACCGGATTTTCATCAGAAATCGGATTAACAACAACGGTTGCCAAAAAATTTGTTTCGGGCGAAAAGATAGATATGGTATTACTGGAAGGTCAGCAAGATTATGGTTTTTGGATGCAATCTCCTACAAATTTAGATGTAATTTCAGTACTTGAATGTCCGGTTTGGATTATTCCTAAAGGTGCAATATACCTGCCATTTTCAGAAATTGTATATGCTACCGATTATAATGAAGAAGATATAATAAACTTAAAAAAACTGATCAGCTTATTTCCTCATTTAGAACCAAACATTACTGCTTTGCATATTACCGATAGTGTTGATTTTGAGGAGCGGGTAAAAAAAGAAGGTTTTTTAGAAATGCTCCAGTCGAAAACCTCGTACAAAAATCTTACTGTTAAAACCGTACATAAAAGTAAAGACAAAGAAACAATTCAACTAGTAAACGATTTTGCACTCAGTAACAGAGCCGATTTATTGGTAATGCTAAAAGAGAACAAGTCATTTCTCGAACGAATTTTTACGAAGAACCAAACCAAAGAAACGCTTAAAACAACTGACCTGCCGTTGTTGGTTTATCATGAAAAAGAATAGTTTTTGCATAAAATATTGCTACAGTATTCCTTGAGTGAACAGACAGAATTCCGGAATAAAGTTTACCTTCAACGACACTTGCAATATATATTGGAAATGATTGAAATTGCCTATTCAGTCCAACACGAAAAAAAAGGAAATCAGGAAAAAACATGAAAAAAGAAAATGTTCGCAAAAAAAGAGATGAGTTACGCATTGGAGTTGCTGCCGATCACGGTGGATACGAGTTGAAAGTTCAGTTGATTGCGGTTCTCACTTTTGCCGGTTATGTGGTTAAGGACTTCGGTGCATCTGAATTGGTTGAAGGAGATGACTACCCCGATTTTGTAGTGCCATTGGCCCGAGCAGTTTCAGGAGGAGAGGTAGCACGTGGTTTGGCCATATGCGGTAGCGGCGTTGGAGCATGTGTTGCAGCTAATAAAGTTTCGGGTGTACGTGCAGCTTTAATCACTGATTCTTACTCTGCTCATCAGGGCGTTGAAGATGATGATATGAATGTTATGTGTTTGGGAGGCCGGGTTACCGGAACTGAGTTAGCCTGGGAATTGGTTCAATCATTCCTTAATGCTAAATTCAAAGCGGAGGAAAGATTTGCTCGTCGGCTTGCAAAAGTAAAAGCACTTGAAAAATAAAACACGATGCATTGAAAATACATAGTTTTAAAAATCGAATAAAATTTGATTTTTAAAATACTAATTGCCCATAAGTCCGAAGCTAAAGTTGGAAGAAAGAGGCATCTATCTTCATTTTTAACTTCGCACTTTAAACGTAAAACTTCTGAGAATAAATGCTATTTGTAGAAACTAAAGTAGCTGCAATAAAATTGAAAGGATTTAACCATTAACTGAAAAATAAACTTCAGAAAAAAGACTAATGCTTAAGAAAGGTCTATTGCTTTTCCTTTTTGCTCCTGGTCAAACGCGCATCTAACTCATAATTGAAAGCACCTAAAAATAGTACTTAAACTTCAGTACATTTGCAATTAACACTTCCATTATTTACTCTTCCTCAATTTTTATAACCTGAGTTGGGCACGAATCAACAGCTTCTTTTATTTCATCTTCATTCGCTTCCAAATCGGCATCAGGTAGTACTACCATTTTTTCAGGTACTTCAAAAACATCGGGGGCAGCACTTGCGCACAAATCACATGCTATACATTCATCTTCGCTCTCATCGAGCCATACTTTTTTAATTGTCATAATTCTTGTTTTTATTGTTAATGAGTAATGTTTCTCTTAAAGTTCATCAATTTTAGCAGCCAGAATGAAATCATTTTCTGACAATCCTCCTATTTTGTGCGTGCTCAGTTCCACATCCACCGAACTATAATGAATGCACATGTCCGGATGGTGATCTTCTTTGTCGGCTATTAATGCCACATTTTGAGCAAACGCCATACCCCGTTTAAAATTCTCAAACGGAAATTCCTTTCTAATTTTCTTATTGTCAATTACTTTCCAATCATCCCTTACATTTTCTTTAAACTGTTTAATCTCATCAGCTTTTAAAGGAGAAGTACCTTCTTTGCAAGGCACACAATGTTTTTCTTTTAAATCCATCACAATCGTTATTATTTTTCTCATTCAGGAAAATACCTGATGTAAACATTACTGTAGAAAATAATATGCCACAACTTAATTCACTGGGAATAAGACAAGAAAGGATTTGTTATTGTGTATTTTTTCCACAATTGGTGAGACAATACCACAATTTTTTAATCCGAATTCATAAAAATCCTGTGTATATGGCTGAATACAATAATACAAGTGGTTACGATGCCCCCAATATACATCGCTACCTTACATTCTTAAGCAAAACTAACGAGCGGGCCTGAACTTCATAAACACTTTGAATTAGTTTATTGGGGTCTGAATGATCTTGCATTTCGGTATCAACCAGAACTTCCCATTCTGGATTCAACCCTTCGTGCGGCAGGGTAAACAACATTGGTTCCCAGTAGCTGTTTACCAATATCAATAAAATTTCTTGTTGCAAACTGTTTCCATTTTCATCTATTTCTTTCATCAGTTCGCCATTAAGCAACATGCCCATCATCCGTATAAAACTAGTATCCCATTCTTCCTGGCTCATGTCAATTCCATCGGTATTTAACCATCGGATATCGTTTACACCTTCGCCCTGAATTTGTCGGTTTTTAAAATACCTGCGAGGATGAAGAATCGGGTGCTCGTTTCTTATAGCAACTATCTTTTTTGTGAATTCAAACAGATTTTTTTGTTCCTCTGTCCAGTCCCAATTCATCCAGGCAATTTCGTTGTCTTGACAATAAGCGTTATTATTTCCGTTTTGGGTGCGGCCGTATTCATCGCCATGACTAATCATTGGGACTCCCTGACTTAGTAAAAGTGTACTTAAAAAGTTCCTTTTTCGTTTTTCCCGAAGTTTTAAAATATCGGGGTCATCTGTAGCGCCTTCCACACCACTGTTCCAGCTAATGTTATGGTCTTCGCCATCGTTGTTGTCTTCCAGGTTGTTTTCGTTATATTTTTGGTTGTAACTTACCAGATCGTTCAGGGTAAACCCATCGTGGGCTGTAATAAAATTAATGCTCGACGATGGAAGTTTTCCGTTGTCTTGATACAGATCGCTACTTCCACTTAAGCGGTAGGCCAGTTCGCTCACCTGACTTTCATCTCCACGCCAGAATTTACGCACCGAATCTCTGAATTTTCCATTCCACTCGGCCCACAATACCGGAAAGTTTCCTACCTGATATCCTCCTTCTCCCAGATCCCATGGTTCGGCAATCAGCTTCATTTGCGAAATGGTTGGATCCTGATGAATGGTGTCCAAAAAAGTGGAAAGTTTTCCCACATCATACAATCCTCTTGCCAGTGTGGAAGCCAGGTCAAACCTGAATCCGTCGACCTGCATTTCGGTGGCCCAGTAACGCAGGCTGTCCATTACCAACTGCAAAGTACGACTACTAAGCATGTTTAATGTGTTTCCGGTACCAGTATAATCGGTATAATAAAGCGGCTTTTTTTGTTCAATACGGTAGTAATGGTGGTTGTCGATACCGCGAAAAGCCAATGTTGGCCCCAGGTGGTTCCCTTCCGCCGAATGGTTATAAACCACATCGAGAATGACTTCGATACCTTCGCGGTGATATGCTTTTACCATTTCCTTAAACTCGTTAACCTGATTGCCGTTTTGTCCCGAGGCACTGTATTCGGCATGTGGGGCAAAGTACCCGATTGAATTATAGCCCCAATAATTATGCAGTCCTTTATCCAAAAGGAATTTGTTGTGGGTGAAATGATGAATTGGCATCAGTTCAATTGCCGTGATGCCAAGCTCCTTAAAATAGTTGATTATAAGCGGATTGGCTAATCCTTTATAGGTTCCTCGCTCTTCTTCCGGAATACCCGGATGTGTTGCGGTAAATCCTTTTACGCTAAGCTCGTAAATAATGGAATTGTGCATTGGGATATCCGGTTTTTTTACACCTTCCCAGTTAAACTGCGTATCAATAACAACAGACTTGTTGAGTTCTGAGGCACTGTCGGTACTATTTTTTTTATAGACTGTTTTTTTGCTTTCATTTTTTAAATTGTAATCAAACATACTTTCCTTTACCTCAATCCTTCCGCAAATAGCTTTTGCATAAGGATCAATTAACAGCTTTTGTGGGTTAAAACGAAAACCTTTTTTAGGCTGATATCGACCAAATACGCGGTATCCGTATAATTGTCCTGGCTTTATTTCAGGAAGATAGGCGTGCCATACATAATCGGTTACTTCCGTAAAATCAACTTGTGTATATTCATGTGGATCATCGGGGTGGTGAAACAAACATAATCGAACTCCTGTTGCATTTTCACTAAAAAGCGCAAAGTTTACGCCCTTTCCATCGTATGTTGTTCCCAATGGGTAGGGTTTACCCGGTAATACTTTCATTTCATTATTGGTTTTTCTGTCGTTTGATATATCCATAAATAGTTAATTTTTTTCGATTTTCTGTAAATCCACGAATGATAAAACTCTTCAAAAGATAAATATTATGCCACATATGCGGGCTGATAATATTTATAAACGCTAGCTCCCCATTAAACATCAAGAACCAATTACACAAAAAGAGTTATCACATCCAAAATGATTACCCGAGGGAAGTTTGGCAAAAACCTTGCAATTATAATTCAATTCAGGTTTACCAAATATTAAAGAGTTACCTGTAAAGTTTAAAATACAGATTATGAAATACGAACCAATCTTTCCTTTTTTTCGTGGAGATTCCTGTGAATTCAACACTTGGGCACCTAAAGCAAATAAAGTTCAACTCGAGTTATGTCAATCCGGTCAACTGATCGAAATGCAGCCACAGCAACGAGGATACTGGTCGGCAACCATAGAAAATACAAAACCTGGAACAAGGTATAAATACCGTTTAAATGATAGCCAAAGCTACCCGGATCCAGCTTCATTGTCGCAACCAGATGGCGTGCACGAAGCTTCGGAAGTCGTTAATCTCAAGAACTTTGAGTGGACTGATGACGACTGGAAAAATATTCCACTTAAAGAAATGATTCAATATGAATTACATACCGGAACTTTTTCCTCTACGGGCAATTTCGACGAAATCCGACAGAAATTAAAATACTTCAAAGAACTGGGAATAAACACAATTGAGATTTTACCGGTAGCTCAGTTTAGTGGTCACCGAAACTGGGGTTATGATGGCGTTTACCCCTTTGCGGTCCAGAATTCTTACGGTGGAGCGCACGAATTAATGACCCTGGTAAACGAATGTCATAAAAATGGAATTGCTGTAATTTTAGATGTAGTCTACAATCATTTTGGCCCCGAAGGAAACTATGTGGGGAATTTTGGCCACTACTTTTCGGGAAAATATTCCACACCATGGGGCAAACCTATAAACTTTGATGAAGCTTATTCCGACGGTGTACGCAATTATATTATACAGAATGTATTAATGTGGTGCCGTGATTTTCATATAGATGGCTTAAGACTGGATGCCGTTCACTCTATTTTTGATTTTGGAGCAAAGCATATTATGCAGGAATTGGCAGAAAAATTGGATGTATTAAGCCATGAAACCGGCTGGGAACATTATTTAATTGCTGAGTCGCACCTCAATGATGTTAAATACATTTCGCCAGTTTCATCAGGAGGGTATGGATTGGATGCCCAGTGGTCCGATGATTTTCATCACGCCATTCATACGCTTACAACAAACGAAAGAAATAGTTATTACATGGATTTCGGGGAAACACAACAACTTTCAAAATCGATTAAAGATGTATTTGTTTTTGATGGCCAATATTCAGAATTCAGAAAAAAAACGTATGGGAATTCCACGGCAAATAATCCCGGAGAGCAGTTTGTGATATTTAATCAAAACCACGACCAGGTGGGAAATCGGATGAACGGTGACCGACTGATCTCTCTTACCGATTTTGAAACAGCTAAAACCATTGCAGCAACCATGTTTGTAACGCCTAATGTTCCAATGCTTTTTATGGGAGAGGAATATGGCGAACGAAATCCGTTCTATTATTTTGTTAGTCACCAGGATCCTGAATTGAACCGCTTGGTGCGCGAAGGGAGAAAAGAAGAGTTTAAAGATTTTTATGACAATACAAACAACGCAGTTGATCCAGATTCCACGGAAGCGTTTGAGAACTCAAAACTATCGTGGAACATTGAGGACAATGCAGAAAAGAAAGCCATGTTTGGTTGCTACCAGACACTTATTCGATTGCGAAAAGAACACCCAGTGCTTCAGCTTACAGATAAAAACAATTTAAAGATTTCGGAGCAGGGTAAATTAATTGTTCTGGAAAGATGGCAAGAAGAAAGAAGATTGTTTGCAGTTATCAATTTTGAAGACAAAGAAAAATCACTGAAAGTTCAGCCAAATACCAATAAGCCTTTAACGAGGATATTTGGTTCGTCGGAAAAGAGTTGGAACGGACCAGGTGAAATAACACCTAAGTCGATAGTGGCGGGAGATGAAATTTCAGTTAATAAGAAGTCAATCGTAATTTATTCAAATTAAGAAATATGAACGGACAACAAAGAGTTTTTATTGAAAATATAAAGCCACAGGTTAACGGTGGCCAATTTCCGGTTAAAAGAGTAATTGGCGATAACTTTACAGTTACTGCCGATATTTATTGCGACAGCCACGATATACTTAGCGCCGAGGTTTTATACAAATACCGCGACAATGATGATTGGCAACGAGTTGAAATGGAATATGTTATCAATGATAAATGGAAAGGCGAATTTCGTTTGCCCGGCTTGGGTTCTTGTTTATATACAGTAAATGCCTGGGTAGACCATTTTAAAACGTGGCACCGCGATATTTTGAAAAAAATTGATGCTTCGATTGACATTGATGTTGATTTGCAAATAGGTGCAGTTATTATTCAGCAAACACTGGATGCTTACTCCACAATTGCAGAAAAAGATAAAAACTACCTAAAAACGGTTATTGGAGAATTTACCTCGGGCAAGCTTATCCCGGAAAACAAAATAGAATCGATATTAAGCAACAAACTTTATCAGTCGATGATTCAATATCCCCTAAAAAAGTTTGTTACCCGTTTCGACAAGAATTTTGAAATAAGTGTAGAGCGTAAAAAAGCCAATTTTAGTACCTGGTACGAAGTATTTCCTCGCTCATTACATTCAGAAAAAGGGAAACACGGAACCTTTAAAGATTGTTTAAACATTCTTCCATACGTTGAAGAAATGGGTTTTGATGTGCTGTACCTCCCTCCTATTCATCCGATTGGTGAAACAAAGCGGAAAGGGAAAAACAACAGTGTTAAAGCAAAACCAGGAGAGCCCGGTTCGCCCTGGGCCATTGGAAGTAAAAATGGTGGGCATAAAGCCGTTCATCCCGAATTAGGTACACTTGAAGATTTCCAGCAGTTGATTCATAAAGCAAATGACCACGGAATTGAAATTGCCATGGACATTGCGTTTCAATGTTCACCCGACCACCCTTATGTGCAGGAACATCCGCGGTGGTTTAAGCACCGACCCGATGGTTCGCTTCAATATGCCGAAAATCCTCCGAAAAAATACGAGGACATTTACCCGATTAATTTTGAAACCGAAGATTGGGAAAATTTATGGGAAGAATTAAGAAGTGTATTCCTCTTTTGGATTGATAAAGGTGTGAAAATTTTCAGGGTAGATAATCCGCACACCAAAGCATTTAACTTTTGGGGTTGGGCTATTCAAAGCATTAAAAAAGAACATCCTGATGTTATTTTTCTGGCGGAGGCATTTACACGGCCAAAAGTAATGTACAATTTGGCCAAGCAGGGATTCACCCAATCGTACACCTATTTTACCTGGCGAAACACAAAATATGAATTAGAAACGTATTGCAACGAATTGGTAAATACCGATGCGCGTGAGTTTTTCAGGCCTAATTTCTGGCCCAATACTCCGGATATTTTGCCTGAATTTCTGCAGGTGACCAACCGTGCCGGATTTATACAACGAATTGCACTTGCTGCCACCCTGAGTTCTAATTATGGTATTTACGGACCTGCCTTTGAACTAATGGATAACACACCTATTCAACCGGGAAAAGAGGAATACCTGAATTCGGAAAAATTTGAAATAAAAGACTGGGATTTTGAAAGTTCCAAAAGCCTGAAAAAAATTATAGGTCGTATAAACACCATACGAAAAGAAAATAAGGCCTTACAAAACACACATTCACTTAAATTTCATGATATTGATAATGAAGCGCTGGTGTGCTTCAGCAAAACATCCGACGATTTAAGTAATATTATTTTGGTAGTAGTTAGTCTCGATCCGCATCATACACATTCCGGATGGTTGAGGCTTCCCCTCGATGATTTCAAAATGGACGACAATGTGCCGTATCAGGTTCACGATTTGATAAGCGGCTCCTACTTTCTTTGGAGCGGTGAGCACAATTTTGTGGAAATAAATCCGGGAGTAATGCCTGTACACATTTTCAAGGTGCGAAAGAAAGTCCGTTCCGAAAGAGATTTTGATTATTTCATGTAAAAAAATTTAAACTATGCATAAAAACGATTCAAAAAGATGGTATAAAGATGCGGTCATTTATCAGGCGCATGTGCGTTCTTTTAACGACAGCAATGGAGATGGAATAGGCGATTTTAAAGGGTTGATTGAAAAATTGGATTACCTGAAATCGCTGGGAGTAACTGCAATTTGGATTTTGCCGTTTTATAAATCACCTCTAAAAGACGGAGGGTATGATATTTCTGACTTTACCGCCATCAACACAGACTATGGTACCATGGCCGATTTTAAACGCTTTGTTCGCGAAGCTCATAAACGTGAATTGCGGGTAATTACCGAGTTAGTTCTCAATCATACATCCATCGAACACAAGTGGTTTGAACGCGCCCGACGGGCAAAACCCGGCTCTACATACCGCGATTTTTATGTATGGAATGAAACAACTGATAAATATACAGATGCACGAATAATATTTCAGGATTTTGAGATTTCCAATTGGACCTGGGATCCGGTGGCCAAAGCGTATTACTGGCACCGGTTTTATTCGCATCAGCCCGATTTAAATTTTGATAATCCAAGTGTGCATAAAGCGGTAACTAAAGTCCTCGACTTTTGGTTTAATATCGGTGTAGATGGTTTGCGCCTGGATGCGGTTCCGTATTTGTACGAACGCGAAGGTACCAACTGCGAAAACCTGCCCGAAACACATCAGTTTCTGAAAAATCTTCGCAAACACATTGACGAGCATTACGAAGATAAAATGTTACTGGCCGAAGCCAACCAGTGGCCCGATGATGCATCGGAATATTTTGGCGATGGCGATGAGTGTCATATGAATTTTAATTTCCCACTTATGCCGCGCCTTTACATGTCAATGCGAATGGAAGACCGCTTCCCGCTAATTGATATTATTGAGCAAACACCGCAAATTCCCGATAATTGCCAGTGGGCAATTTTCCTGCGAAACCACGATGAGTTAACGCTTGAAATGGTTTCGGATGAAGAGCGAGATTACATGTATAAATCATTCGCACAAAATGCGAAACAACGTATTAATCTGGGAATTCGACGAAGGCTGGCACCACTTCTTAACAACGATCGCAAAAATATCGAGTTAATGAACATCCTGCTGTTTTCATTGCCAGGCACTCCTATTGTATATTATGGCGATGAAATAGGAATGGGCGATAATGTTTATCTGGGTGACCGCGACGGGGTGAGAACGCCAATGCAGTGGTCGGCAGATAAAAATGCAGGCTTTTCGTCGGCAGAACCACAACAATTATTTCTTCCGGTAATTTTCAATCACGATTATCATTACGAGAGTATAAATGTGGATAACCAGGATAGAAATACAACTTCATTACTTTGGTGGATGCGCCGAATTATTGCAAAAAGAAAACAATACAAAGCATTTAGCCGTGGCGATATTGAATTTATTGATGCCAATAACTCTAAAATTCTTGCATTCACAAGAACTTGTGAGGAACAAAAAATACTGGTAATAATAAACCTTTCAAGGTATTCGCAACAGGCAGAACTCGATCTGTCAGATTATGCGGGCTACGTACCAAATGAAGTTTTCAGTCAAAACAAATTTAAGGTAATTGGCAAAAATCCTTACATATTCCCGATGCAGTTTAAAAATTATTTTTGGTTTGAACTGGTTAAACAGGAAGAAGAAGAATTAACAGGAATTTCCTCAACCGACTCTCAGTTAACATTATCCGCAAAGGACTGGAATCTGATGCGAGAGTCTACCCAAACTGAGATTCAAAAATTATTGCTGAATTACATGCACAAAAGTAGATGGTTCAGAGGAAAAGCTAAAAAAATAAGTGGCATCGAAATCAAAAATGCAATACCGCTTGCAATAGGAGAACTAAATTCTTACGTCCTCATTATCGAATGCTTTTATATCGAAGGTAAAAGTGAACAATATGTCATACCGCTTTCCATAACAACAGGCGACAAGATTTCTGAGATCAAATTAAATAATAAGGAAGCACAGGTGGCTTTTGTAAACATTGATGGTCACGACGGATTATTGTACGATGGTTCTTACGATAAAAAAGTGAGGGATTTATTCTTTCAACTGATTCACCAAAAAGGAAAAGTTAAAAATAAGAGTGGAGCCATTGTTGGTGTGCCGGGTAAAAAAATAAATACGAAAGTAAAGAAAAGTGAACTTCCTATTCCGTCCAAAGTTCTTCTTGCCGATCAGTCAAATACATCTGTATTATACGACAATCGCTTTTTCTTTAAATTATACCGAAGTCCGGAGGAGGGAAGTAATCCTGAGTTGGAAATTATAAAAACACTGACGGAAAATACGACCTTCCGAAATTTCCCAACATTTACCGGTGCATTGGAATACCATAAAAACGATGCTGAAAGTTCAGCATTGGGTATTTTAGTCGATTTTGTTCCTAACGAGGGAAATGCCTGGGAATTAACCCAATCGGCCATCGATCGTTATTTCGACCATATAATTGGTGAAAGGAGTTCATTAATGACGGAGATAAAGGATGAGAATGTAAATGTTGTTGAGCGTTTTGGCGAAGAAAAAATGAAAGAACTGCTTGGGCCGTTTTTTGTTGAAATGGTACAACTGCTGGGGCAGCGAACAGCAGAAATGCATCTTGCACTGGATTCGGTAAAAAACAAGAAAGAGTTTACTCCTGAACCGTTTTCAATTCTATATCAAAAGTCACTATATCAATCGTTTAGAACACTTATTAAACGAACGATAAATCAAATGAAATCATCAAAAAATAAATTGAATGATGAAGGAAAAAGTTTGGTAGATGATATCATAAAAAATGAGAGCCTGCTTCTATCGACAATGAAATATACCCTTGAAAAGAAAAAAATACATACTTCAAAAACAAGGGTTCATGGCGATTACCACCTGGGACAAGTGCTTTTTACCGGAAAAGATTTTATGATTATTGATTTTGAAGGCGAACCAACACGCTCTCTTACGGCCCGGAATATAAAACATTGCCCGTTTAAAGATGTGGCCGGAATGTTACGATCATTCCACTATGCCATTTACATGGGCCAATTGGAAAATAAGTCGAAAATACAAGAGAGGGACGATTATATGAAGCCCTGGTTGGAAGCATGGTATGCAACCGTTGAAAAAGAATTTATTGCCAGCTATTTAAAAACTGCCGGTAATGCATCGTTTATCCCTGAAGAGGAACGACAAATTAACGATTTGCTTTCGGTTTACACTATTGAAAAAGCCATTTATGAAGCCGATTATGAATTTAATAACCGCCCCGACTGGCTTCATATTCCACTTAACGGATTAAAGAAGATTTTAGACAATTTGGTTGAGCAGGAATAGTAAACGCTGAAAATAAATAAAAATTGAATTATGAGTGAAAAGCAAAATAAATCATCAAAGACAAAAAGAAAAAGTGTAAAAACAAAGAAAAAAACTGTTGTTGCTAAAAATAAAGAGGCCAACAAAGCAAATGTTGTTGATGATATTAAAAACATTATAACCGAATACGATATTTACCTGTTCCGTGAAGGGAAACATTTTTCATTGTATGAAAAACTTGGAGCCCATGTAATTGAACACAACAATACCCGCGGAACTTTTTTCGCGGTCTGGGCGCCAAACGCCGAGTCGGTATCCGTAATCGGTAATTTTAACGGCTGGCAAAAAGAAGCCAACATCCTCAGCCGACGGGAAGACGACTCGGGTTTATGGGAAGGTTTTATTCCCAATGTGGAAAAAGGTGAAGCGTACAAATACTTTATCCGTTCAATGTTTGATGGATTTGAGGTTGAAAAAGCTGACCCTGTTGGTTTTTACAGCGAACAACCGCCCAAAACTGCATCGGTTGTATGGGAATATAACTACAACTGGAACGATGCGGCCTGGATGAAAAAAAGGGGAAAAAACAATGCACTCGACAGTCCGTATTCTGTGTACGAAGTTCATCTGGAATCGTGGCGCCGTAAACCAGAGGAAGATATGAAACCTCTGAGTTATGCTGAACTGGCAGAGCAACTTACTGCTTATGTAAAAGATATGGGATATACCCATGTGGAATTAATGCCCGTGACTGAATTTCCGTTTTCGGGTTCCTGGGGCTACCAGGTAACGGGCTTTTTCGCCCCTACCAGTCGTTTCGGCACACCCGATGATTTTATGTATTTTGTAGATTACCTGCACCAAAACGATATTGGTGTAATCATGGATTGGGTACCTTCGCATTTTCCGGGCGACCAACACGGATTGCACTTTTTTGATGGAACATATTTGTACGAACATGAAGATCCCCGAAAAGGGTACCATCCAGACTGGAGCAGCTATATCTTTAATTACGGCAGAAACGAAATACGTAACTTTTTAATTAGCAGTGCACACAGTTGGATGGAACGTTTTCACATCGACGGAATCAGGGTAGATGCTGTGGCTTCGATGTTGTATCTCGATTATTCACGTAAAGAAGGAGAATGGATTCCGAATGAACACGGTGGGCGTGAAAACCTGGATGCCATTAAATTTTTGCGCGACCTCAATGAATCGATTTACACGAAATTCCCTGATGTGCAAACCATTGCCGAGGAATCAACTGCCTGGCCAATGGTTACCCGACCTGTTTATACCGGTGGTCTTGGATTTGGAATGAAATGGAATATGGGCTGGATGCACGATACGCTGGGGTACTTCCAGAATGAAACCGTTCACCGAAGTTATCACCACAATCAGATGACATTCAGTATTATGTATGCGTTTAATGAGAATTTTATGCTTTCACTTTCACACGATGAAGTGGTGCATGGAAAAGGGAGCCTGATAAATAAAATGCCTGGCGACGACTGGCAGAAGTTTGCCAATTTGCGCGCCATGTTTGGTTTTATGTTTGCTCACCCGGGGAAGAAGCTTCATTTTATGGGTATGGAATTCGGACAGTGGAAAGAATGGAACCATGAGAGCAGCCTCGACTGGCATTTGTTGGAACACGACACACACAAAGGCCTTCAGTTTTTTATAAAGGATTTAAACAGTGTTTATAAACGTTTTCCGGCCCTTTATGAAAATGACTTTAGTGGCGAAGGATTTAAATGGATTGATGCGAACGATTCCCAAAACTCGGTTTTCAGTTTTGTCCGCTACGACAAACAGAAAAAACACCCCGTTCTTATCGTTGCGAATTTGACACCGGTTCCAAGGTATAATTATCGTGTTGGAGTTCCTGATGATGCCAAATGGCAAGAAATTCTGAACAGCGATGCCAAACAATATGGAGGTAGTGGAATGGGAAACTTTGGCGGTGTGGATTCAAATCCGGTACCGTATCACGATGAAGAACAATCCATTAATATTATGATTCCCCCATTGGGAATTGTAATGTTTGCAAAAGAATAAAAATATATGTCGATGCCAATATACAATCCCGTTTCTACCTATCGTCTGCAATTCAATAAAGACTTTACGCTTAAAGATGCAGAACAGATTATTCCGTATTTACACAAACTGGGCATAAAAACGATTTATGCTTCTCCGGTTTTTCAAGCTGTGCGGGGAAGTTCGCATGGTTACGATGTCACCGATCCGTTGCAGCTAAATCCCGAAATAGGAACAGTAAGTGACTTGAGTTCACTAATTAAAAAAGTTGGTAAATACAATATGGGTTGGTTGCAGGATATTGTGCCTAATCACATGGCTTTTTCAGTTGAAAATCCATGGATTTACGATGTGCTGGAGAAGGGCAAAAATTCGGAGTTCTATCCTTTTTTTGATATCCTTGAAAACCATCCAGAACAGGAGCTGAAGAACCGGTTAATGCTGCCCTTTTTCGGAAAACCTTTGGAAAAACTAATTGAAGATAAGGAGTTAACTGTTAGTATTGCTAAAAATGGATTTAAACTGAATTATTTCGACAACCAGTACCCAGTTTCTGTTTCGGCCTACCCTACCATACTTGAGTCTGCACCGCAGCAAATTATTCCCGAGTCGGTTTCAGCCTGTTTAGTTGCGTTGGCACAAAACAAAGATTTTGATAAGGTGCGCCATAATCTTTTAAACGATTATCATCTGGCAAAAGAAACTGAAAATTACATCAACGAGTGCTTGTCGGCAGTAAATAACAACCCCGAAAAAATGAAGGAATTGGTAAGCCAATTGTATTATCAGCCTGCCTTTTGGAAGGATACCGAATATAAAATTAATTACCGTCGCTTTTTTACCATTAATGGGCTTATTTGTGTCAATGTTCAGCATAAAGAAGTTTTTAGCACCACACATAAACTTATTGAAAGCTGGTTAACAAACAAGGTTATTCAGGGTGTCCGGGTAGATCATATCGACGGACTTTTTAATCCGACAGAATATTTAGAGCGACTGCGGAATCTGGCGGGAGAAGAACCTTATATTGTTGTGGAAAAAATACTGGAAGAAGATGAAACGATTCCCGATAATTGGCCGGTGGAAGGAACAAGTGGATATGATTTTTTAGGAATGGTGAACAACCTCCTTACCAATCCGGATAAGGGAAAGGATTTTTATTCCTATTATAAAAACTGGATTGATGATAACGACGATTTCAGTGATGTTTTTTACCGAAAAAGCCGTTTTATCCTTTACAATCGCTTAAAAGGAGAGTTGGAAAGTCTTACTCGTGAGTGTTCTAAAATTAACGCAATTTCATCCTTAAATTTAGATGGACTGAAAGTACAAACAACCATTGGTGAATTTCTTGTTTTCTGTCCGGTTTATAAACTATTTCAGGCGCCTTCATCTTTTTCAGAAAAAGAAAAGCAGCTTGTCTCCACAATCTTTACTGAAGTAAAAAAGAAAAGCAGTGCCAGCGAAAATGTGGTAAATGTATTGGAAGATTTGTTTTTGTTGCGCTTACCGGGAAGTGAAAATGAAATACCCGCAATTGATACATTTTTCAGGCATTGTATGCAATTTACCGGCCCTTTGATGGCCAAGGGAATTGAAGACACTGCATTTTATTCGTACAACCCGTTTATCTGCCATAACGAAGTAGGTGATTCACCGGGCTACTTTGGCATTTGTACTGAAACCTTTCACAATTATATGAAGGAAAGGCTTGAAAAGCTTCCCCTAACGATGAACGCCATCTCAACTCACGACACCAAAAGAGGAGAAGATGCCCGTGCCCGTTTAAATGTGTTAAGCGATATGCCCGAAAAATGGATGGGGGTGACGCAAAAATGGAGGGAAGTAAACCGGGAGTTTAAGCAATTCGATGGTGATAACGAAATCCCTTCACCCAACGACGAATATTTAATTTACCAGGTTGTATGTGCGCATTTACCCATGAATGCCAAAATTGACGACACATTTGTGAACCGGATGGAAGAGTATCTGCTGAAAGCAATGAGGGAAGCAAAAGTAAATTCATCATGGAGCGATCCCAATGAATATTACGAAAATAATACTGTAGCCTTTGCCCGAAAAATACTGTCGCCCGAATCAAAATTTACAGCGATTTTGTTCGCATTTATGGAAGCGTTGATTCCTCATGGTATAACAAATTCAATTACACAGCTTATTTTGAAAAATACAGTTCCGGGGGCACCCGATACTTTTCAGGGCACGGAATACTGGAACTTAAGTTTTGTTGATCCCGATAATCGTCGTCCCGTTGATTTTGCCAGGCTTTCTGATCAACTGCAACAAATTATTGCTGCTCACAATACCGATGCAAAAAAATTGGCTGAAAAATTATGGAAAGAGGGTAGCAATGGAAAGGTAAAACAATGGATTACCTGGTTAACATTGCAGGAAAGAATGAATCATGAGAACCTTTTTCTGAAAGGCAGTTATATTCCGTTAAAGGTTACAGGGGAATTCGAAAAGAACATTATTGCATTTTACAGGAATTTTCATGATGAACATTTAATTGTAATGCTTCCATTAAACACTGCTGCCCTACCGGATGGGTTTTCGTGGAATAACACACAAATTGAACTTCCGGCATCAGCACCATCAAAATGGATTAACCGCATTACAAAAGAGTTGGTAATTACTGATCAGGAATTAAAAGCAGATGAAATATTTGGAGTAGTTCCATTTGGGATTTTAAGGAGTAGCGTTTAGGACACTTTATTTAAAAAATAATTCTGAAATAGAACAAAATAACCACAATCTGCGATTGGTGGTGAGTGAAAAATTCCACACTCTTGCCAAATCATCAAACCACAAACTAAGAACTTAGAGGACTAATAATCAATTACATAATACGAATTATTGGATGTACTATAAATGTGGCATAATCTTTTATGGTACAACTCGGAATAGTATAAAGCTAGAATTGAATAATATCACTTAATTAATTACTATGGAAAAGATTTTTAACCAGGATTTTTGGACCACATTTGCAAAAAGTTTAAGCGAATGGATAATAAACGAGTTACCAGCCATTGTTCTTTTAAGCGTTCTTTTGTTGATATCGCTTCGCGTTGGTTCTTTTTTAGTAAAAAAACTAAAAACAATATTGGCTAAAAGAACAGCTCACCGTACAGATGAACCAAATACCGAGGTGGAGAAAAGGTTAAACACCTTAATGGGAATTGTAAAAAAAGGAGTTGCTATAATCATTTGGTCAATGTTTATTATGATTTTTCTGAAAAAGATAAACATCGATATTGCACCAATTCTTGCCGGCGCCGGTATCATTGGGCTGGCAGTGGGTTTTGGAGCTCAGGAACTGGTGCGTGATTTTATTACCGGCTTTTTTATTTTGCTTGAAAACCAAATCAGAACCGGCGATGTGGCTATTATTAACGGAACGGGTGGGCTTGTTGAAAAAATTGAGCTTCGAACCATCACTCTTCGTGATTTATCAGGCGTTGTACACATATTTCAAAACGGAAAAATAAATTCGGTTTCAAACATGACCAAAGATTGGTCGGCCATGGTTTTTGATATTGGCGTGGCCTACAAAGAAGACCTCAACAAGGTGATGAAATTAATGAAGCAGGTTGCCGATGGAATGATGGAGGATAAAGAGTTCAAAAATAATATTATTGAACCTATGGAAATTTTTGGGCTCGACAGTTTTGGCGATAGTGCACTTGTTATAAAAGGCCGGATTAAAACCAAACCCATCCAGCAATGGACCATTGGCCGCGAGTACCGCAAACGGTTAAAAGAAGTTTTTGATGAACACAAAATTGAAATCCCATTCCCACATCAAACAATTTATTGGGGTGAGGAAATTGAGCCCTTGAAACTAACAATGGAAAAAGCGGAAGAGCAGGTAAATAAGACAAAATAATAGCTGGAATTTTCTACTAAAAGTGCTAAATATCTTCGCTTTTCACGTATTAAAACTGTGGAATTCAGAAGAAAGATGTAGAATTATTTCACAAAAGGTTATTGTCATCTTTTGCTCTTTCATAAACGAATATGACTTCTTGCGGGACTTTAGACATTGCAGCTTTGTTCTATAAATTTTGGTATAATTTTTTCATCAAGCTTAATAACAATAATCACTTAAAAAATATTATTTATGCCTTATTCAAAACAAGACTACCCCGCTTCGATGAAAAATCTTTTACCTGATATACGTGAAAAAGCGATTGAAATTTTAAATGCACTTATAGATGAAAAAGAGATGAATTTAGAAATTGCAATACCTACAGCTATTAGTAGGGCAAAAGACTGGCTTGCTAACCGAAACAGAACGGTACCTGATACACCTACTGATTCAAAAAAGCATGGTCAGGATATTTATGTAACGCCACATGCCGAAGGCTGGGCAATAAAAAAGGAGAAAAATAAGCGGGTTAGTTTTATTTTCAAAAAGAAAATTGAGGCCGTTTCAAAAGCCAGAAGTTTGGCCAGAAGAAACCATGGAAGCCTGATTATTCAGCGAAAAAATGGAACAATTCGATCAAAATTATCATATAATCAATCCTAATAAGGCCAAAATATTTAATGCACGAAAATAACAGGGATGAAATGCTCTGTTTTTCGTGCTATTTTTTTTTATGGAAGTTCAATCTCAATAGCAAGAAGATCTGGTTCTAAGAAATGTTTACCTTTTGCTCGTTTAACATTCCATATGAATAACCCGATTGTATAACCCGAACCAAAGGCCTCCTTGCCAATTCATTCCTGTAACAATCAAGCCCCGTTCCATTACCTTATTTACAATCCTGAGTTTGATTTTAAAATCGTTTCACAGAAAGTCATAAATGCTTCATTTTTTAGTTTCAATTCTACTCATTTGTCGCAATTTTTCCACACTTCTGAGAAACTTAAAAAACAGGTCATCTTCCGAATTCCTTTTGCACAGTTGGTTAGCAAGAGCAAACCCAACATTGCAAAATACTGGCATGGTTTTTCTCCTACATCCTTTAAAAGATTATTACCGAATTTAGTTTAAAACGAAATAACCTTATCAAACTAAAAACAGAGATTATGAAGAAAGATAATATTGAAACCCGATCGATTAACACGATAAGAACTTTAGCGATGGATGCTGTACAGAAAGCTGGCTCAGGTCATCCGGGAACAGCCATGTCGCTGGCACCGGCAGCCTATGTTTTGTGGAACAATATCATGAAGTACAATCCTAAAAACCCCCATTGGTTTAACCGCGATCGGTTTGTGTTATCGAGTGGTCACGCGTCCATTATTCAATATGCTATGTTGCATCTAACCGGCTATCCGTTATCGCTGAATGATCTGAAAGATCTTCGACAGTGGGGCAGCAAAACCCCCGGTCACCCCGAATATGGACTCACCGAAGGTATTGAAACAACGACGGGACCACTGGGACAAGGATTTATGACTGCTGTGGGAATGGCCATGGCAGAAGCACACCTTGCTTCACGATTTAATAAACCAGACGCCCCGATAATTGATCATCACGTTTATGGCTTTTGCAGCGACGGAGACCTGATGGAGGGAGCTTCAAGTGAAGCCGCTTCACTGGCTGGTCATTTTGGATTGGGAAAACTTATTTTTCTTTACGACGACAACCACATCAGCATTGACGGGGACACCGAAGTAACCTACAGCGACGATGTAAAAAAACGATTCGAAGGATACCACTGGCACGTGCAGGATTTAGGTGAAAGTGCCAACGATACCGAAAAAATTACCAAGGCTTATGAGGCCGCTCAACAGGAAAAAGATAAACCCTCGCTGATAATCTTACGCACCCACATTGCTTATGGCGCACCCAACGCACAGGATACGGCAGCAGCACACGGTTCGGCGCTGGGTGAAGACGAAGTAAAAGCAACCAAAAAAGCCTATGGTTGGCCCGAGGACAAATCCTTTTATGTTCCGGAGGAAGTGGAAACTCACATGCAGAAAGCCATTGACAGAGGCGAGGAGCTCGAAAAAAAATGGCAGACGATGTACGACCAATACCAGCAAAAACACCCGGACTTGCATGCGTTGCTGGAACAAGGGAGAGCACTTGAGCTCGATAAAGACTGGGATAAGGATATTCCCGAATTCAAGCCCGATGACGGCCCTGTGGCAACGCGTAAAGCATCGGCAAAAATTATTAATTCATTTGCTGAGCACGTTCCTTACCTCTTGGGTGGAAGTGCTGACCTGGCAGCTTCAACAAAAACATTGATGGAAGAATCAGGCTATTTTACCAAAGGAAACTACCAGAACCGAAATATCGCCTGGGGAGTCAGAGAACACGGAATGGCAGCGGCCACTTCAGGAATGACACTTCATGGAGGACTTCGGGCTTTTGCGTCTACATTTTTCATCTTTTCCGATTATGCCCGCCCGGCGATCCGGCTGGCAGCATTGATGGAACTGCCAGCCATTTATGTGCTCACCCACGATTCCATTGGTCTGGGAGGCGATGGCCCCACTCACCAACCCGTGGAGCACCTGGCTTCGTTTAGAGCCATGCCCAACATTTTTGTTTTTCGTCCGGCCGACGCCAACGAAGTAGCTTACACCTGGCGAGCCGTATTAAAGCGAAAAGAAGGTCCCTCGATGATGGTATTGACACGGCAAAATGTTCCGATTGTAAACCGGAGCAAATATGCCTCGGCTCAAGGTGTAATGAAAGGTGCTTACATCCTTTCGAACGAAAAAGGCGATACGCCTGATGCAGTCCTTATGGCGACTGGTTCCGAAGTTTCGCTGGCACTGGAAGCACAGGAAAAACTGCGCGACATGAATATTGACTCGCGGGTAGTGAGCATGCCTTGCTGGGAACTATTTAAGGAGCAGGACGAAGCCTACCGTAATGAAGTATTTCCGCCCAAGGTGAAAGCAAGAACAGCAGTAGAAGCAGGTGCTTCACTCGGCTGGAAAGAATGGGTTGGCGACAGTGGCACCGTGGTATCGGTGGAACGTTTTGGCTCAAGTGCTCCTTATCAGGAAAACTTCAAACATTATGGCTTTACGGTTGACAATGTGATTGATCATGTAAAACGATCAATAGAACAAAGTAAATCATGAACGTAAGGCTTGCCGTGCAGAAGAAAGAAAACAATTCAATCAGAAAAAGTAAAATAAAATATAGCTATGGAAAAGTTTGATAAACTATTGGAATATGGACAAAGCTACTGGCTTGACAACTTATCGAGAGAAATAATTACAAACGGAGAACTGGAAAACAGAATCAAAAATGAAGGTTTGAGAGGAATTACCTCTAATCCGAGTATTTTTAATAAAGCGATTTCCAGCGGTCATTTGTATGACGACCAGATAAAAGCGCTGGCCGGAAAAGGAAAAAAACCAGAAGAAATTTACGAAGCACTGGCCATTCAGGATATTCAGAAAGCCTGTGACCTGTTGCGCCCCGTGTTCGATGCATCAAACGGCGAAGATGGTTTCGTAAGTTTAGAAGTTTCGCCTTATTTGGCAAGGGAAACAGAAAAAACCAAGGCCGAAGCCCGACGACTGTATAAATCGGTTGACCGCCCAAACTGTATGATTAAGATACCCGGAACCCCGGAAGGAATTCCGGCCATTGAAGAAATGTTGTATGAAGGAATTAACATCAACATCACGCTGCTTTTTTCCATTGAAAGCTATGAAGCCGTTGCCGAAGCTTATTTGAAAGCTCTGGAACGTCGGGCTGAAGAAGGCAAACCCATTGATAAAATAGCATCAGTAGCCAGTTTCTTCTTAAGCCGGATTGATGTGCTTACCGATAAAATACTGTCGGATGATATTATTCCCAATTCACACGGCGATAAAAAAATATTAGCAGAAAATCTGCTGGGTGAAACGGCTATTTCAAGCGCCAAAATTGCATACCAAAGTTTTTTGAATGCATTCAGCGGCGACCGCTGGGAGAAACTGGCCTCGAAAGGCGCTCGGGTGCAACGGCCACTTTGGGCGAGTACCAGCAATAAAACCGAGGGATATAGTGACACCCGATATGTAGAGCCACTTATTGGTCCGTTTACTGTAAACACAATGCCCGCCGAAACCATCGAAGCATTTAAACATCATGGTAAAGTTCTTCCCAATACCGTCAACGAGGATGTTAAAAAGGCTTTAAGCGTTTTTAGTGATCTTGAAAAAATTGAACTCAATTTAGACCACATCACAGATCAACTGGTGAAAGAAGGTATCGAAAAATTCACCGACCCGTTTGACAGCTTACTCAAAAGCATTGAAAAAGAAGCAAATTAGGACTTCGCGTAAGTGAAATTTTACTTGACTTACCCGGAGAATATATTCAACATAACGGTTTAATACAGCTATGGAAAAATATGATTTTGGACTGATCGGACTTGGTGTAATGGGAAGGAATTTTATTCTGAACATTGCAGAAAACGGCCACTCGGCAATTGGTTACGATTTAGATAAAGCAAAAGTAGATGCCTTGAATACAGAGGCCAACGAATTTAAAGTGAAAGGCGTTACAGCCTTAAAAGATTTTATTTCGGGGCTTGCTAAACCGCGAAAAATAATGCTGCTTGTTCCGGCAAATGTGGTCGATAAAGCGTTAGACGATCTCCTCCCCTTTCTCGAAAAAGATGATTTGCTTATTGACGGTGGGAATTCGCATCCGAACGATACTGAACGCCGGGAAAAAGAAATTGTTGGCAAAGGATTCAGGTACCTTGGAGTTGGCATCTCCGGCGGTTCGGAAGGAGCCCGCCACGGACCGAGTTTGATGCCGGGAGGCAACGAGAAGTCGTACAAGCTGGTACGCCCTATTTTTACTGATGCAGCGGCCAAAGTAAAAGGCGATGCCTGTGTAACCTGGTTGGGAAAAGGGTCAGCCGGACATTTCGTAAAAATGGTTCACAACGGCATTGAATACGGAATCATGCAGTTGATTTCAGAAATTTACGATGTGATGAAAAATGGCCTGTCCATGGAAAATTCAGAAATGAGCGCCATTTTCAAAAAGTGGAACAAGGGCTTGGTGGCTTCCTACCTGGTAGAAATCACAGCAGATATATTGGAGAAAAAAGACAAGCAGCAAGGCGGTTATCTGATCGATCATATTCTGGACAGTGCCAAACAAAAAGGAACCGGAAAATGGACATCGCAATTTGCCATGGATTTCCAGGCTCCGATGCCAACTATAGACACGGCTGTATCCATGCGACATCTTTCCACGTTCAAAACCAAAAGATTAAAAGCAGACGCTACATTAAAAGGCCCCGTTGCCCGAATTGAAGAAGACAAAGCAACATTTATTGAAAAAATGGAACATGCGCTGTTTTTTGGAATGCTGATGACTTATGCGCAGGGCTTCGAACTCTTGCGCATTGCGTCCAACGAAAAAGATTTCGGACTAAATCTGGGTGAAGTAGCGCGTATCTGGAGAGGTGGGTGCATTATCCGCTCGGCCATGCTCGACGATTTTATGAAAGCTTACGAACGTGTTCCCCAGTTACCCAATCTGTTATTCGATACGAAACTTTCTTCTGCAGTGAATAAAAAGCAGGAAGCCGTGCGCGATGTTACGATCCAAGTAGCAAAAGCCGGTCTTCCAATCCCGGGATTAATGGCATCTGTTGGCTATTTTGATGCCTACCGAAGTGGAAATCTTGCCTCAAATATGATTCAGGCGCAGCGCGATTATTTTGGTTCGCACTCCTACCAACGAATTGGAGAAGAGGGTGCCTTTCATACCGAATGGTAGAATTTTATTATATCAAAAATGAAACACTTTCCGGCATAATCCGGTAACATTTCCTGGTTGCAGAAAGTGGTATTATTCAACATATTAAATTGTTATGAAATGAAAAATATATCTGAACTCGAACCTACCATAGTAACAATTTTCGGTGGCGATGGCGACCTTACCTGGCGCAAACTGATGCCGGCTTTGTTCAATTTGCACATCGACGGTTTTCTTCCTGAGAAATTCAAAATACTGAGTGTAGATATGAAAGATATTGCTCAGGAGGAGTACAATAAAAGACATTTGGAGGGGGTGAATAAATTTTCGCGCAGAGGAAAAGCCACCAAGAAAAAATGGAAAGAATTTGAGAAATGTATCACCTATGTGCAGGCTGACATTACAAACGACAAGTCTTACAACAATCTTAAAAACATTTTTAACGAAACGGATAAAGAATGGGATGTAGAAGCATCGCGTATTTTTTATATGGCGGTTTCCCCTTATCTGATTAAAGAAATTGCCGGCCATTTAGATAATACCGGAATTGCCGAAAACAGTCAGAAACACCGGATTGTAGTTGAAAAACCTTTTGGTCACGATTTAGAAAGTGCCAGAGAACTGAATAAAGTTTTGCAGGGAATTTTTAGCGAATGCCAGATTTACCGCATCGACCATTACCTTGGCAAGGAAACGGTGCAAAACATTATGGCATTTCGTTTTGCTAACGCACTTTTCGAGCCGCTTTGGAATCGTAATTTTATTGAACAAATTCAAATAAATGTTTCGGAACAAGTAGGTGTTGAAAACAGGGCTTCTTATTATGAACAGGCTGGTGCTGTGCGTGATATGATTCAAAACCACATTCTTCAGCTTATTTGCCTGGTGGGTATGGAACCTCCAGTAGATCTGAATGCCAACAGTGTTCGCGATAAAAAACTGGAAGTATTAAATGCCATTCGTCGATTCTCAGAAAACGATGTATATGTAAATGCGGTGCGCGGACAATATGATAAAGGCTGGATTGAAGGGCAAGAGGTAAAAGCTTACCGCGATGAAGATAATGTTGATAATGAATCGCTAAGCGAAACATTTGCTGCAGTTCGTTTTTATATAGACAACTGGCGGTGGCAGGGAGTGCCCATTTATGTGCGAACCGGTAAACGGCTTCAGGAAAAAACATCATATATTACCATCCAGTTCAAGGAAGTTCCGCATAAAATTTTCCCATCTGGTGTAAGGGAATTGGTAGATCAAAACTTAATGGTAATAAGCATTCAACCACAAATGGGAATTCGAATACATTTTGAGGCCAAAAAAACCGGATTAGACATGAGGTTAAAACCAGTGGATATGATTTTCAATTACAGTGATTCTTATAAGAATGATCCGCCAGATGCTTATGAAACCTTGTTAAACGATGTAATACTTGGAGAGGCAACTCTTTTTATGCGTTCAGATCAGATAGAAGAGGCGTGGAGTATTATTATGCCCATTCTTGATGTTTGGGCGAGCAATCCACCACAAAAATTTCCCAACTACCAATCCGGAAGCTGGGGACCGCCGGAAGCTGAAGCCTTGATAGCACATGATGGTTTTTACTGGCATACTTTTACCGAACCATTGGATAATTCTTCAAGATTAACAACAAAATAAAAAAATGTATTGATATTTTATAAGTATTGGCAAAACTATAATCGAACCTGTTGCTGTAGTTAAAATATAAAATAAGCCCAAAAAACAATAGAAATCCGGAGATGAAAAAGCATCGAAAAACTTAAATTTTGTTTGTTAAACGATTTGAGTTAGTGTGTCTGCTGCTTTATTTTCTGGCATTTTATCTTGTTTTTAACACAACAATAAATTCCGGCTTAAACATTTTTGTCTGGTCATTAATGCCAGGTTGTTGTAATTTGCTTAAAGATCCTTTTTACTCCTTTCTGTATATTTACTGCACTTTCACCCTTCACCTCTGCATCTTCCGCCTTTGCAATTCGGGCAGCCTTTTGTAAATCTTTTCTCATTTAAATTATTTCTCATTCTTTCATGATGAATTTGGAGTTGCCAGTTTTTTCAAAATAAGAGGGGTAATTAGTGTGGTTACTATCGCCATGATGACCACTGCAGAAAAAAGGTTAGCCACCAGTTCTGAATCGCCAGGTTGTTCAAATAATCCGGCACGGAGCGCAATATCGGCAATAATCAATTCTACTGCGCCACGGGCATTCATTGCATTTCCCACAATTAAAGAATCATTGGTTGAAAGTCCGGTGAGTTTTGCAGGCATGCCCGCTCCCATAATTTTTCCTATCGAAGCAATAAGAATGAGGCCTACAACAAATAGTGGAATATTTACAAGTGCTGAAATATTGAGACTTAGTCCGATAGAAGCAAAAAATATTGGCGCCAAAAAACCAGAGGTTATAGCTTGAACTTTCTTTTTTACGTCCTCGTAAACGTCTTCTTTAACCTCACGTTTTGCAAAAAATAAACCGGCAATAAACGCACCGAGTATAAAATGCATTCCAAGTACTTCGGCAAGCACTGAAAAACCCAGCGCCACCACCAGTAAAAAACTCATTTCTGATTCGGCAACACCCATCTTATGCAACCAGTTTTTTGCAACATAAGGCAAAATATAAAGCCCAATGGCCATAGTTATAGCAAAAAATAACGCAATTTTTGCCGATAAAATTCCCAAACCTTTTAAGGTAGGTAGCTCACCCGTTCGCATGAAAGAGGTAAGTAATGCCAAGAGTAATAAACTAATTATATCATCGATGACAGCCGCTGAAACGATAGTTTGACCGGATTTTGACTGAAGTTTGTTCAAATCCAGCAGAACCTTGATAGCAACAGGTACAGCCGTAATTGCAAGAGCAACTCCCAGGAAAAAAACTTGTGCTGATTTTAACTCGGAATCAGGCAAAGAAAACCATCCTAAGCCCATGCCAAGTCCAAGTGGAATAATCATTCCTCCAACTGCCACCCAAAGTGCATTTCCTGATGCTTTTTTCAGCGATTTGTAATGCAGCTCAATTCCGGCAAAAAGCATTAGAAAAAACATTCCAAGCTCGGTAATAGCTTGAAATACTTCGTTCTCATGAATTTGGGCCAGATCTGGAAAAGTTCCCGAAAAGTTGGTAAGAACTAATCCTATCACAATTCCGGCAGTCATTTCGCCGGCAAGCGATGGAATTTTTATCCGTCGTGCAAGTTCACTAAATAATCGTGCCGTTACCAAAAGAATCAATAAAATGTACCAAATGTCTAAATGCATATTAATGTCTGTATATAATTACCAATTATTAGGGGTGAATACTGTGAAATGATTTTTCTGTGTCATAATTAAATGGAAGAAGAAATAATAAATATCGAAGTAATCAGAAATCACACCACAATGAATGCATGATAGTTTTGATTGTATTGAATATGCTGAATATGGATAATATTATTCAGGTTGTAATTGGTTTTGAAGCATTTGAGAAAGCGTTAATATAATTACACTTAATGAATTAAGCTATTTTCTCAGAAATAGAATATTGGGGAAAAATCAACATAACGTGTACAAGAATCTACAGGTATTTGTGGAATCAATCTTCAACTCGAATAGATAATTACAGTTTCAAGAGTTATTTTGCATTAGGCACTAAAAGCTTTCAAACCATTGATGAGAGACATTATAACAAGCTTCTTCCAGTATCAATTGTTCTTAAATTCCGAACGCCATAAAACACAGGATTGGTAAAAACAGGAAAAAATAAAATACCTCACTTTTGTATCATTGTTTTATGTTTTTCTTGCAAACAACAGCCACTGTCTCTTTTCTCAGCACATATCCTAAAATTCATGAATGAGTCAGCATATAAAAACTCATCGCTGTAACTACAATAGAGGAAGATGTGTAAAGGCAATTTTTATTGTGTATTATTTTCCACAAATGGAGAACCCTAACCACAAAAAGTCATATCAAATTTATTTTCTCTTAAGCCAAATTATTACTTAAAACTTAACCCTAATACTATGTGCAGAAGAAATAGTTGAGCTTGTTTGATAAACAATCGAGTATGGCATATTAATGGATTGGTATAAAACACAATGGGTAGACAATTATATAAACCATAAATATATTATCATGAAAACAAACCATTCAATAAAGATAATTGGACAGAAAGTAAACTCCGGTTAAAAAAAAAGGCCCCTTCAATTAACAGAAGCCGGTTTAAAATATATTGATGGAAAAAAATGAATTCTACCACCATTAAGAATTAAAATTAGGACGAACCGGGAACAGCCCGTAACAATGCGAAACAATCTGAAATTGGTAAAAAGCACCTAAATAACTTACAAAAAAGTCATGCAACGAGATATGATAATAAAGTAAAAGCAATTCTAATACAGAAAAAAATCAATAATTAAATTTTAATACTATGCAAAATTATCACGAACCACCAACCGAACTATCGTCAGAAACACGAGATTACATCCGTGCATTAGTTACACTTAAAGAAGAAGTTGAAGCCATTGATTGGTACCAGCAACGATTAACTGTTACATCCGACCAACATTTAAAGAAAATACTAAAGCACAACCAGTTGGAAGAAATAGAACATGCCTGTATGGCCTTGGAATGGCTGCGCAGAAACATGGATGGATGGAACGAAAAAATGAAACAATATCTGTTTACCGAAAAAGATATTGTAAAAATTGAAGAACACGAATAATAAAATTTAAAAGTCATGAATATTTTAAGAAAATCACTTGCCCCAGTAAGCGAAAAAGCCTGGAGCGAAATAACAACACAAGCAAAACAAATATTAGGAAACTATTCGACAGCACGAAAATTTGCAGATATAAATGGCCCTAATGGTTTGGAAATGGGAGGAATATCAACGGGAAGACTTGATTTTCCTAAAAATCAACCCAAGGAAGGAGTGAATTACGGAGTACGAGAATTTCTGCCTTTAACTGAAGTGCGAAAACCATTTGAACTTGACCTTTGGGAACTTGATAATATTGAACGTGGTGCAATAGACATTGATTTGTCGCCACTTGAAAAAGCAGCCCGCGAGTTGGCTGTTTTCGAAGAAAAAGCCATTTACGAAGGTTTTCAACCCGCAAAAATAATCGGCTTGGAAAAAGCAGCAGAAGGAAATCCGGTATCCCTTCCGGCTGACGCAAATGCATTTTTAAAAGAGATTGGAAACCAGATTATTCATCTCGACAAAAAAGCAGTTCAGGGGCCATATACTTTAGTTATTAATGAAATGGAATGGCTTGAGTTGATAAAATTATCCGAAGGCTATCCAATTCAGAAACAATTGAAGGATGTTCTTGGTGGCAATGTATTGATTAATCATTTTAACAAAAATTCTTTTTTACTCTCCGAAAGAGGGGGTGATTATGAATTAGTAATTGGCCAGGATTACACACTTGGCTACGATAGTCATACCACATCGAAAGTTAAATTATTCCTTACAGGTTCATTTACTTTCAGAGTGCTAAGTCCGGAAGCGATTGTTGTTCTTACACGTTCTGCTTCGTGAAAGATGCGACCAAGAGAACCGATTTAGGATTAAAGAGTGGAAGTAGAGCATAAGAAAATATATGTTCTCAGACGGTACTCGCGCAATTGAGTTCTTAGCATGCAATTACTGCATCGCTTTTACAAAACGAATAAAATAACACCATAAAAATATAATACGATGAAAAAAAGAAAAGCCCAAGCTAAATGGAATGGAAATTTGAAAAAGGGAAACGGGTTGATTAAATTACCAACTTCAAACCAGGAATTTCCTTTCAATTTTTCTTCGCGATTTGAAGATGGTAAGGGGAGCAACCCGGAAGAATTAATTGCAGCAGCGCACGCTGGTTGTTTTTCAATGGCATTTTCCGGGCTTTTAACAGAGAAAGGGTACAATCCTGAATTAATAGAAACCAAGGCTGAAGTTACTATAGAAAAGGTGGGAGATGGTTTTAAAATAACCAAAAGTGCATTGGATACCGAAGGAAAAATTCCGGAAATTAAAGAAGACGAATTTTTAAAGTTGGCACAAACAGCTAAAGAAAATTGCCCTGTTTCGCAGGCTCTGGATTCTTTAGAAATAACCCTAAATGCCAAACTAGTATAGAAATAAAAAAATAACTAAAAATCAGTAGCCATGTTTAAAGTGCTTGATATTACAAAAAATGATGTTGTGGCCATTGCAGTTGATGGCAAGTTGTCAAAATCCGACTACGATAAAATTACGCCATTAATTGAAAAAACGGTAAGAGATTATGGAAAAATAAGACTCTATATTCAGTTAGATTATGTGGATGGAATTGAGCCTAAAGCATTCAGAGCAGATATTAAAACCTACCTGAAATTTTTTAACAACATGAAAAAAATTGCGGTTGTTGGGAAAACTCATTGGGAAAAAATGTGGTCAGGTTTGGCTGGACCCTTTGTTTCAGGAGATATTAAATATTTTGATTATCATGAAATTGACGAGGCAAGGAAATGGATTAAATAATAACAGGAATTGCAATTCCCAACAGCTCAACACCAATGAGCACAAAATGAATGGGATTTAAAATTTCATCTATTAATTCCCGGAAACCGCTCTCGTAATTCCATCTCTTGAAGTTGACGACACAATTTGGAGGATTTACGTGCATTTTCTGAGTTCCCTCCGGAAAATCAAAAAAAAATAATCTATACAACCAACCTGGGTGAGAATCTGAGTTGAAAAAATAAGAAAGTACATCAAAAACGTACGTCGTTAGCTTCGAACCAGGCTATAATGAAATCCGTATAATTAGAAACAAGAGAAGCCACTAAAAAATGGGGACTGTCCATTCTATATTGGGGAATCTTCATGAATCAGTTCTTTATAAGAACTGAAAAAAGGATCAAGTTATAATTACTCGATTTTTTATGTTACATACTTTCTGAAACAATACCTTTAAATTTAAATGCCTGTATATCAAAGGATTTGCAGGCATTTTTTTATTAGGTCAAAAACCACCTCAAAAAAACATTGGTTACGAAATCTATCGCGTGACCTCTTAAGAATGCTTGATTTAAAATGAAAACAAAAGGTAGGAATATTCCTACCTTTTGCTAGGAGTTCACCTGTAGTAATTGCTTTTTTATGAACGTAATTTTGGATGAAACAAAACATTTGTGGAAATGAGTGCAAGATTAAATAATCAACCGTCAATATTAATACTGGCAGATTTTTCGGATGGAAGTTGGCACGCTACTTCTTTTGCTATGAGATTTCTATATCATGAAAAGTCTCCTGTTACAATTTTACAAACCTATCAGAATCCGGGCTGGGGACACTTAATGATGCGTAAACTTAGCCATCACTTAAAAAAAATAACAAAGAACGAATTAAGAGCTTTAAAAAACAGATTATTAGAGCATTTCAAAGTTGAAAAGCAAAAGATAAATACCCTGTCCATTGAAGGAGAACTTAACTCAGTTCTTAATTACAAACCAATAATTAACGGGCACCACAACATCGTTTTATCTACCTACAGCTCTTTTAAGGATTCGTGCAAAAGACAAAACGGATGTTTGGAAAAAATAATTGACACTGCTGAAAACCCCTTATTTATTTTACCCGAAACTTTTGAAGGAGACACTTCCAAAAAAATATTGTTTGTAGGCCCACCCGAGAAAAAACCTTCGGAACAACTCTGTAATCAGCTTGTTGATATATGTAAAAAGACACAATCAAAGCTTGAAGTACTATTTGTTGTAAAAACACAGAATAAAAAAGTGTCTGAAGATATACAATCGTACTACCACGAATACTGTGAAGGCATTGATATTACATTCAGTACTATTCAGAATAAAACAAAATGTAAGGGAATTAAAAATTACATGAATGATACAAACAGAGATTTAATAGTAATTGAAAACGATTAGCCCGTTTTATAAAGTAACCAGACTAAAACAATTACAATGGGACAAACAAAATATAGCATTTTGGCACTTATTTCGCCAAACAAAGAAGGAGAGACAGTTTTAAAAGAAGCTTTGTATTTACAAAGCACTCTGGAGGTAAAGCTTGTTATATTAAATGTAATAAAAGAGCCTGGTTTTTTTGAACGGAATTTTCAATCGGAAGAACCAGAAATAGCATTAAAAAATGCCAAAGAAGAAATTACAAGCTTTGTTCAAAAAGTTGTTGGCAGTGAACTACCTAACAATATTGTTATTTCGGCGCGGGCCGGAAATCCGGTAAATGTTTTACTGGAAAAATCAAAGACTGATGGTCTTGAATTTCTGTTGATAGATAAAAGCAAAACTACTTATCCGGGCGCTTTAGATAAACATGAAATTAACGAATTGGTAAGTCGCTCCAAATGTCCGGTCTTAGCTGTAGATAAAGATTTTGGCGTACCCAAAATAAAAAACATTGCAATTCCAATCGATATTACCCAGTCGACAAAGAAAAGACTCCTATGGGCAACTTTTTTAGCAAAAAAACATAAGGCAAAAGTTACTATCCTATCGGCACTTAAAGCCAATATTAACGTAGACAAAAGTCTTGCTTTAAAAAACGCACAAAAAATTCAACAACTACTTTGGGAAAATGATATTGAATGTGACATTAAAATGCTTAAAGTGTACAACCAGGAGTCGCATCAGGTTATTTTAGAATACGTAAAAGAAGAAAAGCCTGAGTTACTAATAATTCGTACTCACGAGGAATCGATTTTCTCAAATACTAACATTGGAAAATTTGTTTCTGAAATAGTTCATGGTAGTAAATTGCCTGTATTTACGGTAAACTATACCCCAAATCCTATCGACTCACTTTTTCTTTAAAAATTATAAAATTATATTAGCAGAAAAGTTAATTTCATGCTAACTAAATTTAAAGCTTCAACGATTACAAAGAGGAACCGTTCTATTTCATTTATCAATAGAAGCACAGGCATTCCTATTGTTATTTTATAGCATATTTTTCGAGATAAAAACGATACAAAGCAAACAAAGTGTCAACACGACAAGAACCAATAACAAGTTAAGTTTTGTTAAAATATAATGCAAAAGAACATGAATAATCACTCCATAGTTAAGAATCAATTTATATTAAGAGTTTTTAGACATTCTATATAAGATAACATGAATAATAATAAAACGAGAACAGCCAAACTCATATCCATTCAGGATTCGTTGGTAAAAGCACGATTCTACGGAAATGTGATAATGGGTGAAACGGCCAATGTTATAGTAGATGGAAAATCCTTGCAAGCCGAGGTGTTACAAATTATTCCCGATCCGAAAAATGCGGATGCCGGGATTGTTGAAATGCAGGTTTTTGAAGATTTAACCGGAGCTCAAATTGGCGATCAGGTTGAATTTACCGGAAAGTCGCTATCTGTACTTCTAGGCCCAGGACTTTTAACCAGCATTTGGGACGGACTTCAGAATCCCTTATACAAATTAGGTGAGCAAAATGCTTATTTGGTTCCCGGTATGAAGGCTCCGGCACTCGATGAAGAAAAATTATGGGACTTTACTCCTTCGGTATCCGTTGGAAACAAAGTAAGTGGTGGCGACACCATTGGCACGGTTCCGGAAGGAAGATTAACGCATAGTATTTTAGTACCCTACAATTTTGGCAAATGCAAAATTGAAAGCATTATCGAAAAAAGTGCGGTAAATATTACCGAAACCGTTGCCGTTATTCGAGACAATCAAAACGTTAAACACGAGTTGAAACTGGCATTCCGCTGGGCAGTTAAGTCTCCAATTCCATTTAAAGAACGTGCTATTCCAAGTAAAACAATTTCAACCGGAGTGCGTGTTATTGACCTGTTGGCCCCTGTTGGTTATGGTGGTACTGTTGGAAATCCCGGCCCTTTTGGTGCAGGAAAAACGGTATTACAACACTCGTTGTGTAAATATGCTTTAGCCGATATTATTATAATGGCAGCTTGTGGCGAACGCGCCGGAGAGGCCGTGGAAGTATTTAAAGACTTTGCAGAATTAGACGACCCATCAACCGGAGAATCCTTGATGAACCGGATGTGTATTTTTGGTAATACCAGTTCGATGCCTGTTGCAGCACGCGAAGCCAGTGTATTTATTGCACTTACAGTTGGCGAATATTACCGTTATCAAGGATATAATGTGGTGCTTTTAGCCGATTCCACGTCGCGTTGGGCACAAGCACTTCGCGAGCGTAGTGGTCGTCAGGGAGATATTCCCGGGCCTGAGGCTTTCCCAATGGATATTCCCGATCAGATTAAAGGGATGTATCAACGAGCCGGTGCCGACCAGGGCACAGGTGGTTCATTAACATTTATCGGCACCGTGTCGCCTGCGGGAGGTAACTTCCAGGAACCGGTAACCCAGGCAACCATGGATGCAACCGGTGGGTTCTGGGGCTTGTCTCAAGATCGTGCCGATGCAAAAAAATATCCGGCAATTGATCCGCTGGCTTATACATCTTCTGTATACGACAGTTTTATATCGTGGGATGATCGTAACAAAATGCTACAAACACTTCACGAAGCAAATGGTATTGATCAAACTATCAGTACTATTGGTTTGAAAAAAGTTCCGGTTGAGAAATACATTTTGTATCAAAAAGGACTAACTATTGATTTCTGTGTAATGCAGCAAAATGCTTTCCACGATCTGGATGCATGTACCAGACCTGAACGCCTGATTGTTATTAATGAGGCAGTTCAAAAACTAATTGATAGTTCCATCAATTTTGCTCAGGATGAAATGGAAGATGAAGAGGTGAAAGAGACGGTAAAATCAAAATTTGACGAGCTACGGCAGTGGTGGAAAGAATGGAACACTTCAGCTCAAAGTCTGGATGAGATGGCTGTTCTTCCGAAAAAAGTTGAACAATTTATTTTACAAGAAGAGTACACACTATGATACGAAAAGAGATAAATAGAATAAGTGAGGTTGGAAAAGCACTGATTTCCGTTGAGGGAAATCCCGGTGTTGCACTAAACCACGTGGTTGAACTGCTGGAAGCAAAAACCAACCAAAGCCTCTCGTTTGCCAAAGCGATTAACATTACCGAAGACTTTACGCGTTTTCAGGTTTTTAACGGAACTCAGGGCTTAAGCACACAAACCAAAATACGCATGCATGAGGTTCCGCTCTCAGCAGGCTTCTCGTACAACATGCTTGGTCGTAGTGTCGATGGAATTGGAGATGTAGCTGACGGAGGACCTGAAATTATTTATGAGAAAAAAATATCAACTCGTTTAGACACCTTAAATCCAACAGTTCGTTTGGTTCCCAAGCAACCACTGTGGACAGGTATTCCAATGATTGATGTATTTAATACGCTGGTAAAATCGCAAAAAATTCCAATTTTTGCCGGTCCAACCGAGCCATATAACCGTTTGTTATCACAAATTGCACAGGGTGCACAGGCCGATGTAATTATTTTTGCCGGTATTGGTTTGAAATTCGATGAGTACCATTACTTTAAAGAGCAGTTGTCACAATCGGGTAATATCGACAAGACAATTATGTTTACACACCTTGCCGGCGACTCGCAGATTAAAGGTTTAATGCTCCCCGATGTGGCACTAAGTGTTTCGCGCGAATTTGCTGACCAGGGGAAAGACGTATTGGTGTTATTAACCGATATGACCAACTGGTCGAATATATTGCGAAACGTTGCTAACTACCAGGATCAGATACCATCGTTGCAAGGTTATCCCGGATCGCTGTATTCAGAGTTAGCGAGGCGTTACGAAGTTGCTGCCGACATTGAAGGAGCAGGTTCGATAACCATTATTGGGGCAACCACGCTTGAATCGCTTGAAGATCCGGTACCCGATAATACAGGTTACATTACCGAGGGACAGTTCTTCCTTGAAAATGGAAAACTGAAACTGGCTCGTTCGCTTTCGCGTTTAAAACAACAAGTGAATGGCGATACTCGAAGCGACCACCGCCCTATTATGACGGTAATGGCGTCGTTACTTGCCGATGCAGAAAAAGCATACGAAGCAGCCGAAGTTGGGGCAGCAAACGATACATTCTCGCAAAAGCTTCTTCGTTACCGCGAAGATTTTATAGCGAACATGGAGGAACCATTTGGAGAACCTATAGATCTGGAAGCTGCATTAGACAAATGCTGGGATATTTTAAAACGACATTTCGAACCAACTGAAACAGGGTTGAGTAAAAAACTGATCGAACAATATTGGAATTAACCACTAATCAAATCAGAAAAAGAGATGACACAAAATAGAGAAAATCTTGAAGGAATTGTTTCCAAACTTAAGGAACAGGGAATAAACGCCGGAGAAGCAGAAAAGCAACAAATAATTGAACGGGCTAAAAAACAGGCTGAAGAATTGATCGCTGAGGCAAAAGCCACCAGCAAAACAATTATTGAAGAAGCCGAAACAAAAGCTTCGCAAACCGAAAAAAATGCACAGAAAGCAATTGCACAGGCTTCACGCGACATGATTGAAGCCACTAAAATTGCGCTGTTAAACCACCTGCAAATGGTGTTTGGGAAAGAATGTAAAACCTTATTCGAACAGGAAAAATACCTGAAAGAACTGCTTAAAGTGGTTATCGATTCTATTTCAGGAAAGAAATCGATAAAAGTACCGCCCGAGTTGCTAAAAGAAATGGAAGCATTTTTAATAAAAGAAGCGCTTCAGGAAGAGGTAACTTTAAAACCATTGTCGGCGAGCAAGGCTCAAATAGAAGTAAAATCGACAGATAAAGAAGGAATTAGCTTTGTTGTTAGCTCAAAAGAAATTGAGACCGGATTATTTTCTTTGCTAAATAAAGAATTGGTAGATCGTATCACTAAAAGTCAGGAGGATTAAATATGTCAAACATGGTTTATCTTATGACCAGTTTGCCAGCGTTGTCCTTCGGACAGGTACCACCTATTACAATTGATGAATTTAACAAGGACGCAAAAAAACAGTTGTCTGCCAAACATTTTAAGGCACTGCAATCGGTTGATATTCAGAAATTGAATTCTAAAGTTCGAGTGCAACAAATTTCCTCGCTTATTAAAACGATAAAGGAAGATCTTTCAGAAATTAGAGAGGCCAAAGCTAAAAACCGTCAGGCAAAAACAGAACGTTTGCCCAAAAAAGCACTGAAAGGAAATCCGCTGGAGCGTGAGATGAATATTATGCACTGGCAGTGGGAAGAACTACAAGATATTGAGGCCGGGAAAACATTTACCTTAACGGAAGTTTTGGTTTACAAACTTAAACTTCAGCTTGTAGAAAGAATGTATTCCTTTGACAAAAAGAAAGGTGCCAAAGTACTTGCATCGGTGGTAGATCCGGGAAAAAACAAGGAGGACAAATAATGGCAGGTATAAAAATTAAATATACAAAAACCGAACGTGCCCGTCAGAAGAAAATCCTGAAGGTTTCAGAAAGAATGCTACCATTGTTTGAAGCAATGGAAAAGTCTTTAATGGCAACCATAAATACCATCTCTGAACGGATTGAGCAAATTCGCGAAGAGATTGAAAAGAACCGAAAAGCCGCAGAACCATGGACCGCAGTAATGAGCGACTCGTGGGTAAATATCAGTGAATATATTTCGGTGAATAAAATCGTTACCAAAACCATTGATGTGGCAGGCGTTCGTGTTCAACAATATGTAAAAGTTGATTTTAATGTAATGCCAATTAAAGACGATACCCCTTTGTGGGTAGACGATGCCATTGAACTGATGCAAGAACAATTGCAATTGCTTGCCGAAATCGAATGTTTGAAAGAACAAATCGATCTTCTGGAAGAAGAATTGTTAGATGTGCGGGCACGGGTAAAACTGTTTGAAAACCGCCGGATTCCAAATGCAAAATTGGCAATTCGCAAGATTGGGCAAAAGTTGCAAGACGACGAACGCCTAACAATTGCAACAGCAAAAGTGGTAAAAACAAGCAAACAAAAGGAGGGCAAGATATGATAGCTGAAATGAAAAAACTGATGCTTTTTATGCCCGACTCTGCGGATGATATTGATGCCGAGCTGACAGCTTTAGGACAACTTGGAGTAATACATATTTCACCATTGCAACCAGCTAAAGACGAATCGATTGAGCGGGTTGAAGCACGCATAAAACAACTGCATAAAGCCATTGCGGTTCTTAACCGTTACGATGAGGAGCAAAAATCCGTTGCTGAAGACGATGAAATTACCGATTACTCAAAACTGGAAAGAGGAGCGGTTTTTCTCATGGAAAAAGTGTTGGATGCTGAAAACCATAGGCAGGAGTTGGAAAATATTAAACGCAATTTAGCCATCGATATCGAATGGGCTGAGAATTGGGGAAATATTACGCTAAAGGATATCAATGAGCTCAACGAAAAGGGGATTTGGATAAAACTTTACCTGCTTGAAGACAAGGAGCTAAAGAAAGTTTCCGACAGAAATGATATCCAGGTAGTTGGCAAATTAAATGACTTAAACCAGGTCATTTTATTGACTAAAGATGCCGATGAAAAACTACTTGAACTGGAGGAACTTCCTTTTCCTCAGTCTGAACTTGCAAATGCAAAGGAAATATTAAACGCAACGAATAAAGACCTGGAAAGGAACAGGCAGTTGTTACTACAGTTGCATGCACAAAAAGCCGTACTTCAGAACGGGTTAAACGAAAGATTGCGCCGTTTTGATGTTCGTAATGTGCAGTTTGGCGGCCTGACGGTGAATAAACACGTGCGTTTCTGGAAAGGTTTTATTCCAGTTGAACACATAGATAAATTCATTGAGACAGCAGATGAACATCATTGGGGATATGTAATTGAAGACCCCTTACCCGAAGAGATGGAAGAAGTTCCGACCTTGGTTCGTACCCCAAAATGGGCACAGCGTGTTCAACCGGTAATGGATTTTATGGGACTTGTTCCCGGCTACAAGGAAATGGATGTATCCAGAGTATTCATGGTATTCTTTACTTTTTTTACCGGAATTCTTGTGGGAGATGCAGGCTACGGACTTGTGTTTTTGTTGATTACTTTTTGGGTTCACCGAAAGAAAAAATTTGCCAAGCAAATTGAGTTTGGTTTAATATACACACTTTCTGCATCTATTATGTTTTGGGGCGTATTAACCGGAACCTATTTTGGATCGGAGGCAATTGCTGAATTTCCAATATTACGTAGCCTAAAGGTTGAATCGCTGGCCAGCTTTGGTGGCGACAACCTTATTGTGCAAAAAATTATGTTTTTGATTGGTGCAGTGCACCTTACCGTTGGACACCTGCAGGTAGCATGGAAATTCAATTATAGCGTAAGAGCCATTGCTCAGCTCGGATGGGTTGCAATCATCTGGGGCTTGTACCTAATTGTAAACCAAATGGTTTTAGGAATTGAAGCACCGGCAATAATGCTTTGGCTATTTGTTGGAGGAGCATTGCTTGTAGCTTTGTTTTCAAAACCGGGAACAAGCTTCTTTAAAGGCATGCTTACGTCAATTGGTAATTTGCCGCTGAGTATAATTAATGGTTTTTCCGACATTATTTCGTACATCCGACTTTATGCAGTTGGTTTATCAACCGTATTAATGGCTGCAAGTTTTAATCAAATGGCTATTGGTGATGGCATAACAACAGTAGTTTCCGGAATTGGAGCGGTACTTGTTTTAATTCTTGGACACGGACTAAATATGATTCTGGCTGCAATGGCCGTGCTGGTTCATGGCGTGCGTTTAAATATGCTTGAGTATGCCGGCCATGCTGAAGTTGAGTTTTCAGGAAATGAATATAAACCCTTCAATTTGAAGGACAACAAACAATAGAAATTTTTAAAATAGTATAAAAATGACTTTAACAACAATTTTAGCAACAACAGTTGCAGGCTTTGGCGGACACGCCATTGCTCTGGGAATAGCAGGTGTAGGTTCGGCAATAGGAACAGGTATTGCAGGTATGGGAGCTGTAGGGCTTTGGAAACAATCGATCAGAGACAAGAAAAAACTTCCTTCGCTGGCTTTAGCAATGGTAGGTATGCCTTTAAGTCAGGTAATTTACGGGATGATTTTTATGAACTCGATGATTGGAGCAAATCTGAGTCCCGACAGTTACACCAACCAAATGATTTGGGCGTTCTTTATTGGTATCGCCATTGCAGCATCGGCAATTATGCAAGGAAGAGTGGGTGCAGCCGCTTGTGCAAATCTCGCTGTAGATGATAAACAAGGTTCCGGTATGTACATCGCCGCCATGGGTATCATCGAAACTGTTGCACTTCTTGCCATGGTATTTGGTATGGGAGGAATTCCCGGCGCTTAATGAGATCAAGAAATATTCCCCCGCAGTTTTTCAGCGGGGGATTTAAACCAAAATGTAAATACAATTGAATATCTTTAACCAAGCATAATTGAATTTACAGAATGGGTTTAAAAATAATTTTCCGGGGGAAAGTCTTATTAGCAATCATTATCTTCACCACAATTTCCTGTACCGGAATTATTTATACCTCAATAAAAAATTTACAGCCCGACAACAAACACCTTTTATTACTGGAGCTCTCGAAAAACATTGATCTTGAGATATCGCACAGTAGAATATTTTTAGATGACTATTTTTTGTTTAATGACACCCTAAAAAGAACGGCTATTTTAAGTTCTTTTACAAACACCCAAAAATACATCACTTCGCTCGACTCCCTTGTGGAGGCAAAATACAAAGACAACCGCGAACTCGAACTCCGGAAATCACTTGAATCCGTTACGAATCAGGTTGAAGAATTACAGCATAAGACAGCAGTAGCACTGCAAAAAAATGCGCAAACTTTTGATCCGGCTATCCTAACTAATTATCGCAGTTTCCAGATTGCCTATCAAGATTTACAACAAACAATTGATGATTATATTCTAAATGAAAATTTTAGGTTCAATCAAAAAGTATTTACACTCGTTCTTCTTACTTTTTTTCTGTTATTAGTATCTATCTTTTTAATTTACAGGATAATCAGTTCATACAATGCTATTGAAAAACAACAAGCAATCAGATCTCTTGAAGTAGAACTTAAAGAACGTAAAAGAATAGCGGCAGACTTACATGATGGATTAGGCTCAATTCTATCAAGTATTGCGCTTTATATTAAATTAATTGAAAAAGATTGCACAAATAAAACTGAAAATAAAAATCTGATTCAGATAAAGGAACTATCGGGAATAGCTTTAGAAAACCTGGAAGCCACAATAAACAATCTAAATCCATCAATTTTAAACAAATACGGACTAATAAAATCGCTGGAAATAATATGCGATAGAATAAATGATGTTGGGGAAGTTACATGCACCGTTAACTCAACCAATTTGGAAATGAAATTAGACCCAAATATGGAACTAAACATGTATCGTATTTGTAATGAGCTAATAAATAACACACTCAAGCACGCTGGCGCATCAAAACTATACATCGACATTCAACAAGTTAAAAAGACAGTAATTATTTTGTATCGTGATAATGGGAAAGGATTTAATCCTGAGCTTATTTATACATCTGACGAAGAGAAAATGGGATTACGAAATATAATCAACAGAATGAAGTCGTTTGGTGGTAAATATGAGATTAATAGCGCAACGGGAAAGGGAGTGGAAATTATGCTGAGGTTCAATTTATAACGCACTATCATGGAAAAAACAACTATTACTATTGTTGACGACCATAAAATTTTCAGAGATGGGTTGATACTACTATTACGCAATTTCGACTTCGTATCAGTTGTAGGACAGGCAGCAAATGGTCAGGAATTTTTGGGACTTATTGAAAATGAAGCACCAGACATAGTTTTTATGGATATTAATATGCCAAAAATGAACGGTATTGAAGCAACCAAACAAGCACTGCAAAAGTATCCTGATATAAAAGTAATTGCATTGACTTCTTTTGCCGATGATGAATACATTGAGCAAATGATATCAGCCGGAGTAGAAGGTTACATGCTAAAACGCTCGAACATTGAAGATTTTGAAAAAGCCATAAAAAAAGTTGCTGATGGAGGAAGCTATTTCTCCTCGGAAATCATAAAAGTAATCTCTCGCAATTTATACAAAGACAAAGAACGAAAGTTGGGCGAACAGCTATTATCCAATCTCACTTCGCGCGAAAAAGAAATCTTAAATCTAATTTGCAAAGGACTTAACAATGAGCAAATTGCAGAATTAATAAATTTGAGCCCTAAAACAGTAGAGAAACATAAAAGTAACCTCTTCCAAAAAACAGCGACTTTCAACACGGTTAACCTGGTTATTTATGCTTTCAAAAACCAACTTATTTCGCTCTAATTAAAAGACACGAGCCCAATAAAAAATCACACATAACACGCTGATCGAAAGAGCTCCAATTTTTCAACACTTCTATCAAATCTTACCGCCCAATCAAATGTGGCAATCTCAGTTTATCACACTTATGGAGCGCCTTTTTATGGGGAGAATCTTCCTCATCTGTCGCTTGTTTTCCCCAGCAAAACAATCACAAATCAGGCGGTTAAAAACATATTATCTGCAGTAAGCCGTGTTTACAGCTTAATGCAATGGTATTAAACCTTGTGCGCATATTATGGAATGGCTGTTGCGATTAATTGTGTAGCATAAAAATTGGCTTATGACTACAAAAAATACGAACAAAATAAGAGCATTTGAAAATCAGGAATGGCTCGATTCATTAGAATACCTTATCAAAAATGATGATGATGAACGCGTTACAGAGATTCTTGATATTCTACGAAAGCATGCTTTGGAAAAAGGAATTACAAAAGCACTAAAACTAACAACACCGTATATTAACTCAATCCCGAAATCAGAAGAAACTGACTACCCTGGAGATAGAGATCTGGAGCGAAAAATAAAAAGCATCATTCGCTGGAATGCCATGGCTATGGTGGTTCAGGCCAATAAAAAAAACGATGGAATTGGCGGTCATATATCAACTTACGCATCGGCAGCCACCCTTTACGAAGTAGCATTTAATCATTTTTTCAGAGGTGGCGATAACGGAGATCCTGCCGACCTTATTTATTTTCAGGGACATGCCTCGCCGGGAATTTATGCGCGTTCATTTCTTGAAGGGCGTTTTTCGGAAAAAATGCTCGAAAACTTTAGAAAAGAACTAAAACCCGATGGCGGTTTGTCATCCTATCCGCACCCGCGATTGATGAAAGATTACTGGCAATTCCCAACCGTTTCGATGGGTCTTGGGCCTATTATGGCGATTTATCAGGCTCGTTTTAATAAATATCTACAAGATAAAGGATTGCTGGACAATGAAGGACAAAAAGTTTGGGCATTTCTTGGCGATGGAGAAATGGATGAACCCGAATCGCTTGGTGCACTAACGCTAGCTTCGCGTGAAGAATTGGACAATTTAATTTTTGTTGTTAATTGCAATTTGCAACGGCTTGATGGTCCCGTTCGTGGAAATAGTTCAGTGATTGAAGAACTTGAAGGGGCATTTAGCGGTGCCGGCTGGAACGTTATAAAGGTAACACAGGGTTCGAAATGGGATGCACTGCTTCAAAAAGATAAAACAGGAATATTAAAAAAACGTTTGGGAGAACTTGTCGACGGTGAACGGCAGAAGTATTCGATTTCCAAAGGCGATTACATCCGGGAAGAATTCTTTGGGAAATACGACGAACTTCGGGAAATGGTAAAGGAAATGAGCGACAAGGAACTTGAAAAACTCAACCGTGGAGGCCATGATCCTCAAAAAGTTTACAATGCCTTTAAAAGAGCCCAGGAGACCCAAAATGCTCCAACAGTAATTCTCGCCTCCACCATAAAAGGTTACGGACTTGGCGAAGCCGGCGAAGGACGCAATATCACACACCAGCAGAAGAAATTAAACGAAGAAGAATTGATGCTTTTCCGCGATCGTTTTAATATCCCAATTTCTGACGACGAAGTTGCTAAAGCACCGTTTTACAAACCTGATGACGAAAGTCCCGAGATGAAATATTTGCTTCAACAGCGAAAGCAACTAGGTGGCTTTCTCCCCAAAAGAAGGACTGAAACGCCAGACATTTCACTGCCGGAGAATAAAGTTTTTGACGAATTTTTCAAAGGCTCGGGCAAACGAGAAGTGGCTACAACCATGGTTGCTGTGCAATTAATCAGCAAAATGTTAAAAGATAAAAATCTTGAAAAGCTAGTAGTACCAATTGTCCCCGACGAATCGCGTACTTTTGGAATGGATTCATTATTTCGGCAGGTGGGAATTTATGCCCATAAAGGACAACTTTACGAACCGGTTGACCGGGATAACTTTTTATATTACAAAGAAGCAAAAGATGGTGCTATTCTCGAAGAAGGAATTACTGAAGCCGGTGCCATTTCGTCGTTTATTGCCGCGGGAACTGCTTATTCTACACATCAAATAAACTGCATTCCTTTCTATATTTTTTATTCGATGTTTGGATTTCAGCGAGTTGGCGATTTTATTTGGGCTGCTGCCGATGCCCGCGCCAAAGGTTTCTTGCTAGGAGGTACAGCGGGTCGTACAACATTGGCTGGTGAAGGATTGCAACACCAGGACGGTCAAAGTCATATTCAGGCACTTTCTATTCCCGGACTTCGTGCATACGATCCGGCTTTCGCCTACGAAATAGCCGTAATCATCCGCGATGGTATTAATAGAATGTACAAAAAGGGAGAAGAAATATTCTACTACCTAACCATCATGAATGAGAAGTACAAAATGCCTGCTATGCCTGCAGGAAAAGACGTTGAAAAAGGAATAATAAACGGTTTATATAAATACCGCCGAAGTACAAAAAACAAACATAATTTGCATTTGCTCGGAAGCGGATCTATTCTTAACGAAGCTTTAAAAGCCCGCGATTTGCTAAAAAAAGACTTCGATATATACCCCGAAGTATGGAGTGTAACAAGCTACAAACAATTGTACGACGATGCTACCGAAACACAGCGTAACAATCGAATTTCGGGAGAGAATAAAAAATCGTGGATACAAGAAAGCGTGGGTACAAAACCCGGGATATTTGTTGCTGCAAGCGACTATTTAAAGGCGCTTCCGTTATCGGTATCGAAATGGTTTCCGGGTAGTTTTACAGCACTTGGCACCGATGGTTTTGGATTAAGCGAGAACCGTGAAGAGTTACGAAATCACTTCGAAACCGATGCTAAGCATATTGCCTGGGCTGCATTGGTTAGCTTGCACGACGCCGGTAAATTTTCTGACAAAAAATTACAGGCTGCCCGTAAGAAATTGGAAATACTAAGCGATAAATCCTCGGCAAAAACTCACGGGCAATAAAATTAGGAAAACTCAAAGTCTGAATTCAAAACAGTTGTAACATGAAAAAAGAAATAAAAATACCGGAAATTGCAGAGAATATTGAAACAGCGGTTGTGGCAGGAATATTGGTTTCTGAAGGCGACGAGGTAAACGAAGATCAGTCGTTGGTGGAATTGGAAACTGATAAAGCAACAACCGATCTGCCCGCTCCCGTTGCAGGCATAATCGATGAAATAAAGGTAAAAGAAGGCGACGAAGTGAAAGTGGATCAGGTTATCATGATCATTGAAACAAAGTCCGACAAAAAAGAGAAAGACAAAGAAGAAGAAGAGGAAACAAAAGATAAGAAAGAAACAAAAGAGACAGAAAGCGATACTTCCGAAACCAACGAAGACGTGGACGAAGAGCAAGAAAGTGAATCTGAAGAAGAATCAGATGACAATAAAAAAGATTTAAGCGATATACCTGCATCACCCTCGGTTCGCCGGCTTGCACGTGAGCTCGATCTGGATCTTACAAAAATAACCGGAACAGGGCCGGGAAAACGGATTACAGCTGAGGATGTAAAATCAGCTAACGAAACGGAAGGCAAAACAGAAAAGAAACAGACTGTTGAATTACCCGATTTTTCAAAGTGGGGAAACACAAGTAATGAGGACATGACTACGATCCGGAAAATCACAGCAAAAAATGTGAGCCAATCGTGGAGCACCGTCCCACATGTTACACAATTCGATGAAGCTGATATTACCGATATCGAGATGTTCAGAAAAGAAAATTCTTCGAAATTTGAAAAACAGGGGAAAAAGCTAACACTAACAGCTATTTTACTAAAAATAGCTGGCTTTGCCTTGCAAAAATTTCCGAGATTTAATGCCAGCCTCGATACGGAAAACGACAAAATTATATACAAGCATTATTTTAACATTGGTATTGCAGCGGACACACCACAGGGATTGCTCGTCCCGGTTGTTCAGGATGTGAACCAAAAATCGCTGTTGCAACTTGCAGGCGAAATTGGCGAACTGGCCGAAAAAGCACGCGAGAAAAAACTGGGACCCGAGGAAATGCAGGGAGGAAATTTTACCATTTCGAATTTGGGAGGTATTGGCGGCACTAACTTTACTCCTATTGTACTACCTCCACAAGTGGCTATTCTTGGTGTTTCAAGCGCCTCATTCAAACCTGTTTATTTTGATGAACATCAGCCAAAAAAACGATTAATCCTGCCTCTTTCACTGTCTTATGACCATCGGGTTATTGATGGAGCGGATGGCGCACGCTTCTTGCGATGGATATGCGAAGTGCTGGAAAATCCGTATAACATTTTACAATAAAGCAGAAAAAACATGAGCAAAACAGAAAAACATCAATTGGTAATTATCGGAGCCGGGCCGGGTGGATATCGTGCGGCGTTTATGGCTGCCGACCTCGGGCTTAAAGTTACACTTATCGATCCCGAAATTAATCCTGGCGGAGTGTGCCTGTATCGCGGATGTATACCTACAAAGGCATTGTTACATCTTGCCAAAATAAAGGCAGATGCTGAAAGTGCCGGAGATATGGGAATTCATTTTGATAAAGTACATATAAAGATTGACAAAATAAGAGAATGGAAAAACGAAGTGGTAAAAAAACTCACCTCAGGATTGGGACAATTGGTAAAAGCACGAAAAATTAACTACATCCGCGGGAAAGCAAAATTTCTGGACGATAATCGTATTGAAATTACAGACGATGATTCAAATAAAAAACAGATTATTTTCGAAAATGCCATTATTTCAACGGGGGCAAGTCCGGTAACTTTACCCAACATCAACACCAGTGATTCACGCATTATGCATTCAGCAGAATCTCTAAATCTGGAAGATATGCCCAACAAGCTCCTGGTAATCGGTGGGAGTTATATCGGCCTCGAAATGTCGAGTATTTACCATGCCTTGGGCTCGCAGGTTACTTTGGTTGAGCTTACCAAGGATTTGATGCCGGGAACAGACAGCGACCTGGTTAAAGAATACAAAAAAGCCAGCAAGCATACATTTCAGCAATTACTGCTCCAAACCAAAGTAAAAAATATCAAGGCAAAAAAGGATAGTCTTGAAGTTGAAATGGAAAATGAGCAGGGAGAGAACGACAAAAAGACTTTTGATAAAATACTTGTTGCCATAGGCCAGAAGCCAAATACGACAGAAATTGGTCTTGAAAACACCGGAATAAAAACAAACGAAAAGGGGTTTATTCAGGTAAACGAAAAACAACAAACTGCACAAAAAAATATTTATGCGATAGGCGATGTAACAGGGCCTCCTCTGCTGGCACATAAAGCGAGCTACGAAGGAAAAGTAGCTGCTGAAGTAATTTCCGGCAAAAAAGCTGTAAATGACGCCAAGGCTCTACCCTCTGTAATCTATACAGAGCCGGAAATAGCCACCTGCGGACTTACCGAAAAGGAAGCAAAAGATAAAGGGATCTCCTTTAAAGTGGAGAAATTCAACTGGTCAGCCTCAGGGCGGGCAGTTGCTATGAATGCTGAAAAAGGATTTACAAAATTGCTGATTGATTCCAACAACGGGCGCATTTTAGGTGCGGGAATTGTTGGTAAAAACGCCGGCGATTTAATTGCCGAGCTTGTATTGGCTATCGAGATGGGGGCAACAGCCGAAGATTTAGCGCTTACAATTCATCCGCATCCAACGCTTTCAGAAACCATTATGGAAGCCGCCGAAATGTTCTACGGAACTCCGGCTCATACATTTGTAAAATCAAAACAACAAAAATAAGATACAATGAAAAAAGCATAATAAAAGTCTTTCTAATAAGCCAGACCAGCATTATGCAATTTACATCAGTAACCATTGAAAATAAAAAAATACAAACGAATGAAAACAATTATTTTAAGCGACATTAATAATTCTGCAAAATCAATCATCCCATACGGCCTGCGGGTGGCCAGGGAACTAGAGTCGGAGGTAGATGTTCTTCATGTTATCGATCCGCGAAGCCACCCGGGAGCATACAGTTCATTATCCGACTCACAAAGCATCAGTCCCGGAGAAACACTGAGTCATGCAGAAACTATAAAACACGCGAAAAATCGGGCAAGTATTAAATTAGATAAGTTGTTGAGTGCAGAAGGATCGCGGTTAAATTATCCGCTAAAGATCAACCGGGTTATTGTGGAAAATAGCGTTGAGGACGAACTCGAACAACGTTTAGCGCAAAACCCAGACTGTCTGCTCATAGTTAATGCTGAAATGGATCAGGACATGCTTGATACCACTGAAGAGGCTGTGCGCTTAATTAAAAAAACGGGCGTACCATCTTTCATCGTTCCACCGGGTGAAACCTTTAAGTCAGACATCAGTGCTTTGATGCCTCTGAACCTCGATCAGAATAATTTCACTTCTCTTACAGATCTTAAGTTTTTCTTTGACAAGTTTAAACTTAATATCGATGCTGTTGGAGTGGTATTAAATGGCGATTATACCACTATGGAACTAAAATCACTTGCCTGGAAAGATACTGTTTCCGACTTTTTCCTATCGGAAACAAAACTGAATACCAACGTTTTAGAAGGCAAAGATTTTATCGATACCATCAGTAATTATTTTAAACGAAACAACCGACATCTGCTCCTATTGATCAACGATAGCGAAAACATAAATTTTTCGGTTGCGCATACCGTTGAATTACTGGATTCAGTTAAAAGCCCGGCTTTGGTTTATTTTCCTAAGTAAAAATCATTATTCAAACTTGCACTTGCATTAAAAACGAAAACATATGAAAATATTGATTACCGGAACCAGTTCTGGATTGGGCTTTGGATTGGCCAAATATTATTTAATACAAAATCATACCGTTTATGGCATCAGCCGGCGTTCGAATACCGAATTGAATAGTTTCGATAACTTCGCCTTCCTGTCACAAGACATTTCTGATTTTGATGATTTAAGAAATAACCTTGCTGAGTTTTTAAGGGAGACAGATAAGTTTGATCTTGTGATCTTAAATGCAGGAATGCTGAATGACATTAAAGACATGAAAGAAACCAGCCTGGAAGAAATTAAAAAAGTGATGGATGTAAATGTCTGGTCGAATAAGATCATTATTGACACCCTTTTTACTGAATTGGAAGATATCAGCCGGATAGTCGCCATTTCGTCCGGGGCATCGGTAAGCGGTGCACGGGGATGGAATGCCTATTCCCTTTCGAAAGCCACTTTAAATATGCTGATAAGTTTGTACGCGAATGAACAACCACAAACGCATTTTTGTGCACTGGCTCCCGGTCTTATCGACACAGGCATGCAGGAATACCTTTCGGGCTTGCACGATACAATGGATTTTCCAACAGTAGAACGCCTGAAAAAAGCGCGTTCGTCGGGCGAAATGCCTACAATTGAGGAAGCCGCAAAAACCAATGCGGAAGCCATTGAAAAATTAAAAAGTTACGATACTGGTTCTTTTGTTGATGTTAGAAAAATTTGAGCATTTTCTCTTTTTGATAAATTGATAAAAACTACTGTCGCAATCCTTAACAATTAAGCTATCAATTGCTGTAAACGACAAAATATTCTGGAATATAAAAGCAATGTATCTGTATTAAAAACAAAAAAAGCTGCTCTTTAAAAAAGAACAGCTTTTCGATGATTGGTATTACTTTTTACTAATTTCCATTCATTTCAAGAATCTTAAATTCAGTTCTACGGTTTTTACGATGTTCAGCTTTTGAACACGGAACGCCATCGTCGCATTTATTAACCAACTGAGTTTCGCCATATCCCATGGCCGTAATTCTATCCGCATCTATTCCTTTGCTAACAATATAACTTACAGCAGAATCTGAACGTTTCTGACTAAGTGTTTTGTTGTAAGCATCGTTACCACGACTGTCGGTGTGCGAACCAAGCTCCACTTTCCAATCGGGATTATCTTTCATTACTTTTACCAGTTTATCCAATTCAACTTCTGATGCCGGCAAAATATCCCATTTATCAAAGTCATAATAAATATTCTCCATTACAAATTTCTGGCCTACCTCTACTTTTTCAATCCACAACGTATCGCGAATAACACCGAACGGTTTTCCCACAGTTGAAATAGTTTTCGAATCGTTCATGTAACCATCAATATTGGTTGCCACTAAATATGTTTTATCTTTCTCCAGTTCTTTCTTAAATACGACTCCTGCAATCATTTGAGCAACTCCACCAAAAGTGATTTTTGCATCATCTACTGCTTCCATCGTTTTCTTATTCATAACAACCAGTTCAAGATCGTATGAACCTTGTTTTTCAAGCAATACTTTATAAATATCGTCGCTACCCATTCCTCCGTCTTTGTTCGAGCAATAGTAACCAACTTCCTCATCGGGATGAATAACAAAACCAAAATCATCTCCTTCAGAGTTCAGTTCACTTAGCTCTGCAACACCGGTAATGTTATCGCCAAACAATCCAACATTATAAAGGTCAAGATCATCGCCCGAACCTCTTCCATTCGATGCAAAAATTAAAAATTTGCCTTTATAAATAAATGGGAACATTTCGTTTTGTTCAGTATTTACAGCTTCACCCAGGTTCTGCATTTCGCCCCAGGTTCCGTTTGTACGAACCGACATATAAATATCAGTTCCGCCCAGGCCTTTGTCTGGTATGTTTGAAACAAAATACAAAGTATCTCCCGAAGCAGTTATACTTGGATGACCAACAGAATAGGTTGGATCGTTAAATGGCAATTCTCCTGTTTTTTGCCACTCGCCATTCACTTTTTTAGCGATGATAATTTTTAAGCGAATATTCGCTTTTTGATAAACTTTATTGCGCACCTCCGGATTTTCGAAATTACTTAAGGTGACAAAAAGCTCTCCGGTTGCTTCGCAGTACGATACCGGTCCGGCATGATAACCTTCGCTAGCAGAAGCAAGCTGAACGTTTTTGCCTGTTTTTACATTTCCTTTTGAATCAATTGGAGTGGAATACAAATTATAATAGATTTCCTTTTCAGAACCACTATTTAATTTTTCAATCTCTTCATCGGTATAGGCGGAATACCAAAGTTCATTTCCGACGAAGCCAGGACCAAAATCACTTTGCGTGGTATTGAGGTTGGTCTTTTCCGTTTCGAGTTTGACCATTTTTTTAAAATAAACACATTCCTTTTGAGCAAAGATTAACATAGGAACAAATGCAAAAAGAAAAAGTAATACTCTTTTCATAATTATTTGAATTTCGGATTTTCAGTAAACTTGTTTAACATTATACATATAATGATATTAAGAAAGCATCCACCTTCTTAATATGACCCTTATTTTTGCAACTTTTAATTGCATTTCGTTTTACCAAGTTAGGCTATTTTATGAAATTAATCAAGCCTTTTACTGAGCAGTACCACATTTTCGACATGATGTGTATGGGGAAACATATCAACGGGCTGAATTTTCTCAATTTGGTACAACGAATCGAACATTGCAAGGTCGCGTGCCTGAGTAGCAGGATTACAACTTACGTAAACAATTTTTTGCGGCTCCATCTTTAAAATGGTCTCCACAACATCGGCATGCATTCCTGCCCGTGGCGGATCTGTAATTACCACCTCCGGGCTACCATGTTCGTTTATAAAAGTTTCGTTAAGTACATCTTTCATATCTCCGGCAAAAAAAGATGTGTTCCCAATATTATTCAATTCCGAATTTAGTTTAGCATCCTCAATCGCTTCAGGCACATATTCAATACCCACTACCTTTTTAGCGTTTTTTGCCACAAAGTTTGCAATAGTTCCGGTTCCGGTATAAAGGTCGTAAACAGTTTCATTCCCTGTAAGCTCAGCGAAATTTCGGGTTACTTGATACAATTCATACGCTTGATCAGAATTGGTTTGATAAAAGCTTTTAGGCCCTATTTTAAACTTTAAGCCCTCCATTTCTTCTAGTATATAATCACGTCCTGCAAATACTTTAATTTCCTGATCAGTAATGGTATCGTTTCCTTTCGAGTTAATTACATATAGCAACGAAGTGATATCGGGGAATTCATTTTTAACGGCTTCCAAAAGCTGTTCGCGTGCCGGTTGGTCTTCGTAAAAGAAACTTACAATAACCATTAATTCCCCTGTTGAGGTTGTTCTGATAATCAATGTTCTCAAGAAACCACTCTGTTCACGAATATCGAAAAAAGGAAGTTTTGCACTCAGCGCATAGTTATAAATAAAGTTACGAATTTGGTTCGACGGATCGTCTTGCAACCAGCATTTTTGAATATTTACGATTTTGTCAAACAATCCGGGAACATGAAAACCAAGCGCGTTCGGGTCCTTTATTTCCTCATCGCGTTCTATCTCCTCAAAACTTAACCAGCGTTTGTTAGAGAAAGTGAACTCCATTTTATTCCGGTAAAAAGTATTCTTTTCAGAACCACGAATTGGCAATATTTCCGGCATATCCATCTTCCCAATCCTTGAAAGTTGATCCTGCACTTGCTTTTGCTTGTAATACAATTGCTTTTCGTATGGCAGAATTTGCCACTTGCATCCACCGCATACTCCAAAATGCTTACAGAAAGCTTCGGCTCTATCTTCGCTGTAAGTTTTAAACTCTTTTACTAAGGCTTCCTGGTAACGCTTTCTTTTCTTTGTTACCTGCAAGTCAACCACGTCTCCTGGAACGGCCAGTTTGGTAAAAACCACTACATCGCCAACACGTGCAACAGCTTTTCCTTCAGACCCAATATCTTCAATCGTTACATTCTCGTAAAATGGCTTATTTCTTTTTCTTCTTCCCACGTCTAACTAATTTTGCACAAATATAATTCAATATTCATTATTGCATTATTATTGTTTAAATAGTCATTTCCCAAAAAAAAATAGACTTTCCCATTATGGGAAAAGAAGTCTGCTTTGTATACTTAAAAGTGATTTTATGTTTGACAAACCTTTTCTTCTTTAATCATTTCCTTATATTTGCTATTGATTTAATGGTTGGTTTTATTTTCAATAAGTAAAACTTTAAAAGGGGAAAGCGACTTCTGTATTTATGATTGGTTTTGTGTTTAGGGGTTTGTAAATTATCAATCATCTTCAAAAAGCGTCCATAGAGCTTTCCCCTTCCTTTTTACCCGAGAGGGTATTTTTTATAGCCTTTTTTTGAGAAATCGTCATTAACAATTTACTTTATACATTCTAAATCGGAACCTTTAATCAATAAAATCAGTTGATTATAATTACGAATTAGCTGGTGCAATATTATGAAGTACAAATGATGATTAATATTGTTTGTTCAGGCCAGCTTGATATGTTGCAGAATATAAGCTCAACAAATTTCAATGCAAATCGTTAGATCCCTATCCCGTTGGTGGAAGTGATGGAAACAAAAAAAGCTCCGAATTTCTTCGAAGCTTTTCTGTGGTGTGACTCAGCTGGGGGCAGAACCTCCTCCATACTGAGCTGATTACCAGTATTTTAAAAACGCCAAAATCTTTAGGTCTCCTATGGGTCTCTCTCCAAATATTCGTTACTATCTCGTTTTATATTTCACACTAATATTTAAATTAAATTACTGCCGCTCTTCCTGAGCTCAAATATTCCCTAATGGAAGATATATGCAGTAATTTTTGCTTCTTATCATCAGCCAACTTGATTTCTTTATTCCCGCTCATTAAAGATTCCAAAGGAATACCAAGGTATCTATTCAATAAGGTTATCATCTTCAGCGTTAAATTTCGTTTTCCATTTAATACTTCAGAGACTCTTGTTTTCCCTCCAAAAAGTGGAGCTACATCAGCCTGTTTCAAGTTCATTTGTTCCATTCTGAACTTAATAGCTTCTATTGGCGATGGAGCGTCCATCTGATGATTTTCCAGCTCGTATTTCTCAACCAACAATGAAAGCAACTCCATTTCTTCACCTTCGGGACTGTTGGGTTCAACTGCATTCTCAGAAGCATTTATAAGTGAATATATTCTTTCACATGCTTTGTTATATTCTTCTTCTGTTTTTAAAATTTTAGTCTTCATAACTTACTGTTTTTGCATCAATTTTATCGTATTCCTTATGAGAGCCAAACCACACAATAAAAACAATCTTGAGTTTATATTCAATATCCACAATCAACCTATAATCATTTCCTTTTATATTAAACACAACCCGCTTTGAACTTATAATGCTGGCGTTCCTATATTTCGCCTTTAGCTCACTTGCATTATCCCAAACAGAAAATTTAACCTCGTAAATCCATGCCTTCAAAGATTCTTCCGCATTTTTGTATTTACTTGATTTGCAATAATCCGTCAGAGTTTTTTCTTTGATAATTCTCATTATTGCAAAGATACAAAAAAGTTACCCCATATGGTAACTTCTGATTGTTTCTTTTTCTAACATCCTATTTTGATTTTTTTAATAAACGTACCATGATTAGTTTTTTCTGTTGTGCTAATATTAGTAAAACCTGCAAGATGACAATCTAACACACTCTATTACTTGCACATATAAGCATAAAAAATTGGAGGGTAACATTAGCTTATAATCAGAATTTCATGGACAGAGAAGCTGATTTACTTTTCTTCTTTTTAGGCTCAGGAAGAACCGGTTTCGGATTCGAATCCTGATGATCCAGAATATAATCAACAGCTTTTTGGGCTAAACCGGAAGCGATAACAATAAACTTCTTATCACTTTTTAGCTTCTTTAACCAACCTTGAATGTAAGCTGCACTATTATCGATTGTCGCATTTTCTATGCCGCAAATGCCGCAAAGGTACGCAGCTCCCATCTCGGCCACCATCTCTTCTTGCGAATATCCAGAGTCCGCGAAGTTCAGACTAGAAAACCTTTCGTGACGATTTAAACGCTTGCGAGCTCCTGTTGCATGCACACATTCATGGAATATCGTGGAATAATACTCTTCATCCTGAAAAAAGGTTCTTGCTCCAGGCATATGGATTTCATCTAACGATGGAATATAACAGGCTTTTTTCTGATCCAGTTTTATTACCGGAGAATCGGACCAGAATTGGATAAGCTGCTCACACGATGCAATCGGATCGAAATCGTGATCATGAGCTGTGTTCTCCGGGATCTTGTCAGGATCGATACCTTCAATGTCATCAATATGAAATACCCGATAATAACGAAGCATTGGAATTTCTTTGGTTTCATCATCTTTTTCGTATTCCACCATTTTCCAGAATACAATCATAAATGATGAAGATCCCTTTTTGATCTTTCCATCAAGATCCTGAACTTGTTTAAAGGAAAGGAAATAAGGCCTTTCGAAACCGAAGCTAAGCAAGTACCAGAAATTAAATCCCCGGTAAGGCTTTTTAGAAACCAAGTTACGAGGAATGGCACTGGCAGTTTTCCAAGGCATATGCCATGGTATTACACCTGCTTCAAGACGTTGTACAATCAAATTAGTAACAGTCTCATAAATATCAAATTTACTCATTGAATCCACCCATGCCCTTGGGATTTTTTGCAGCTTCTGGCACGCCATTAAATTTTGGCGCATGCCATTTAGCCGGATGGATTCTTGTCAATGGTGCATGTCTGTTTTTTGTGGAGTTAGCGGAACAAAAAACTGAACGCACCCGAAGGGCGGCTGACTTAAAATGGGCAATTTCAGCCGCCATTGACTTTTCCGGACGGCGAAGTAACTTTGACCGGATTTAAGGGATGACTTATCAACGAACTAACATTAATATTTGCAAAAGGTAATATATCAAATAATCGTAGTTTAAAAGACGACTTTCATTCTCCAACAAACAAACAGATCCCATTTAAAACATCCTAAATAAGTTTTTTTTGGGAAACCGAATATCTCATCTATTAATAAATTAATTAAAAACTCTTTTAAAATGATTCCATTTGAGAACTTAAATTATATATATTTATCTCATTAGATTTTACTATTGTTCTTAATCCAGACCAACAGAGATTCATATTTAAATTGTAGAAATTATTGTGAGCAATAAAAGAATAGATAAATTAATTGATGAACTTGTAGACCAATATACATACAGAGATACAAGCAAAAGACCTTGGATAATAGGTTTCAGTGGAGGGAAGGACTCAACAGTATTATTAACTTTAGTTTGGAGAGCTCTAGAAAAAGTAAGAGAAGAATTACCATATCCTTTTCAATTACAGAGGCCCGTTTATGTTGTCTGTAATGATACAATGGTAGAAAATCCGGTAATTACAGAATATGTTGACGATGTTTTATCTAAAATTGAAAAAGAAGCCAGAAATCAGGATTTACCGATTATCGTTCAAAAAACCATCCCAAAAATTGAATCCACTTTTTGGGTAAATGTTTTGGGTAAGGGGTATCCAGTTCCAAACAACTCCTTTAGATGGTGTACCGATAAATTAAAAATAAGACCAACATCATCATTTATTGAAGAACAGGTAAATGAAAAAGGAGAGGCTATTATTCTAATTGGTGCAAGAAGTTCAGAAAGTGCAACACGGGCTCGTTCCATAAAGAAACATGAAATAAAAGGAAAACGATTAACCAAACATCCGAACCATCATAATACCTTGGTTTATTCTCCAATAAAAGATTTGATGTTGGAGGAAATTTGGTACATTATAAATGCTTTGCCATCACCATGGAACTATGACAACTCAAAGCTTTTCCAAATTTATGCCAACGCTAGTGCAGATGATTACGAATGTCCGACCGTCGTTACTAATAAAAGTCACACTTCCTGTGGACAATCGAGGTTTGGATGTTGGACTTGTACGGTTGTAAAAGAAGATAAATCAATGTCTGCCTTAATTGATAACGGAGAGGAATGGATGAATCCACTACTGGATTATCGAAACAGGCTTGAAGAAGAGAGAAATATTTCTGACAACAGACTTGCTACAAGGAGAAATGGTCAGCTTGCGGTTACTGAGGACGGCCATAAGCAAGGGAATTATTCGCCAGAATACCGGGCACGTAAACTTAGAGAACTTCTTGAATTGCAAATTGAGATTCAGAGAACAAAACCTGGGATGGAATTAATAACAAACCAGGAGCTTATTGCAATTCAAGTATATTGGTATCGTGATGGTATCTTTGACCATAAGGTAGGTGAGATTTTTGCCAAAATTTATGGTCGAGATATCGAAACCGAAAATGCTAATATTGAAAATTCAATTGAAAAAAGGTTGTTAAAAAAGGTTTGTGGACAATATGAGAATGATTACGAGTTAATTAATAACCTATTGACATTACAGCACAGTAAAACATTACTTTTGACTAATTACGGGCTTCAAAACGACATTGAAAAAAGAATTGAGGATTTTATAAAAGAGGAGGCAGAATATGAGAATTAGTCGTATATCCTTAAATAATTTCCGAATTTACAAAGGAGAGAACTCTCTTTCGTTTTCTTCTAATTCCAATAATAAAAATATATCGATAATTGCTGGTCAGAATGGATTTGGGAAAACTACATTACTAACTGCTCTGGTGTGGGGTTTTTATGGCAAATTAATTGGTGAAGTTGACGAGAAATATAAAAGAGAAATATATGAATTAGGTGGATATAAAAAGTATGCCAACTCAATCCTTAATAGAGAGACAAAATCAAAAAGTGATGCATGGCATGAGTTTAGCGTACAAATAGAAATTGAGGACGTATATATTCCATCTGTACCTTGTAGAAAAATTGTAATTAATCGAAGATACAATACCGATTCAGAACATGAATCTGTCAGTGTATTGATCGATGGATTTGAAAATGAACTGACAAAGGAAGTTGGTTCAGATATTTTTATAAACGATTTTCTCTTACCTCGAGAAATTGCTAAGTTTTTTTTATTCGATGCAGAAAAAATAGTATCACTGGCAGAAATTAAGACAATTTCAGAAAAACGTAACTTAAGTTTAGCTTATTCCGAGGTTTTGGGAATTAGTAAATATGTAAACCTAAAGAGAACATTAGAAAACTTAAGAGTAAAACTACGTAAAAAATCGGCAAGTATAACCGACAGAAATAGACTTGTCAAACTTCAGGAAGAATCTCAACAACTTGAAAAATTAGTTGCTCATAACGAATCGAAGATTATTTCGATCGCTGATGACATTGAAAAGGCTAGAAACGAATCAGAACAATATCAGGAGAAATTGATTCGTGAAGGAAATAGCATGACCGTTGAAGACTTGGTCAATCAAAAGAAACTAAGGGATACACTTCGTCAAAATAATATCGAAATAAAGGCAAAGCTGAAAGAGCTCATTGAGTTAGTTCCTTTTGCAATTGCTGGACAGAAGCTAAAACAACTCAACAATCAAGTTAAACTAGAGTCCCAATTTAAACAAAACAAAGTTGACGGTGGATTCATTGAATCGAAGTTGAGGAATATTCAAAAGCATATTGAAAAACAAATAAAAAAGAAGAAACTACCTGATTCATTGCATAATAATATTACGTCAATCATAAATGATGCTTTTGAAGCTAACTGGGAAGAACAAGGCAATACAGTAGAACAAGTATTACTAGATCTTTCACCACAACAATCCAATGAATTTTCAGCGCTTTACAATAATCTTACACAGTCATTTAATATCCTTTTCAAACAAATAGTTAAAGAAGAAAGAAACAATCGGATTTTTCTTGCAAAAACATTAAAGAAGATATCAAATGCTGAATCAAAAGATTCAGACATCCTAGCAAAGAAGTATAAATCCGAAAAAGCGAAAGTTGATAAACGTATTCAAGACCTAAATAAAGAAAAGAATAGGTTACACGAGGAATTAGGTGCTTTTCAGCAAGAATTAGCAACCAAAACTAAAATCGTTTCGGAATTAGCAAAGACCGTTAGCCTAGATGAAATTGATGAAAAGAAGGACAAAGCTACAAGCCGACTAATCTCTGAACTTGACGAATTTATCTTACAATTCAAATCAGAAAAGAAATATTCCTTGCAGAATCGCATAAAAATTGAGTTGCAAAAGCTAATGCACAAGGAATATTTTATTGACAATGTAACTGTTGAAATTGTTGATGATATTATTGATATAAATCTCCATGATAATAATGGAAATATAATTGATAAAGATTCTCTCTCTAAAGGTGAGCAACAACTTTACGCGACCGCATTGTTAAAATCACTGGTTGAAGAATCAGGAATTCAATTTCCAATTTTTATTGATAGTCCATTACAAAAGTTTGATAAGCGTCATTCCAAAAACATTATAACTAAATTCTATCCATCAATATCCAAACAGGTAATTATCTTCCCACTGCTTGAAAAAGAACTTACAGAGAATGAGTACAATCTACTATCTCCCTATATCTCACAAACCTTTATTATTGAAAATCACAAGGAAAAATCCTCAATAGTAGAATGTGATTCAACACAGTTATTTAACCTAATGGAAAAAAACAACAATGTTCACTCACATTAAGACTTCAAAAGAAAATAGAGAACTGGTTTCTTGGTTAACTAGAAAACTAAATTTAGGGACTGAAAATATTATAGCACGAATTGCTTTTGCTTATTCATTGTCGAAAGATAAAAAGATGGATATTTCCTCAATAAAAGATTCACAAGGTAAAGAGTATAGTAAAGCAGTTTTGTTTGGCGACAATCTCCCATATTATGTTTCCTTGGTTTGCGTTCACTACAATATTTATAAGACTGATAAGGATATTCCCAAATATATTAAAATGCACATTGACGATGGTTTAGAGATTATTCATAAAGAGTTACAAGAGAATCCTAATTTAGACGGATTTGAATATATCATCGACAAAATCGAATATGGGTTAAATGAAATAGTTTAAAATATGCTAAAAGATGCCCCATTTCATATTGTTTATTCAACTGGCGAAAACGAACCAATCGAGTTCTTCTTTGATGCTTTGTTGGAGAGTACAAATTTTGATTTGGGATTGGGCTTTTTTAGTTCGACCGGCATTAACGTATTAAGTGCTGGATTTGCATACTTTATCCATCGTGGAGGTAAAGTTCGAATCATCATTAATGATATCTTATCAAAAAAGGATAAGGAAGCGATTGAAAATGGCATTAATACTACAAACAGTTATTTTGAGGATAACATCCTTAACAATATTAAAACTCTAGCAAAAACCTTATCTAAACAAGATGAGCATTTTTTCAAATGTCTGTCATTTCTAATTTCGAAGAATAGAATTGAATTTCTTGCTACAATACCAGCAAATAATAAGGGAGGAATTGCACATAATAAATATGGCATTTTTACAGATAATTTTGGAAACAAAGTGGTCTTCAATGGTTCTGCCAATTTTTCACAAACAGCCCTTCTTAATAACATAGAATCAATAAGCTGTTACAAATCCTGGTCAGAAAGTGAGAGCGAGATAAAACGATTAAACTATTTTGAAGATATTTTTAATAAAACCTGGAATGGAGAATCAGAGAATATAAAAATAATCCCTATTCAAAAGGTTGAGAATTATATCCATGAAACGTTTGGTACTTCAAATATTGAAGAATTAGTTGAAGAAGAAAAAAGGCTAATAAAGAGTTATGGCTCCGACCGAATCAAAGAAAAGATTGAGAAACTCTATTCTTATGATTCTACAAATTTTCCAAGCCAAAAGGCGAATGAGGAAAGCTTAAGCTATAATAGTGAACCAAGGTTTCCGTTTCCTGACGGCCCTCGTCAATATCAAAAGGAAGCCTATCAAAATTGGCAAGAAAATGATTTTTATGGCATTTTTGCCATGGCAACTGGGACGGGTAAAACAATTACATCCTTAAACTGCGTTTTAAATGAGTATCAGAAGACCGGAAAATACAACGTCTTAATATTAGTTCCAACACTTGCATTGGTTGAACAGTGGAAGACAGAGATTATCAAATTTAATTTTAAAAAATACATTCTAGTTTCAGGTTCAACAAATTGGCACGATGAGCTAAGTATCTATAAAGCTAATTACCGCTGGAGGAAAATCGAAGAAAATCTTATTATAATCTCAACTTATCCATCATTCTCAAATCCAAAATTTTTAAACCTTTTTAAATCATTTCAAAAGAATTTTGCAATTATTGCTGATGAGGCTCATAATATTGGTGCACCTTCAATAAAGGCTGCATTCAAACAATTGACATGCAAAAAAAGAATTGCGCTATCTGCTACTCCGAAACGAATCTATGACCCGGAAGGGACCAGAGAACTTGAAATGTTCTTTAAAGATGAAGAACCATATTGTTATTCATACTCCTTAGAAAAAGCTATCGATAAAAAATTCTTAACGCCATATTTCTATTATCCTCTAATAGTACCTTTAGAAGATTATGAAATGGAAGAATACATCAAAATCTCCAAACGGTTATTGCGGTTCTTTAACGCTGAAACAGGAACCTTTTTAAAATCGCAAGACGCTGAAAAGTTATTACTCCGAAGAAAACGCATCATTCACAAAGCCATAAATAAACTGGATGCTTATTCTAGGATTGTTAAAGAACTTAATGATAATAATAAGCTAAAATATTGCTTCACTTTTGCCCCGGAAGGTGATTTTTATGGAGACAATTCGTTTGAGGATTTTAATAATATAATTGATCGATTTATTATTGAGGTAATAAATACATGCCCTGAGGCAAATGTTAATTCTTACACAAGCAAAGATTCTCCATCGGAAAGAACAGATAAACTACGCGGTTTTGCAGAAGGAAAAATTGATATCCTTTTTACAATGAAAGCTATAGATGAAGGAGTAGATATTCCGAGAGCTGAAGTCGGGATTTTCACTTCTAGTACTGGTAATCCACGCCAGTTTATTCAACGCCGGGGAAGACTATTAAGAAAACATCCAGAAAAGAAATATGCAACTATTTATGATATGATTGTAATTCCGAACTCCTCCGGTACTGAAGGTCGAAAGTACTTCAAAATGGAATCAAGCTTGGTGGCTACCGAGTTGAGAAGAGTGGGATATTTTGCAAGCCTTTCGGAGAATTTCTATGACTCAAAGCACACACTCGACGATATAATGAAAAAATATAACCTAAATTTAGACACAATAATAAAAGAACTTCAACTATGACCAACACCGAATTAATCTCTGAAATATTATCTGATCCTCAAATTAAAGAGAAATATAATATATCTGAAACAGATATACAAGCTATTAATGGTGATACCCGATACCAAAAAGAAATCATTCAGATTATCAAAGAAATTGTAAGTGATAACGATAACCATATCACAGCAACAAAATCTTACAATAAGTTAAAAAATATCCTAAACATTGTGTAATGGCAACAATAATCAATAAAATTTCTTTACAAAATTTCTTTAACTATTACGGCACTTATGATGAAAACACGTACGACTTTAAAGAAGGAGTTAATATTATTGTTGCCGATAATGGAGCAGGGAAATCGAAACTATTCAATGCACTTCTTTGGATATTCTATGATGAAATGCTTGACTCAGACATAAAAGGAAGAAGAAGCATTGAATCGATGGCCGTTAAAACAATATCGGACATGGCCAAAAACGAATCCTCAGTTGGTGATTTGATTGAGTGCGGTGTTAGAGTTGAATTTCAAGATACTCGCTTTACATACCAAGTTGAGAAGAAATTTTCGGCACTACGAATATCTGATAAAGGAAATATTACCGATGATTGTTGTTGGGAGATTACTCATCAAGACTCAGAAGTAAGTAAAAAGGATATTTTGAGGTTTAAACCGGTATTCAATGAATCCGAGAAAACAGAAATAATAAATAAACTAATTAGAAAAGATTTAAGGCAGTATTCATTCTTCCAGGGAGAAGAGGTAGAAGATATTATTGATTTCTCCAAAAAACAGAGCATAAAAGAAGCGGTTCGAAAAATAACAAACATAAGTAAAATTGAAGCCTTAGAGGAGTTAGCTAACTCTTTAAAAGAGAAAGCAGAAAATGACTACAATAGAAAAAGTAAAGAAAACGCAAAAAATGCACATGAGTTAGAACAAAAGCTAGCATCAAAAGAAAGATATAAATATCAACTCGAAGAAGAAACTCAAAAGTTAGAAGTTTATAAAACAAATCATGCTGAGGCCAAGCAAGAAAGTTATGACTTGGAAGACAAAATTCAGAATTCTGAAAAAAACTTGAACTCAAGGAAAAAAGGAAGAGTTTGCTTCGACAACTTAAGATTGCAAAAAGTGATTATGATCAATTTCTAGATGGTTTAAATTCTCGTTTTTTTGATGGTAATTTTGCATGGATGGCAATGGGGTTAGAACATGTTCCTCAGATGTTTTCTCTGTCAAAATATGCCTACCTTGATATTATTTCAGAGAAGAAAACACTTAATAAACTTCGAAATAATCCTGGAGAATTAAATTCTATCTTACCTCTTGATATGCCAGACACCATGACATTGGATAAGATGCTACATGATGGACATTGTCATGTTTGTAATAGATCTGCTGAAGAAGGAAGCGAAGCTTGGAACTATATTTTTAAATTAAAGAATCGTCCATCCTCAAAACAGAATGAGGCACCTTTATTCAAAAACGACTTTAAAAGTTTTTTTGAGGATATTCAATTGCTATCACAGCCATTTACCGGAAAAATTGGATATGTTGAGGATTCTATTGCAAGTTCAATTCAAAAACAGGATGAACTTAAATCTCGTATTTCAAGAATTGATGGTAAACTAAAAACAAATCAGATTGAATTAAAAGAATTGCTTAAGTCTGATGACATAGATGAAAATGCTGATAAAGAAAAAAACATTCTTAACGCTTACGAAGGAGCAATAAAACGAGCAACACAAGCTGAAGAAAGAATAAACAGAACAACCCAAAGAATAAAGGAGATTAATAAAACGATTAGAGGAATTGAAGAGGAGCTAGAAAAATTACGAGGTGTTGATGTACCTGTCGAATACAAAAATGCTTATGAGTTATTAAATGACATTGCTATTTCTGTATCTAATACGCGCGAACGCACATTTATAAATATGCTTAAAAGGCTTGAAGAGTATTCAAACAAGCATTTTGGCAACCTGATAAAGTACAATGAAATATCAGGAGGTATTCTAAGGTTTAAACAAACCTTGTCGGACACTATTGAACTTGATGTAGTCGACAAAGATGAGAATATTGTTTCTGGTAGCTCTGAAGGATTTCAGCGCATGAAAAAACTTGCTGTTGTAATGTCAATAATTTCGGCAAAAGGCACTGGGTTTAATTATCCGATGTTTGCAGATGCGCCTTTATCAACATTCGGGAAAGGATTTATAAAATCATTTTTTGAAGAAGTGCCCAATGTTTTTCCTCAAAGCATAATTCTTATCAATAATATTTACGATGCAGATGCTCCAAATAAATTAGATGATATTGGAAATGACCTTCTAAAGAATAATGGGCATGTCTCTACAATGTATTTAAATGAGGTTAATTCAAAAGTACAACAGGTTGATAGGAAAACTCTAATCACTAAACTAAAAGGATAATCAAATGGATAGTCAAGAATTTAAAAATAGAATTTTTTCTAAAAGACCTCGGTATGCAAATATTTACAAAGATTTGATTGCAACGCTTGCGAATAAAGGAAATCAAAAAACTGAATTCATTCAATTCGGTCCGATATACCAGATTTACATTTATGCTTTTTACATTGGTGTTCACCGAAATGAAAGGACTCCGTTACCTAGTAGGGAATCAACTACAGACTTTCTGGAAATTGGAAAATGGAAACCTGACTCGCTGGCTCATTTTATATTAATGTCAATGTTTGCAAAATTGGAAGATCTAAACTTAACGACTTGGAATGAACTTGAAGATATGGAAGAAAATGACATCGATTCTTTTGTGAGGACTCTTATTAAAACAATTGAGGAATATGCAAATGCCGGTTTTTCTTATCTACAATTCCAGTTTGATGAAGATAGAAACCGATTTAATGAAACCTATATCTTTGCAGATATTCTAAAAGATTTGACCGAAGAAAACATAAATATTTATCTATGAAAAAAAGATGGTTTTTATTTTTAAATGCAGAACAAGAAAATTACTTAGTTTCCTTACGAAGAGAAAATAAGGTTTCGTTTATTACATGGATTTTGTTTTCAATAATCTTACCATTAGCTCCATACATTATTTCCGTACTAATCAACTTTCTACTAACCGGATTTTGCAATTGGGGAAAGATAATAAACAATGGATCACTACCAATTATCTCTTATGGATTCATTACTGCCGGGATAGTTTATATAATGGAAAAGATTAAGAATGATAATCTCATAATTTTTCAATTAAGAGAACGCATTATGCCTGTCGCAGTACTTTTGTTGTTTCTTAATTCAAGTATTTTTATTCTTGAAACTTCAGTAAAAGATACCTTAAACACAATACAACATGCAATTGTGTTGGTAGTATCCTTATTCATTTTTTATTATTCACTTAGAGTAAGTCAGAATATGTTCTTTTTACAAAGAAAAATCTCGGATAAGCAATTTGATACTATTTATAGAGAAGAAACTAATAGTACACATGGTTTAAATTGGGAATAATGGTTGAACTAGATAAAAATACAATTGAAGGAATTCCTGTTACTCAAAACAAACAGGATTTTATTATTAGTGTTTTTTCAATAAAGCAAATACTTGAATTTACAAGATATACAGAAAGAATTATTGTTGGTTTTGATGAAAAAGAAAATCCAATATATAATAATCACATTCAAAGATTTGTCGAAAAATCAAGAGTTGAAAAAATAGCAGACTTCCTTATTGAAGACCCAGATGCTACTTTCCCCACTAATATAGTATTGCATGTTCCATTAAGCATAATTGAGCAACAAGTAAGGGAAAAACGTTTTGTAAAAATAAGGCTAAAGAATAAAGTTTATGATGAAATTGCGAAAAAGGATGGAGACGTTTTCATAACAATAATTGATGGCCAACATCGAATTCACGGAATTGAGGTGGCCATTGAGAGATTGACTGAAATAATAGATTCTGCCATAAGAACAAATAGAATTTCGTACAGTAATGAAATTGATAAAAAACTAAAATTTTATACCCAAAGACTTGAAGATTTAAAAAATATCAATCTGGTCGTTTCTTTTTTCATTGATAAATCCCTTGAGTATCAAGCAATGATTTTTTCAACCATAAATAGGACACAGAAAAGAGTATCTCCTGATTTAGTTTATAGTTTATTTGGATTGGATACTTCCGATACTCCTCAGAAAACAGCTTTACAAGTGGTTTTAAGTCTAAATGGCCATCTATCATCTCCGTTTTATAAACGAATTAAATTTTATGGAGGTGATTACTCAGACCAAGTAAGTCCTCCTTTATCACAGGCTACTATGGTAAAATCCATTGTTTCATTAATCTCCGAAAACCTGAGAGAAGCTGAGAATGATAGATATAAAAATCGAAAAGAATTATTAAAACGAAGTGCAAGCTCTGGAAGGAGTTTACCGTTTAGAAGATATTATGCTGCGAACAAGGACAATTTTATTTCTGATATTTTATATTACTTTTTTAGTGCAGTCAAAGATACATTCTTAAATAATGAAGGAAAATCTTATTGGAGTTATAATAATCAGAAAAAACCTGATAACATTCTCCAAACGTCTGTTGGATATGAGGCTCTTCTTAAAATATTAGTTGATATTTTAGACAGTCCCGAATTTAACGATGATAGCATAAACAAGGCATTTTTTATTGGATTCCTAAAAAAAGCTTCAGACCTGGATTTTTCAAATCAACAATTATTCCCATTCTCTACTAAAGGTAAGAACATTCTATATTTATCAATGAGCTTAGCAATTTGGAAAAATATTGAAACGGGTAAAAAAGATGATAGGAAAAATAAATTGGATGAATTGCTCCAGTAAAAATTGATAAATCCTTTTTTAATACTTGTACTATAGTGTTGACATAATTTTATCAGTAGAACATATGAAAAACCGCACAATAAATGAGGCCATTTTAGAAGTTTTTAAAAGAGAAGGAAAACCTCTTCCAATAAAGGAAATTTATAATAAAATCATTGAATACGATTTGTATCGATTTAGAGCGCAGAGGCCGGAGGATATTGTTCGAATTCAGTTAAGAAGACATTGTGCAGAACTGGACTTTCCTACAGCCAGTTCAAAAAAATTATTCACCATAAATAAAGATGGTGCCTTTTTTAAGCTACAAAAAAAATCGAAACAACTTAATCGTGAGAAAAAAGATAATATATCAACTTTCGATGATTTAAAAGAACTTCACAAGAAGTATGTTCATAATTTTAAAAAAGATTTACTGACTCAGCTAAAAGAATTATCACCTACAGCATTTGAAGAGTTTGGAAAAAAGTTAATGACCGCATATGGTTTTAAAAAAATGGAGGTTACAAAAAAAACACGGGATGGTGGTATCGACGGATTCGGGGAATTAAAAATTGGCTTGGCCTCAATGAAGGTGGCTTTTGAATGTAAACGATGGACACGAAATACAGTAGGTAGACCTCTGGTTAGTCAGTTCCGTGGAGATATTCAAGGAAAATACCAACAAGGAATATACTTTACAACTTCTACTTTTTCAAAAGAAGCTAAAGAATCATCTTTTCAAACTGGTGCAGTACCAATTATTTTGCTTGACGGATATTCAATCGTAGATTTAATGATTGAAAAGCGCTTTGGTGTTGATGTGGAAGAAATCCCAGTTTATAGTAATGCGATGGATTTAGTTTTAGCGGACCAATAAGACAAGTTCCTATCGTGATTATATAGGAAAGTGTTAACTAGATCAAACTAAAATTGCGAATCTCGTTACTAATGTTAAAAAGATTCTAACAATCGAAAATATCAGCGACTCAGCCCTCTATCCCTGTTTTTCACCTTATACTTCATAGTTGGTTCCTTTTTACGCCGATTACTTCGCTCTATCAGCCGATTCACATCCCTCGCCCATTGTGCTAGCTGAAACTCGTCGATCATTGGAGAAGCAACTTGCTGCTCCTGTCCAACACTTTGAGAGTGATGAAATCGAGGCCTTTCTTCAAATTCAGAAAGCCGGATGGGATAGCGAACCGGGCTTCCGTTTTCATCCGTAATAAAAACAACATGCCCTCTACCTGATTTCCGGACTTCCACATTAAACAGCTCCAGTGATTTGTTGTAAAGTTGTTTATTACTAACCGATTCGATCTGATTCAGCTGGTAAAACAAACTCTCCAGGTTTTGTTTCAGGTTTCTGCCTCCTGCCGAAAATTTCAGATTGGATTGAACCTGGCTCTGTTCTTTGGTCAGGTCATATCTTTGCTCCAGGGATTTAATAAACCGCTGCGTCTTTTGTTTCTCATAATCATCCCTGATCTTCTTAAACGTTGTTTTATCAATGCGTGTGGAAACAATATGAAAGTGTGTCCGGTCCAGGTCGGTGTGTTTGAAGACAAAGTAAGGTTGATTGCCGTATCCCAGGTGATCCATCAGGTTTCCGATCTCTGTACGCATCCCTTTATCTCCCAGTTTTACCAGGTCAGTCACCGTCGGATTCACAGAAATATGTAGTCCTTTCTTTTTTACACGGGTATTCATATCTTCAATCTTTTTAAGGGTATTCAAGCGGTCCTGTTTGGTTCCGGCAAAAGGATTGATGGTTGGTGTATTGGCACTTTTATAAAATACAGCTTTCTTTTGTTCCACTTTCTTCTCATTGTAAAACAATGCGTTTTGCGTGCTGGTGGACTGATGGATGACAATAACCATGGCAGGGATTAGTTAAGTTGCTCTTGTAAAAAAGCAAGGCATTTCATCATCATCTGAAAGGCTTGTTTTAACAATTTCCGGTCGTTATGGCCAACGTTATAGGCCGAAAATGAATTCATTTTTTTGGAAAGCTGATTCAGGTTAACACCGATTTTATTGAGTTCAAAATCCAATTTCTGTAGTTGCTGACTGGTATTTTCATCCAGAGAAATAACTTTCTTGTCCAATCGTCTGAAGATCTGGGAACGTACATAATCGCTCATACAGGGATAGCCTTCGGATCGGGTCAAGGCCTTTATCCGAAGCTTCTCATCCCTGCTTACCCTTACGAGCAGCATCTGGTCCCTTTTGTCATTTTTAGTGGATTTTGTTGGCATTCTAAGCTATAATCTTCGTTTTAGGGGGAGGGGAATCCTTGTCGGTTTTGGAAAAACCGTCCGGCCCCTGCCGGGCAAGATGACAAGGCATTTGTATATACAAATGCACATCTTGCATTCCCCTCCCCCGTAGTTTTTTATTACTGTCTTTTCAAGGTCTTCTCAGGTCGTGGAATTTCTACCTTTCCATCTGAACTCCCTTGCTTTTTGCCATTTTCTTATCCTGTGCTTTTTCCTGTTTAAATTCAGAAAAATTAATGGTTCGATTCGCGGCATCTACTTGCAAGGAAGCTCCAAATTGTTTTCCATTTCTTCCGGTCATTTTATCCAGGTAAACTTTTTCGCCACGAGCCAGTTTTTGCTTTTGTTCGGCCGATAAAGTTGCCCCTTTAATCTTATCCGGCACTTTGATATTTTTTGTCCGGAGCGGTATTAGTTCATTGGTTTTCGGATCAAGTGCCAGGTAATAGCTGTCTTTTTTGCCATCCTTACCGGTGAGCTCGATGGTTTTTCCCAGGTTGCGTTCTGCCACCAGTTTGTTCCGCTCTTCCTGACTGAAGGTGTGCCCCATGTACTTTTCAGGAATACTTAAACGCTGAATGGGATGTACTTTTACAGTTATAGATCCATCCTGTTCCTTTTTCAGACGTAGTTTTGCCGGAATTCGTTTTTGCTCGTCGTTAATTGTGGCGTTGATAGTGTAGAGTTTCTGACTACGAAATCCATTTAGAAAATCCTTTAGTTCATTCTGATCCATGCGACTAACAAATTCCTTGTCCACGCCCACTTTTTCCAGTTTTTCAAAAGGAATCTCTTCTTTTTTAATACGGGTACTTTGTTCCATAATTAAATTTTTAAATGATTAATAAATATGCTGTCTCTGGTGTTTATGCTTCATTTCGGAGTATGCCCACAATGTCGTTACAGATCTTATTGCGGTTATTTTCGAGTACTTTGTCAATGTGGTCGAAGTGATAGATGTCTGGTATGGTTTTAAATTGCTCTTCCTCTTTTTCAATGGCTGCAGTGTCCACATCTATCAGACAGTTAAAATTGCGCTGACTTACCTGCTGACCAAAATTATCAGCTACCTGACCCACCATATAACCTTGTGGCAGTGTGGCAATTTTCCCTTCAGGTACCAGAAAATCCATTTGGGTAGAAATTGTCGATGACTGCGTATTCCGGTTGATATTAATGGACTGTCGTTCCTGCAGGATTTTTCCCATCCGCCCCTGGATAAACTTGGCGGTTTCGCCGATGGATTGTCCGGCGAATACATTTCCAATGTTGGTTAACATGGCATTGGCCTGCTCTTTTCCATAGTCCCGGATTAGCTGATCGATGGTTTGCAGTCCTGCCAGCGTTGATATTTTGTTACTTCTGGCTGTTGCAATCAGCGTATCCAGTCCCCGAAAGTAGATCGTTGGAAGCTCATCAAATATTAACGACGATTTATGCTTCCCTCTCTGATTGATCACTTTCATCATCCGGGTGAGAAACAAGGACAGTACAGCTCCGTACATTTCTATTCGAAGCGGATTATTGGCCAGACAGACTACCTTGGGATTTTTTGGATTGTTAATGTCCAGTGAAAAATCATTGCCCGAACAAATCCAATAGATCTCTTTACTTATGATTTTGGCGATTGCGATTTTCAGACCTCCCAACTGGCCTTCCAGTTGTTTACTGGCTCCGCGTCTGTGTGCGTTTACAAAGGGATTGATGATGTTCTCTACATCCTTTTCTCTGGCAAGGATTGGAAACAGATCGTCGTAATCCAGCTGCAACAACTCGATGGCATGGGGTAAAGTGCAATATTCGCCTTTCTTGTATTTCTTCAGGAACCAGATTACGGCAGCGAAAAAGGAAACGGCGGATTCTGCAAAAAACTCTCCCTGTTTACGGATCCACTCCCGATTAAGGTTATAGAGTACAGTTCTTGACGATTCAAAGGCATCGATGGGGCTTTCCATCAGTTCCGGTGCCAATGGATTACAACGATAAGATTTACGGATATCATCAAAGTTGATCACATAAAATCCGGTGCTTTCCGGTAAGGCCTTTTCTTTTTTGGCTTTCAGAAAATAGTTGTAGGTTACTTTTGACAGATCGGGGTATTTAAAGTCATACACGCACATGGCAAAACCTTTCTCCAGGTGTTGTTTGATAAACGGCATCACTACTGAATAGGATTTTCCTGATCCGGGGGTACCGATTACAATGGTTCCCCGAAAGGGATTGACCACATTAATCCAGCCTTCATATTGTTTGTTTTTATACTGGTATAATGTTTCCAGATTGATGGAATACTCATTCTCCTCATAGCTCTGCTCCTGTGGGAAACTTTCATTTTCGAGGTTAAACCGGTCCTTCATCAGGTTCACATTGATCAGTTTGGAGATATTGTCAAAACCAATATTCAGCAAGACAAAACCAAAGAAAGAAAGCAGTATATACACCAAAGAAATTTTAAAAACCAATAAACTTCCCCAATACATTGCCAGCCCAATCAGTACCTGAATCACGATATTGGATACTTTCAGGTCACGGTCTTTCTTCGCTTTAGTGCCGATACAGGTAATAATCAAAAATCCCAGGCATATTGTTTTAGCCAATGCAGTGTTTTTCAGGTATGTCATGGCAACCAGCTTGTCTGTTACGGCTGAAAATTCCGGGATGTACAGTCCTTTCTCCATAAAATAATGGAGCTGACTGATATAAAGCACCACAAAAAGCAGCAGGTAAGAAAAGAACCTGAAACCTTCGTGCAGACGTTGTAATTCCCTGGATTCGTTGATCATTACTGGAAGTTTAGAATATTAGAAGGTCAGAATCTTAAAATGAGTTGGCCTTCAGGATGGCTTTGTTTTTCACTTCCAGCGTTAGTTTTCTACCGGTATTTCCCAGGGCTTTTTCCAACAGTTCTATTTTCAGGATACGTTTGTCGGGAATAATAAACTTGGGTATTACGATGATTTCGCGTAAGGTTGTTTTGGCCGGTATAAACTCCCATTTGTAATGACGATAGAGTTCTTCAACCTGATATTCCTGGACATTGGTGGCTTTTACCTGCTTCCTGTCATCGATCCACCAGTGAATGGCTTCCATATCCAGAACCATATTGGTGGTATTGGTGATCTCCAATTCAAAAAACAGCAAATCCTGTTTTAGATAAAGGTTTCTCAAACGAAAAATAATACCGTCTTTCTTGTTTTTTGTCTGAATCGATTTTTGCTTACAATCATTGAGAATCTGGCCACACAATTCTTTTAGCAGATATTCCGGTACCGGTCCTATATTTATATTTCCGGCAATCTGTCCGATAAAATCTTCCAGTTGATAAGAAATGTTATTCGTATCAGAATACTTTACAAACAAGGAATACGAGCGATTGGCACTTACAACGGTCAATGAGGATTCTCCTTCAAAATCATCTACAGCTTTTACCCGGATCATATTCGGTTGTTCGGGAACGACTTCCGCAATTAGTTTATCAGTATCTCCCACCTGTACATAGGTGATCTTCTCCTTTGCAATCAGGTGAGTGGTTTTATTTTGGCAGATTTCTATTTGGTTCTGGGCATTTATTGCCAGTGAAAAGAAAAAATATACGATGATTAATAGTGACTGTTTCATGACGATTATTTTTGATTGATGATATAAACCAGTGTGTTTTTCTTGACGGTTACTTTTTTCAGACGTACCCGTTTGAGCATAGTTTGGGCAGCCCGGTCAGCTGCACGGATTCCGGTATAGGTCAGCGGATTGTTTGTAACGCCCATCAGCGAAGAGGTATTGGTAGAAGCACTCACCTCCTGGTAAACTTTACGAGCTGCATTATCAGGAACATAAAGTCCTTCCAGTCCATCCAGGTCGTAGATCGCAAGTTTTACCGGAACAAAGTTTTCCTGAACAGGCATTTGGGTGATCTCTATAAGTAGCCGTTCATTTTTGATCTTGCAGATCCCATAGATAAATGTGTTGCGTGGCATTTTCAGAGCATTGATCCGGGTGTCTTCCAGCAGGCGCAGTTTTACGCGGTTACCATTCAACACCGTTGCGGTTTCATAAATCTCTGCTTTGATCAGGTCATGTTCTGTCTTCTCTTCTCTGTTAAATCCTGACGATCTTTTTTTCTCCAGGGTAAAGGACCGGTTTTGTATGGCCTCGATCTGTTGCAACCGTCCCTGAGCTTGTTGAAGCGTATATTTTAGAGAATCATTTTTACGGTTAAGCACCATGTTCTGATCGATGATTTCATCCAGTTCTTCGATGCCGGTTGTTGGTGTTGTTGATCCTATTGACTTGGTTGTTTTGACCTGATTTTTAACAATTGGCTCTTTAAGCTTATTTTGGTGTTGTATAGAAGTTGTTTTTACATTTTTTCTCACTTCCGGTTCACCTTGTAGTTCCTGCTGTAGTTGCTTTTCTTTATTTCGGATATGAGCAAGGATTTCTTTCTGATCTGCATTTTCATCCAACAAAGTGTTGTCCTGCTCTATTGTATCCAGAAGACTCACCTCTTTGGGCTGGGTGGTATCATTTACATTCACCTCTGGTACTTCTGCCACCTGCTGATCATCCTTCTGATAAGCTTCCATTTTATCATAGATTTCAATGGAATTATCGGCATCCGGCAGGTCATAGTTTATTCCTTTATTCGGAGACTGTGCAAGCTTCTCCTTTTCCTCTTTAGCTCCTCCACCACCCAATACCCAGAAGATCAAAATCAGAAAGGGTAATAATACCAGTGGAAGAATAAAGAGGGCTTTATTTTTTATCAAAATTTTCTTCATTGATGTATGATTTTAATTGGTTTTCAAATGAATCCACCGGTAACTCAAAAGCGGAGCTACCGCTGTTTGTTGGTGCATTGATTATTGGTTCGGCCAATGGTGCTTCCACCTGATGTGGCTTTACCTTTCCGGTCGGGAACCAGATAAACGAGATGGCAAACAGGGCAAACAGAAAAGCAGTGATCAAAATCCATTTGCTTTTTCGTTTCAAAGGATCAAGGTTTTTGTCTTTATCGTCCAGTTCGTTTACCCAGCGGGTAAAGCGACTGACATCTTTGGGGTGTTGAATGTTGCTTTTATTATTCATGGTATTAGCAGTTAGAATGATTTTCTGCGGATGCTTTCCAGGTCTTTGTTCTCATCGATCCGCCAGTTTTCCATCAGAAAACCGTGTGGATTATTATCCGTTCGTGATATGTTCCGCAGATAACCGGAGGTCTTCAGGCTGCGGATCGTGATATTGGATTTACGAACGATCTTCTGCTTCCCTATAAAAGTGAAGCGATAGGGATAAGCTGAAAAATCCAGCTTTATAGAATCAGTCTGCAGGGTCATGCTGATATCTGAAGCGATGACCTGGTTATACAGGTTATTCTCCTTAAAGGCCTGGTACTGCTCCATGGCACTCCGGTCAGCCAGATACAAGGCTTCCCTGACATTGTTTTCAATGTAGGTTTTATCGGGTTCCAGGGTAAAAAACAGTTCATGGAAGCGTTTTACATGATCCCGGGCTTCCGCGTCCCTGTTCTCACTGATATCTTCCCTGAGAGCTACCAGCAGGGATTTACCGTTATCAAGCACATAGATCTTCTCTTTGGAAAGCTCCACCAGTTGCACCGACTCATAATAGATGTAACTACTTACCCCCATCAGCGAAAGGCTGATCAAAACCAGCACGTAAACGATAAAGCGGAACTTACGTTGTATATCAAATTGTTTATGCATTTCTTTTTAAATAATGAATTCGTAAATGATAGAATTGACCGTTACTTCATACGATTAAGATTAATTGATTTCTATGGTATCGTATGTAATTCCTCCCGACTCTCGTCGGGACTCATTTCATGGCTCCTTTGGTAATAGCCATCACCGCTGCTGTACGCACCAGTCTTCCTCCTCCGGAGTTGGTTCCTGAAGCATGGATGATCCAGGATGAGATTTTGGGTACCATTGCCATTCCTATGATTCCACAAACCGGAACAATCAGGTTGGAAACAAAAAACAGTTTGGGCTCATAGATTAGCATGGCATTGATTTGGGCAATTTCCATTTCCAGGACAAAAATCAGTATCTCCTGCACGATGGAAAGGATCAGCAAAGCAATGGGCAGATACAGGTTGACATTGATAAACCGGGCGATCCATTGCAGGTAGTTGTCCTGAAAACCATCAAAAATGGACAGGGCAAATACCAGCGGTCCGAAGATCACCAGTAACACGCAAAACACCGTTCGAAGAAAAGCAATCAGGTAAACCAGCACTTCAAAAAAGGATTCCAACAACTGACGCGTGGCATCCATTATATAAAAGTTGATCTGGTTTTGAATGGCCCTTCCACTAAATATATTGTAAGTGGTCAGGATCAGGTTTACTCCCTTGTCCCAGAGATCAGCTTCCTTTTCTTCGTTTTCATAAAACAGTGGAAGATCGGTGGTAAGAATGGCTTGTTGTTTGTCTTCCAGTCGCTCTTTTACGATGTGCTTTTTATCGGCATACACGGCTTCCGACAAATGGGTCAGTCCTTTTGTGGGTGCCAGCAACAGATTTACAAAAGGTCCCCAAAAGGTGATCACCAGCACCAGTGCAAAAGGTCTTAACAATGGCAGAATAGATACCGGATTATCTGCGATCAGCTGCTCATAAATCCGTTTAGCGATGTAAAAGAAGGCAGCAATCCCGCCAATGGCTCTTGCCATATCCACCAGTATGCGGGCATGGTTAACACCGGAGTCCACCAGCATATCGGTAAATGCGAAAAAATCATTTGTTGTCAGTACTTGTAGCAACATACTTCTTTCTGTTAATCGGTTAAATGTTTATTTGCTTAAAAATGCATAGCTCAGCGTCTGGCTGCTGTAGCTGTTAAAAAAGAGCAGCTTGCCGTGGGTATAATCCAGCTCACCCAGCAGCTTCCATAGCTCCTGACTTATTTTTGTGAATGCATCCAGTTTGCTTCCGTGATCGGTCTGAAACAAGTTCACCATTAAAAACCGCATTAATAGCTGATCGGCTTCCTTCTCATAGATCGAATGGATTTTGGCTGAGTTGTTATGGCTTCCCAGTTTATTCACTTTCTGATAGAGTTTGATAAACTGTGCTGCCAGCTTGTAGATATCTCCCAGCTCATCAGAACGGGCATCAAATAATTTATCACTTATCTGTTGGGTAAAGTCCGTATTGACTTTTATTCCTTCTGTTTCTTCCTGTCTGCCTTTCATCTGGCTACGTTCGATGGCTTTGGCGACCAATCGTAAAAGACCGGTTTTTAGTTCTCCGGCAATTTCTCCTGCATCGGTAACCGGCAGTGCCCCCACTTCCACATAATAATGCGTTGGCCAAGTGCGTACAAAAACATGAGGTATGGGTATCAGCCAGCCGCTAAAGGCAATAAAAGTCAGCGGATAGGCTCCTTCCATTTCAGGGTAGTAACCGTGCCAGGGTTTGATCTCAATGATTTGTGCTTTTGTCTCTTTTGTTAGCGTGAGAATCAGCAGAATCGTCATTAACAGTATCGTTATTCGTTTCATTATTTTCAATTGATTTAGTGATAAAGACTGTAATACATGGCAAATCCTTCCAGGTCACCGCTGTCATAGCTTTTCAGATAGGAAGCATACATCAATTTGTTGTGCAGGTAGCAGATGGTGCCGTAGTGTTGTTTTACACTGAGATAAATTCCGTTAATGGCATCGTAACGCTGTTTATCATCCATCATAAACAGGTTGTCTTTAACGATGATATTCAGAATGGACGTAACCAATGCCTTACTGTCATCCAGAATCAGGTCAAAACTCTGAACAATAGCAGCCGCCTGCTGGGTGGTAAAATTTCCATCCTGTACCAATAGTGGGACTTTGTCAGTATAGATGGCGATGATCTGTTGCAGGATGTCTTTGGTTTCCTTTATACGCATATAATCTTTGATCAACAAGGAAACTTTCTCCAGGCTTTCCAGCATTTTTTGATCGATGCCCAATATCTCTCCGGTCAGTCCTTTGATATCACCATTCAGGGCTTTGATCAGCACATTGTACAGGTTGATTTTTGAAAGGATTCCTTCTTCCTGCGTCCAGAGGGCTTCACGTTGTATTCCGGCTCCCACATCCGTTACCGGTGTCTGCGCCTGACTTGTACTTGCAACTGCTGCAAGAAGGACAATTAAAATGACTACGATTAGATTTTTCATGCTCGTTCTGTTTTTATGGTTTTACATATGTTTTAAGATCTCAAGGATGGATTGGTCTTTGATCAGCTGTTCCAGCACTTGTTCCTTTTCGGTTTGTTCGGTGGTGTAACAATAGTATTCGGCCCGACTTACTTCCAGGGCAAAGACTCTGGAATATTCTCCCAGGGAAATAAATACTTCCTTAAATTTTCGGTTGGATGGCAGATTTTTATTGATCGACAGGATTTGTTCTTTTTGAAAAGCATTCAATCCCAGGAATCGGCTAATCTCATCGAACTTGTTTTTAAATTTGCCCATATCGAGCAAAATGCGGGTATCGGCATTGTTGATAATCGCATCACGGATAATGGGTGATGAAATCACATCATCCACTTCCTGTGTGACCACCATGGCTTCGCCAAAAAACTTGCGAATAGTTTTGAAAAAATACTTAAGATAATCGGCCATTTGCGGTGTGGCAATAGCTTTCCAGGCTTCTTCCAGACAGATCACTTTTCGGGTGCGTTTCAGCTTCCGCATCTTCTGCAGGAAAATATCCATGATGATCAGTGTGGCCACCGGAAAAATTACCGGGTGGTCTTTTATCGCATCCAGCTCAAATACTAAAAAGGGACAAGAGAAAAACTCATCGGTTTGCATGGGTTTATTCAGCAGGTAATCGTATTCTCCTCCCTTGTAATATTTGCTAAGTATAAAGAAAAATTCGTTGCTGTTAAACTCAATGGATTCTTCTTCGGCAAGCCGTGGAATAATGTCTTTACAAAACTCGAAGTAGTCGTTAAACGAGCGTTTCTTTTTCCGTTTTGTTTCAAAATACCGATTCACCGAAAAGGCAATTACATCCTTTTCCATTTCAGTAAGATGTTCTTTGTAAATGGTATAAATAACGGATAGAATAGTTTGCCGGCGTTCCAGGTCAGGTGAACCATCCACCACAAAAGGATTAAAGGAAATGGGATTCGTTTCTGAAAACTCAATCATTTTAGCCCCGCCTTTATCCTTCAACCGTTCATCGAGGTAACGGGTCAGGATCTCATAGCTGCGTCCCACATCCAGTAAAACAACATGGCAGTTTTTACTTTCGGCATATTGCCGCAGCAGGTGATTGGTAAAAAAGGATTTTCCGGATCCCGATCCGCCGATAATAATTTTGTTGCGGTTATGGATCAGGTGCTTTTTCATGGGCTCATCCGACAGATCGACCTTTACCGGGCAACCTTCCATCCGGTCCGACAGGTGAATAGTAAATGTTGAATCTGAGTTTTTGACCGCGCCCTCAAAGTTTGTCAGGCAGCAGGCTTGTGGTACCTGGGTCAAAAACAGTTCTGTTTCCGGCAGCTGGGTGCTAAAAGGCAATCCTGCAAAAAACAAAAACGGCAGATCAAAGGTGTGCTGGTAAGGGAAACAGTTCATCAGTGAAAAAGCTGTGGCCGCTTCACTTTTGATTTTCTTCAAATTTGAGATCGAAGTATCCAGCAGTGTCACATTAAAATGGGTTTTAACGATCTTCTCCCCCGAGGTTTGCACGGTGTCCAGAAAATTTTCAATCAGCCCGGCATTGATCTTGTTCTCTGAGGAAAATTTTGACAGGCTGTAGATCTTTTTATAATCACTTTCCAGTCCTGCTTTTACTTCCTGTTGACCCGGTACATAGATAAACTGGTTGGTAATATGTGAATACGGCAGGTGCCAGCTCAACGGATAAACCATCGAAACGGGCAGCCCGGTGCGGGGATGGCCGCTTGTGGGTCGTACTTCTGATGGCAAGTGCGAATGGTCACTCAAACTCAGAATTTCCACAAAGCGATCCATCACCCGTAAACGGTCTCTAAAATCGATTCCTCCCAACAGAGGCTGTCCCTCCCTGAAGTTCAATGTCAGATAGCGTTCAATCAGGCCAATTTCCGAGGCTGTCCCCATGGCTTGTTCTCTGGTTATCGGTATACTTTCTATTCCTGTCTGACGGAAGATCGAGGCCAGGTTGGTCTGTAGTTCACGGATCTTTTCCTGTAATCGGGCTTCTTCCAGCCGTGCTTTGCGTGAAAAGATCAGCGAAGAGCCCAGGTAGTTTTTTAAAACCCCGGTATTCAACAAGCTCACATATAGGTAGCATTCATGTTTTAAATACCTCCTCCCCTGAAAATGCTCCAAATAGTTTCCTGTTAAACCTGGCCCTTTCTTCAGTGCTCTATCGCTATTTGTAGAAAATTCTTCGGGGAAAAAGAAGTCCTGTTTATGTAGCAGGGTATTTTCCGGAAGGATGTTTACTACCCGCTGCAAGGTATCGTGTAGCAGATACAACTTCTCTGCACTACAGGACAACAGCTCCGGTAAAAATAGCCGTAGTCCTATTCCCATATCCAGGTTATTGGAGATCAGAATATCTCCGTCAAATCCCAGTACAGGCAGACTGATTTGTATTGGTTTAACTCTCATGTTACTACTGATAAATGCGTTGTTTAATCGTGATAAAAACAGGGAGTTGGCGGGCAATCCGCTTCTTATGCCAGCCCCGGTGCCCGTAGTCTCTCTGAATCCGGTTTAGCCGGTAGAGCCAGGCAAAAAAGGCAGGCACACAAACCGCTACAGACACAAAAGTTCCAACAGCGATATAGAGGATTACAAAGAGTATGAGCGCGGCAAGAATTCCGTAAAGTGACAGGTAAACCAGCTGCCCGGAAAATCCTTTGATATACAGATTTGTATCTATCTTTTGGATGGTGTATGATTTCATTTTTTTAATAGAATAAGATGTTTGAGAAAAAGTGAGGAACGAAGCACTGTCGTTCCTCATTTAACATCGCGGTCAACTTGTCCGGCTTTTGACGGATGGACCGTTAAGCAAAGAATGAGCGGATGACTACGCCAACCAGAATCAGGAACAGGCAGGCTCCAAACCATCCCATTATTGCCTTCTGGGTATCCTGGTCCCCACTCTGCCACTTGATATATACCCGGACACCACCGATCAGGCCCACTACTGCTCCGATTGCTATGATCAGATTGGCTACCGGATCCACATATGAATTTACTTCCGTGGTGGCCTGGTCGATTCCGGCTGAACTTTGCGCCATTGTGTTATACACTCCCAAAACCAGCATAGCTACAGCTGCCATGCCCCTGCGATAAATCGCCTGCATTTGCTTTCTCATAATTTTAAATTTTAATGGATTATTGTTGATGTTGAAAATCATCGATCTTAGCCGCCAGAACGGGATGGTTCTTTTGCGTAAAATGATCCAGCTCCATGCCTTCATCCATGCCAGTTTCTTCATACATGCATGCGCCAATAGGTTCGTTTTCTACCGGATTTACCGGTAAAATCTTTGATGGAAAATCATTGGAATAAACGGCAATGGGCTGAAATCCCTCACAAGAAGTATTTTCGGAAGCACCTGTCTCAAAGTGCTGCTCTTTTGCTTTTTGTTTTGACTTTGACCAGCAATAAGCCAGTAACAAAAAATACCATGCTCCCAGGCACAGAGAGATAAACAATAAAAATGTTGACCAGGTGATTTTGTCGATTCCAAACATTTGCGTTACGTTTTAAGTTTATGTTTACCCGGAATGCCATTACTGGTAGATTTCCGGTCATGCAAATGTGGAAGACTTCAATTGAAGTTTCACCCCAGTAAGACCCCACTGGGGTGTTGTATATGGTTAAATAAATTTCTTCTATAACATAGGATTTATTTGGGTTTGGAGTAAAAAGAAGCTGATTTGAAAAAGCTATTAACAATTGGATTTTAAACGCTTTTGTTTGCTTTTAAATAGTAAAATAACTTTTCCCCAAAAGAAAAGAAAAAAGGGAAAAAAAGAAAAGAAACCAGGCTTACTGGCGGCCGTGGATAAAATGCAGGATTGCCACGTTACCTGTTAACCTATAAAAACAACCTGATAAGTTTTTATACGGGGCATTCATCTTGATCTTGCATTTTCCCGGGCGAAGGCTTTGTGGGGAGGCCGGCGTTCTTGGGTTTCTTTTTGGTTTTTCCACCTGTTAAGTTATTAAAACCAGTTAAGCCGTCATTAGTGCGCGGGCTACGGGAAAGTGCCGGACTGGAGAGAAACGGAAGGATGGCTCTTTCCGTGCGGTGCCTGAAGGCTTTTTTCACTGTAAGGGCGAGACCAGCGACCGTTTCCCGTGAGTGGGCGAACGGGTTTAGGGAGTGTCGAAGCCCGTCAGAGGAAATGGCCGGGGCACGGGAGAAATACCTCAATACCTGTCAGAATTGTTAAGCGGGTTGGCAAAAGGCAAGTGCAGGAATGCAGGGAAGTATTGCGAAAAGGGCTGGTCTGACTGGAACCTGACTCCGGATTTTCGCTTTGGGATGGATGGTGGGGGACCGAAAATCCGAGTCGGGTGAAAGGAAAGGCCGGGGAAGGATTGAGCAAAGCAGACCGGAGTTCGGGCTCTTGCCGTGGGGTGCAATGAGGCTGATCATTCCGGGATATCACAGGGAGAGCGAAATACGGCGAATCATGAGCAGAGCTGGTTCAGCATGCCGGAATGATGTGCCGATGCACGGGAAGATCAAAAATCTGTTTCAGGTTTTAAGGATTAGCTCAGTGTTACTAAATTTGTTCCGTTTTTACAGAAAATGATACATCATTGCATTGAGGAATAACATACCAAATCATGAAAACCCACGATATAAAAATCAGAGAAGTAAAATCAGATGACATTCATTTAGTGCAGGAAATTGGGAAAAGGACTTTTAAAGAGACCTTTGAAGCCAGTAACAGTGCAGAAAATATGCAAGAATATTTAGATAACTCTTTCTCCATATCAAAATTAGAAAATGAATTGTCCGATCAAAATTCATTATTTTATTTTGCACTATTCAATGAAAAAGTCGTTGGCTACCTTAAAGTTAATTGGAGAGAATCTCAGACGGAAAATTCAAATAAGAATGCGCTTGAAATTGAGCGTATTTATGTATTAAAAGAATTTCATGGAATGAAAGTCGGACAAGTTTTGTACGAAAAAGCAATTGAAATTTCTGTACAAAAAGACGTAGAATTCATTTGGCTTGGGGTATGGGAGGAGAATCCCCGGGCCATCCGGTTTTATAAAAAAAATGGGTTTACTGAATTTGACAAACATGTTTTCCAGTTAGGCGATGACAAGCAGACAGACATAATGATGAAACGGCCAGCCAACTGAACAGCAAAACAGTAACCAATATCAATCATATTCGTTTATCTTTTGCATTTTTATCAAAGGCAATCAGGTTAAACATTTCGCGCATACGGCTGCGAACACGGTTGCCATACTTTTCTTCTATTTCACTAGCAGAGAGATTTGTTGTCAGGTAGGTTGGGATGCCTTTGGAAACAAAAAGATCGTACCTGCTAAGCAGGATCTCTCCCATCACATTACATTCATTCCCAAAATACTTTTGAACCTGCTCAACGCCCAAATCATCAAAACAATAAATACTTGGAATGGGGTTGGAATAACTCAGATCCACCGGATTTTTGCTGTAACGGTTAATTACCTTGTAACCTTCTTTTTCAAATTCAAAACTGATATCACGTGTAGAGACTACCCTGTATTGCTTTCCTTGTTGAAAGAAGTATTTTACCAAGCTCATCAATGAGGTTTTCCCGCAACCAATCGGCCCGGATAGCAAAATACCTTTTTCAGGTCTAGGTTTCTTTTTTCGGCTACTTCTTTGTCTTCAATGGCATAAACAATTAAACGGTAAAGCAACTCTGAATCCTCAGGATACAACTGGAATTGTTGCCCATAAGTCTTTTTCCCCAGGTCTTCCAACCATTTTAGGCAGGCGTTAAACCCGAACTGGTGTTTCCCGTTTTCAAAACCGGCGATTTCTTTATAGGGGTTCGGAGTAATCTTTGTCGGTTTCGACATGGAGGGGGTTGGATTTTCCGTTTTGTTTTTTTCTTCCATTTTTTTTCAAATTTTGGGAGGATTCTTCTTTACTGTTTCTCTTGTTCATATAGTTTATAAAAGGCGACCCACTTGCGGTACCACTAGTAGTCCCGGTAGCAGTTCCGCTTGCAGTCCCGGTAGCAGTACCACTAGCGGTCCCGAATCTGGTACAGCTAACTTTGCTTACCTGGTAGCGATTGGCTCCGGGAGAATATCGGATATATCCCCAATCGTTCAGCTCTTTCATACACTTCGAGTAGGTGCTTTTGGAACCAATCCGGGCCATGGCCATCACATCCAGCCGGTTTATTTCAAATTGTTCCCGGAAACGATTCAGGTTCCAAAGGTTAAATAGAGCCATGTACAGGCTGATATGCTGTGATGTCATGTTGGCATCTTCTTCCAGGTGTTCAAAAAAACCGCGCAGTTGCCGGATATAATTCATTTTCTCCGGCCAAATTCAAAACGGTTGTTCACCCGGTTTTCAGCCATCATTTTCTGAATTTCTTCACTGTCATAGAAGATAACACCGCCAATTTTAGTAAAGGCCAGTGTGCCGTTAACACGCATGTTCTGAAGTGTACCCGGTGAGATATTAAGCAGCTTTCTTACCTCGTAGGATTTTAACCATTTTTTGGTTGGTTGCCCGTGATGGGCGGCGAAGAGTTGTTTGATTTCTTTGAGTAATTCAAGTTTGAATTCCCGAAGATCGTCGGTGGTTACAATTTCTGTTGGCATAACGTTTTGTTTTAAATGTTACAAATTGAGTTTTGCCAAAATTGTAGAGTCCAATTGGATTTTATTCCCCATGAACACCCTACTGGGGTATTACGCACTATAAACAATAAGCTATTAAGACCCTGAATAACACGACAATAAAAAAGCCAAAAAATATTATATTTTTTGACTTTTATAAAACTCTGCTGATATTTTCCGTGCCTGTTTAATTTTTTTTGCCAGACACTTACGATGAAATTCACGAAGTTCATCCAGTTTTTCTTCAGGAAGTTCTTCAACCAGGTTCATTTGTTTTATCTCGTCGTCGATTTGCCAGTATTCCACAAAGGGACAATCCGGCACAGCTTCGCCTAGCGGGCATTTTATTATGGGCACAAGTAAATCTGCATACTTTATGCTTCGTTCCGAAAAAGTCATGTGTTAATATTTTGGTTACTGTCCTGTCCCTAAAACAGTAAATTTAAAAAGTAGCGTGGGACAGATACATTATCTGCAAGAGGGGCATCGCCAAACGCCCACACAACACACAAGTACGCCCCACGCAAATCGTGGGCGTCATACTCATATTCCTGTTGTGTAAAAAAATTGGCGATTTTCTCTTGCAAGAATAAAAGCTAACGCTCTAATATTTTTATATCACTCACCATTTCCCTTTTGGTGAGAAGATCTTCTATTTTCTACTACAAAGTTAATTCAATTTAAACTCATTTCCTGTTTCATTTTAATGTTTCTATCTAAATATTCATTCACACTTATTCATCCATATCATCCATTCGCTTTTGTAAGACTTCGATTAAGTGTTTCAGAAAACTAACCTGCTCGCTTCTTCCACGCATTTCTTTAAAGGTGCCATAAATATCCCTAAACTTGATATTGAACATTTTTTCGAAGACGCGGGCAATTTCAATTCGGCTGGCTTTCCCATTATTAATAGCCTTAGCCAGGAAAAGTGAATACACTATTTCCAAAGCATCAATATTCGGATTAGTCCAGTATAAATTACTGACAAACTCTGTATTCCCTTTCAGTTTTCTGATTTCATTTCCGATGTATTTTTTGAGTTGATCGTTAGCCATTATTCTGGCTAGGGTTTTATCGTATCCTGTACAGAAATTTGGATCAATGTGACATGAAATATTATCCTCATGAATCCGTGAATCCAGGTTTCCCCTTAAAAAATAAATATGATCTAAATCTGTTTTATTTCTCTTATAATATTGGTAAAGTTCTCTATTATTTCTTTGATAAGTACAGATCTTTTGAATTTCGTTCTGGAAATACTTTAGTTGAATCTTTTTTCCTCCCTCCGGTCTGTGTGACTCTATATTAAATACTTCAGTATAAAAAATAAATTTACTATCTACTTTCGGCTTCACATGCTTAAAAAAATAGATTTCTTCCTCCTTCTTACTGAATCCGTCGTTTTGTACAGACACTCTTAATTTTGACATTACATTATAACACAGACCGATGGCTTTTTCGGTTAACTCCACAAAATCCTGGGTTTGTACTTTTAACCGGGATAAGGTTTCTTCCAGAACTCTAATTGTTTCTTGATACGATTGATGATTCATGGCTTTATGCATTTCTCTGAACAGTTCTTTGAAGCTTTGTCTATACAACTGAACAGAACGGGGTGAAACGAGTTATATCTTCATATTTCGATTTTCAGAATTAAACTATTTGAAATTCTGGGAACACTATGTGCCCCCAGAAAACAAATTACAATACTGTAACCTGAACATTAATACCAATTCAAATCAACTATGTGCTGTATATTTAATATTGAGAATTTAGTATTTTCATATTTATTATTATTGGATCTAAATATTTTAACAATACTCCAGACAACTGTTTAAAATATCCCGGGAGCGAATAAACTCCCGGGATTTCTCCTTCAAAATGAAAGAGAGACCTAACTAAACAAACTAAACTATGTGATAAAAACTACCATCACAATTACCTTTTCTTCGTTAGTAAATTTCAGTCATTAAATATTCTCATAATGATATAAACTTAAAGCTCACTCCCATTCACACATCACAGAATCTGTCATTATGCATTTTCGTCTAATCATCTTTCTGGCAAACAGTCTTTTGTACATAGCACATGATAATTTAAGATAGCTCCTATTTTGTCTTCATTGAGTTTATTAATCCATATTATTTTTTCTTCGAATGATAAATGATCAATTTCAAATAAGGGACAATTTTTGTTTCTATTTCTTTTGGGGCATTCATATGCAATACCATACAAGTAGGCCTTTATCACTTTTATCTATAGTTTCCTATCGGTGTAATTTTAAATTTAAACTCATAATCTTGATAAGGTACCAAGTATTCATCAAGCGGTTTGGCCCCCCAACTATTAACACAGCCTAATCCCATTTGCAACTTGTCGATGCATATGTTGGTGTAGTCTGATTTACGAACTTCCTGCGAATGGCGTTGATCTTTCTCATCACCATCATCCAACGATTCAATTGTATAATTTAATGCGGATGCAGAAAATGGCTCAACAGATTCAAATAAGAACCCTTTCCCCGCACGATCAAATTGTTTCCACCAACGGATATCAGTTTTGGTCCCTGTTTCTTGTGGACGGATATACGGATAAAACTGGTCTTCCACATTTTGATTATATATCCCCAAAAATTGAGAACTTTTCCGATCACGGTAGTTTTCGACAGGCCCCCTACCATAAAACTCAATTTGGTCAAAAGATTCCGGCATAACCAATTGCATCCCGAAGCGGAATAAATCCGGCACTTTTGCTTCTGAATCCGCCATCAGTTTTTGATTGACTGTGACGCTACCATCACTACTGATCAAATAGGTAAGATTTAACTTTGCAGATACGTCCTTGATTTCATATTCTGCTTGAACCTCTGTTAAATCATTTTTTACTTGAGATTGGAGGCTTTTCAAGGTTAAATTAGGATCTCGCCATACTTTACTTCGAACCTGAAACCAGGCTCCCATATCATTATCCGTTGGAGCACGCCAGAAGTTCGGTTTTAAAGCTGTTCCAGGAGCCAGCAATTCGTTGCCTCCAAATGAATATCTTTCGAGAAATCCAGTAGACTTGTTAAAATCTATTTGAAAGTCTTCATCTTTTATGATCATCCAATATTGATTCGTATCATGGACTTTGGGATATTTTATTGTCTTTTCGCTCTCATCTATCGCTAATTGACTTTCAATATGAGGTCTTATAACCAATTGATTAGATGCAACTTTATGACCGGCAGGTAATAATTGTTCACTCTTTTTAAGTTTGAAGAAAACGTTAAGCAATAACTCTTTTTCATCATTGACTTTTTCAATAGAGTAATTAAGCTTAACTGTTACCTTCTCCTGAGCCAGTACATTGAGTTCATTTACAATCCCATTTTCAATAACTTCACCATCTGCTAGCAATTGCCATTCGAGGTAATAATTTTCAAGATTTCGGAAAAAATTCTCATTATAAACGGATAATGTTCCACTCAACAAATCAATCGGATTCACCCAGATTGATTGATAAAAGTAAGCAATCTCATAAGCATGAGGATTGTAAGTTCGATTGGGTGATATTAAACCGTTATTACAGAAATTCTGATCGCTGCGACTATCATATCTATTGAAATCACCTGCATACGCTGAAATCTCAACGCCTTCATGTGTTTTGAAGTTTGGCGACTGATCTACAAAATCCCAAATAAAGCCTCCCTGATATTCCGGATATTCCCGGATCATATCCCAATATTCTTTAAAGCCTCCTCCTGAATTTCCCATGATATGAGCATACTCGCACTGAATAAGTGGCTTTTCTGGATTGTTAAGCAAATATTTTTCACATCCATCGTAGTCTAAATACATTGGACAAAAAATATCTGTAGAGTTCCCATTTACTGCTCTTTCGTACTGGATTGGTCGGCTTGGATCCTCTTTCTTAATCCAATTGTAACAAGAGTCAAAATTAGGTCCCATTCCAGCTTCATTACCTAAAGACCAGATTATAACAGATGGATGATTTCTGTTTCTTTGCACATTTCTTTTGTTACGTTCCAAATGTGCCAAAGCAAAATCAGGATTCTTTGCTAAAGTGTTTCTCCCATAGCCCATTCCATGAGACTCCAGATTTGCTTCAGCAACAACATATAAACCATATTCATCGCAGAGCTCATACCAATACCTATCTGCAGGATAATGGCTTGTACGAACAGCATTGATATTTAATTCCTTCATGATTCTTATATCCTGAATCATGCGCTGACGAGAAACTACATAACCGGAATTAGGATCAATTTCGTGTCTATTCACCCCTTTTATTAATACAGGTTTTCCATTTACCAGTAATTGTGAATCTTTAATTTCAACTCTACGGAATCCCACTTTTTGTGGAACTACCTCAATTACTTTTCCTGACTTATCCTTTAACGTTGCATAAAGAGTATAAAGCTTAGGCAATTCTGCACTCCATTTTACCGGGTTTTCAACGTTAAGAATTGTTTGTCCCGATCCCTTTTGATTGCCAGTTGCTACTAATGTTTCTCCATTAAACAGTTCGAATGACAAAGATAAAGCCGATGCTGATTTAGTCAGAGTAGTTTTAATCTCAAGTATTCCATCTTTATAATCATTTACTAGATCCGGAGTAACATGAATGTCTTCGATTCGTTGAGTATTGCGGGCATACAAATAACAATCACGTTCAACTCCTGAATACCTGAAAAGATCCTGGTCTTCCAAATAAGTACCGTCGCACCACCGAAATACCTGAAATGCTATCAAGTTTTTTCCCTTCACCAGATATTTTGTAATA